>JBAXFU010000069.1:0-17437 GCA_037139735.1 Phycisphaerae bacterium
CAAGGCCGCCGAGCCCAAAGCCGCCGAGCCCAAGTGAGAAGCAACGGAATCGGGAGCGAATCGGCTCCGCCTCAGCCGGGGATCTGCGAGATCTTCTCGATGACGATCGCCTCGGCCGGCACGTCGCCGTGCGGACCGTGCGACTTGGTCTTGACCGCGACGATGGCGTCGACGACCTCGATGCCGGAGGTCACGTGGCCGAAGACGGCATAGGCCGCGCCGTCGGGCTGCGGCTGGTCGAGGAAGGCGTTGTCCTTCACGTTGATGAAGAACTGGCAGGTGGCCGAGTCGGGGTTGCCGCCCAGACGCGCCATGGCGATGGTGCCGCGCTTGTTCTTGAGACCGTTCCGCCACTCGTTGCGGATGGGTTGCTTGGCGGTCTTCTGGCGCATGTCGGGCGCGAAGCCGCCGCCCTGGATCATGAAGCCCGGGATGACGCGGTGGAAGATCGTGCCGTCGTAGTGGCCTTCAGCCGCGTAGGTGCAGAAGTTGGCGACGCTGACGGGCGCGGTCTTCTCGTCCAGTTCGAGGTGAATGTCGCCCTTCGACGTCTTCATGAGGATCTTCATGGCAGGTTCCTGGGAGGGTTAACGAGGCGGGCCGATGGTAGCGCAACCGAGTCATGCCGCGGGATCGGGAACCCGCATGAAAAACCCCCGCCGGTGGGGCGGGGGTGGGGGTGATCTTCAGGGCCGGTCTCTGGAGCGATGGGCTGGCGGCGCCGGGGTCTTACTTGGCTGGCGCCGGGGCGGGAGCGGCCGCCGGGGCGGGCGTCGCCGGAGCCGCGGCGGGGGCGGCGGCCTTGTCGGCCTCGGCCTTCGAGATGCGGCTGACCTTCTCAATCACGACGGGCGTGACGGGCACGTCGCCATTGCCGGTGCGGACCGCGCGGATCTTGTCCACGACATCCATGCCGGCGATGACCTTGCCGAAGACGGCGTAGGCCGCACCGTCACGAGCCTGATCGAGGAAGCCGTTGTCGACGACGTTGATGAAGAACTGCGACGTGGCGCTGTCGGCGACGTTGGTGCGAGCCATCGCCAACGAGCCGCGGACGTTCTTCAGGCCGTTCTTCCACTCGTTGGCGATCGGCGGGTCGCCGGGCTTCTGCTTGAGGTCGGCGGTGAGTCCGCCGCCCTGGATCATGAAGCCGTTGATCACGCGGTGGAAGATGGTGCCCTCGTAGAAGCCCTTGTCGACGTAGCGGCAGAAGTTCTCGGTGCTGATGGGGGCCTTCTCGCCGTTGAGTTCCATGTAGATGTCGCCCATCGAGGTCTTCATGTGGATGTACACGAAGGGCTCCTTCGCGGGCTCGGCCTTCGCCGGCGCGTCCGTCTTGGGCGCGTCCTTCTTGGCGTCGGTCTTGGGGGCCTCCTGCTTGGAGGGTTCGCCCGTCACGGGGTTCGCCGGCGCGGCGGGGGGCTGCGCCGAGGTCTGCGCCCACGCGCCCGTGGTGCACACGCACGCGGCCAGGAAGGTCGAACGGAGGAGGGTCTGGATGTTCATCGATCGTGCTCCGGGGAATGGTGGTCCGACATCGTGCTCGACGCAGTGCCCTTCCGTGGGCAATGCGTGAGGGTGGATCGTACGCCGCGGGCCTTGCAGTTGCACGCGCGATGCACGCGAAGGCTCCCGGGCCTTGCTTCGTCACCGCTGCGCAACACGCGAGAACCGCATTTCATGCGACGAGTACAACCGGGTCGATACTGGACGACAACGCGCCGTCCGGCCATGCCCGGCGTCTGCTGTGACGCACGAACCCAACCGGAGTTCCCGACCATGTTCCGTTCCACTCGCGCTTCGGCCCTTGTCCTGCTCGCCGTCCTCACAGGGGGGGCTCTGCCCTCCTCGGTCGCTTCCGCCGCCGGGCTCCCGGCCGCGGGCCGCCTTGCGGGCGAAGTCAAGCCCAGCCAACTGCCCATTCGGTCCATCACGCTCTACCGCTCGGGCGTCGGCTCCTTCCAACGCCGCGGCCAAGTGGAGGGGACCACGACCGTCCAGCTTCGTTTCGACACCGAACAGATCAACGATCTCCTCAAGTCGATGGTCGTGCTCGACCTCTCCGGCAAGGGCCGGGTCGGCGGCGTGAGCTACGCCTCCCGCGATCCGCTCACCAAGCGGCTCGCCAGTTTCGGCATCAACATCGCCGACGAACCCTCCCTGAGCACCATCCTGGGCCGGCTCCGCGGCGCCCCCGTCTCCGTCACCACCCCGGATGGCGCCTTCAGCGGCACCGTCATCGGCGGTGAATCCCGACCCCAGGCCCTGGGCGAGGCCACCACGCCGGTGCCCGTCTCCTTCCTCAACATCCTCACCGACAGGTGCCCGTCTCCTTCCTCAACATCCTCACCGACAAGCAAGGGCATCAAGTCCCTCAACCTCTCGGTGGCCACCAACATCGAGGTGCTCGACGCCGATCTGGCCAAGGAACTGCAGCGGGCCCTCTCCGCCGTGGCCGAGCACCGCGCCGATCGCAGCAAGGCCGTGGACGTGACGTTCAACGGCGAGGGACGCCGCGAGGTCGTCGTCGGCTATGTGCAGGAAACCCCGGTGTGGAAGGCCAGTTATCGCCTCATCCTCCCGGAGGGCTCGCTGGGCAAGGCCGAGGGCGATCCCGCGGCCAAGGAGCGTCTGAACAGCAAGCTCTCCATGCAGGGGTGGGCCATCGTCGAGAACACCACCGACGAGGACTGGACCGATGTCGATCTGGCCCTGGTCTCGGGTCAGCCCGTGGGCTTCCGCATGGACCTCTACCAGCCCCTCTATGCGACCAGGCCGATGCTGCCCGTGCCGACGGTGCAAGGCGCGGCGCCGCGGATCTTCGAGGGGGGCACCGGCGGCGAGAAGGACAAGGCCGGCGCGCCCGTCGCCGGTGCGGGCGGGATGACGGGCGGCAGGGAGAACGTCCTGGTGGGCAAGGCGGTCCGAGCTCGCCGCGACATGGCCGATGCCGCACCAGCCGCCGAATCCGCCCCGATGTATCCCGGCGCCCCCGCCCCGCAGAAGGCGATGCTCTCCGCGGGCGAGATGATGGAGTACGGCGCGGCCCCGCAGGCCACGGCCACCGACACCGGCGAGATCTTCGAGTTCCGGCTCGATCACCCCGTCACCGTCGAGCGTCAACGCTCGGCGATGCTCCCGATCATCGGTTCGCCGATGTCGGGCCGCCGCGTCAGCATCTTCACGGTCGGCTCGGGGACGAATCATCCCATGCACGGCGTGGAGCTCCTCAACGACGCAGGCATCGAGCTGCTCCCCGGGCCCATCGCGGTCTACGACGGCGGGACGTACGCGGGCGATGCGCAGATCGGCCACGTGCCCGCGGGCGACAAGCGACTGCTCGCCTACAGCGTCGACCTCGAGGTCGACGGTCGCGTCGAGTCGACCCAGGCCGCGCAGGTGCAAAGGCTCCGCATCGTCCGCGGCATGATCGAGATGACGTCGCTGGCCACCAGCACCTCGGTGCATCACTTCGCCAACAAGGACGCCAAGCAGGGCCGCACCCTCATCGTCGAGTCGCCCAGGGACCCGGCCTGGACGCTCAAGCAGCCCGCCAAGCCCTACGAAACCACGGATTCCCTGCACCGCTTCGCGCTCGATCTCGAGCCCGGGAAGTCGGTCGAACTCAAGGTGGTGCAGGAGCGGACGATGTGGCAGCAACTCGAGGTGATCACGACCAACGTCGAGTCGCTGCTGGCCTATCGGCAGCAGGGCGCGGCCGTGTCTGAGCCGGTCGTCGAGGCCGTGCGTCGAGCCGGGGAGCTCTCCGTCGCCATCCGGGAGGTCGAGGAGCGTCAGGCTCGGCTCGCCGCGGAGCGACAGGCCATCACCGTCGATCAGGACCGGCTTCGCAGCAACATGACGAGCATCGATCGGGCCAGCCCGCTCTACGCCAAGTACATGACCAAGCTCACCGAGCAGGAGACGCGGCTGGACACGATGGGCGAAGAGCAGCACAAGGCCGAGAAGGACCTGATCGCCGCGCGTGCCGCGCTCGACCAGTACCTCGCCAACCTCAGTGTCGAATGACGGCCGGGCGGCTCAGAGCGAGCCCGCGTACGCACTGAACGACTCGCGGAAGCCCTTGGGCGAGAGGTGCAGTTCCGCACGCACCTTGTCGAGCGAGGCCGTGGCGTCCTGCGCGCCCATGCGAGCCATGCCCGCGTCGAAGGGCACGGCGTCGCCCAGGCCCAGGCGACCGGCGACGGTGGCGGCCACGGCCGCGGCTTCGGCCGGGATGCCGAAGGGATGGATGCCGCTCGCGTGCATGGCGTCACGCATGAACGACAGCATGGCGGGCCAGTCGAGCGTCTCGGAACCGACGAGGTTGTAGACCTCGCCCACGCTGGAGGCGTTGGTCAGGCACGACGTGAAGGCCGCGGCGACATCCTCGACGGCGACGGGCTGCACCTTGGGGTCGATGTAGGTGACGCCGCCCAGGGGAACCCGCTTGTCCTCGACGCCCCGCTGGAAGTACGGCGCGAAGAGGTACGGAGGCTGCTCGCGACGCAAGATGCTCCGCATGAGCTGGACGAACTCGCCATCCTTGCCGTGGATGAGGCCCGGACGGAAGATCGTCCAGTCGAGCGTCGACATGCGGACGATCGCCTCGCCCTCGAACTTTGTCTTCTGGTACTCGCTCACGCCGTTGGGGGTGACTCCCAGGGCGGACATCTGCACGTAGCGGCGAACGCCCGCGGCTTCGCACGCGTGCACCAGCGTGCGGGTCGCCTCGACGTGCGACTTGCGGAAGGTGACCGCCGCGCCAGTGGCCACGTGACGCGTCTCGCGGATGATGCCCACGAGGTTGATGCACGCCTGCGCTCCTTTGAGCAGTTCGGCGACCTTCGACGCATCCAGCACGTCGCCGACAATCAACTGCACCTTGCCCGCGCCGCCCGGCGAACCCGCGGAGCCCAGCGAGGGAAGCGTGCGACGGGCCTTCTCGCGGTCGCGGACGAGCGCCCGCACCGAATACCCCTTGGCGACCAGTTCGGCCACGATCGCGCGGCCGACGAAGCCGGTGGCGCCCGTGACGGCGACGGTGGTGATGGCGACGGGGGCGTGCATCGAGTCGGAGGAGGTGCTCATGGGTGGTCGTTGTCCGGGTGCGATAGCCAAGGATACGCCGCGGGGCGTGCGGCGGGCCTCCCCGGGCCCGGGAGGCCGGGCCGCCGACGTCTACGCTTGCCCCGATGCTCCAGGCGATCGACCTGTGCGTGGCGCACGTGCCGGGCCGACTCGTGCTCGACGGGGTGTCGCACGCCTTCGCCCCGGGGGCCGTCACGGCGGTGCTGGGGCCCAACGGGGCGGGCAAGTCCACGCTTCTTCGCGTGCTGCTCGGCGTGCTGACGCCCGTCAAGGGCCGGGTGCTGCTGGGCGGCCGAGCGGTTCACGACCTGCGGCCGGCCGAGCGGGCGCGTCGGCTGGCCTTGGTCCCGCAGCGGAGCGACGCCATCTTCGCGTTTTCGCTCGAGGAGATGGTCGCCATGGGCGATCCTCGCCGCGATGCGTCGAACGCCGACCGGGCCCTTGAGGCCGTGGGGCTGGCCCCGTTCGCTCGCGCCGCGTTTTCCTCGCTGAGCGCGGGCCAGCAGCAGCGGGGACTCCTGGCCCGCGCGTTGACGCAACTGGGCGACGGCGATGGCTCGGGCGAGGTCCTGCTCGCCGACGAACCCGTGGCCTCGATGGATCCACGCCACGCCGTCGACACGATGCGGGCGCTGCGGGCGCTGGCCGCCCGCGGCGTCACGGTGGTGGCGGTGTTGCACGATCTCGCGTTGGCGTGCGCCTTTGCCGATCAGACGCTGCTGATCGACGCCGCAGGCCGGGTGGCGGGCTCGGGACCAGCCAAGGACCTGCTCGACGCCGAGCGGCTCGGGCGTCTCTACGACGCGCCGTTCAAGCGACTCGAATCCCCCGACGGACGCGGGGTGCTGGTGGTCGACGTGGACGAGGACCACGCGTCTCAGGGGGCGGGCCGCGGCGCGATCTCGTAGCGTTGCAGGTGCATCAGCATCTCGCGAGGGAACCCGCGGACACGCTCGCTCCGCCGGATGGTCGAGTGGTCGGCGCCCGGCACGAGTTCGATCGAACCCAACTCGATGTCGGGGGCTTGAGGCGGGTAGCGGCGGTCGAGTTCCGTCTTGAGCAGCCGAACGGCTTCGTTGAGGTAGAAGCTGTCCGACTCGCCCACGACCAGGCGGATCCGCTCGCGAAAGAGCTTGCCGATGGCGACAGGGTTCCCCGCGAGGCGAGCCGAGATGTCGTAGGCCCGCATCGCCTCCGCGACCTTGCGGTCGATGACGCCGGTGACGGGATCGAACAACGCGGCGGGGTTGCCTCGCTCGTTGCGGGGCCCGAAGACCGCCATCCACGAATCCCACTGTTGCCCGGAGGTGTTGTCCGGTCCCAGGACGTCCTCGGACCTGGTCTCTCGCTCGACGGTCATGACGCAGCGGCCGCCCGACCGAAAGCTGCCCAGCGCCATCACCCGCGGCCGCCCGCCGAACTCGACCCGCACCTCGCCTCGATCGCCGATGTTCACCGGCGCAAAGCGACTCTCCCGCAGCGGGTTGCCGAACGATTCGTCCGACTCGACGAGTTGGTACGCGGACTTCTGGGCGTAGATGTCGATCAACTCGAGGCGGCGGAAGTCGACGGGGTCGGGCGACGTCGACCAGCACGCGCCGAAGGTCTCCGGGTGCGTCAGGGCGAGCCAGAGCGACGACCACCCGCCGCTGGAGTGTCCCGTCACGATCCGGGCCTCGGGCCTCCGATCGAGATCGGCGAACTTCGCCTCGATCGCCGGGATCAGTTCCTCGACGAGCGCCCTCGCCCAGGGGCCGTTGTTCGCCGAGTCGGCGAAAAGCGTGTGACCGTTGGGGCTTTCGGGGTCGAGCATGATGAGGCGGGTGCTGGCCGCCAGCTCGGCGTCGATGCCGGTGGAGGCGGCGCGGGCCGCGGCGGCGGCGATGGCGTCGACGTGCCTGCCGCCGAAGCCCGGCACGACGTAGATGGCGCCGAGCTTGGCTCCGTCGCGAGGCTTGACGGGCGACGTGACGGCGGCGCGGAGCATGACGTCGCGTCCATGGAACTCGCTCAGGAGTTTCGACTTCGCCTCGATGAGCGACACGCCGAGCTCCGACGCGCGGGCGGCGGGCCACTCGAGCCCCTCGGTGGCGCGGTCGAGCGTGAGCTCGATCACCGGCGACGTCCCTGGCTTGAAGGTGGCGGTGACGGCGGGGCCGTGGAGGTTGCCGCGGTCGCGGCGCCAGGAGCTCGACTGCCGGGTGGTGATGAGTCGGGCCGCCACGCGGTAGGTGCCCGACAAGGCGTCAACCTTCGCCAGGTTGACCATGTCGAAGGCGACGGGCTCGACGCTCGCGCCCGGAGCCAGGTTCTTGACGTCGGTTCCCAGGAGCGGCTGGGGATTGTCCGAGAACGGGGCGTTGTTGGGGTCTTCGTCCTTGAGGTCGGCGGCCGCGTCGCTGATGAAGGCGATCACGAGCCGGCCCGACACGGGTCCTTCGGCGGCCGACGCCGGCAGCGTGACGCGGAAGACCGGGTCGGCGGGGGTGTGGGCGGCCAGGGCCGCCACGGCGACGAGGCAGGCGAGGAATCGCGACATGGCGGGAGTGTAAGGACGGTTCGCCCGGCCATCGGCCTCATACCCTCCCAAGACCATGCAACCTCGCAGACCAACTCGTCAAGTGATCCTGGGGGATGACCGCGTCGGCCGCGTCGCGCTCGGCGGCGGGCTCCCCGGCGCCGACGGCCGCCCGACCACGCCCGCGCCCGTCAGCGTCCAGACGATGACCGCGGGGTACACGCACGACGTCGATGCATGCGTTCGGGAGATCCACAAGCTCGCCGCGGCGGGCGCGGACGTCGTCCGCGTGGCCGTGCCGGAGAAGAAGGACACCGAGGCGTTGCGGCACATCCTGCCCCAGGTGAGGGTGCCGATCGTCGCCGACGTGCACTTCCACTTCCAGCGGGCCCTCGAGGCGGTGGAGGCGGGCGTCCACAAGATCCGCCTCAATCCCGGCAACATCCAGGACAAGGCGCAGGTGGTCGAGGTGATCCGAGCGTGCAAGGCCAAGGGCCTGCCCATCCGCGTTGGGGTCAACGAGGGCTCGATCATCGAGCGCAAGGACAAGCAGAAGCGGATGCGGGAACTCGGCAAGGTCTTCAGCGAGCACAAGCACGGCTCGATGCTCGCGATCATGATCGCCAAGCTCGAGGAGTACCTCGACATCTTCTACGAGGAGGACTTCCGCGACATCACCATCTCGGCCAAGAGCATGGACGCCTCGCTCGTGGTCGACGCGTACACGGAGATCTCGCGTCGCTTCGAGCATCCGCTGCACCTGGGCGTCACGCACGCCGGCCCGCGGGAGACGGGCGCCATCCGCAGCATCGCCGCGTTGTCGGGCCTGCTGGTCAACGGCATCGGCGACACGCTCCGCATCTCCTACGCCAGCGACCCGGTGTACGAGGTCGAGGACGGGCTCGAGCTGCTCTACTCGCTGGGGCTCCGACCCCGCAAGGGCGTCGATCTCATCGCCTGCCCCACGTGCGGCCGCATCCAGGTCGACCTCTTCACCCTCGTGCAGGAGGTTCGCAAGAAGCTCGCCGAGGAGGTCAAGGTCCCGATGAAGGTCGCCGTGATGGGGTGCATCGTCAACGGGCCCGGCGAGGCCGAGGGCGCGGACGTGGCCGTCTTCGCGGGCGATCGTCGCGGCATCATCTACGTGCAGGGCGAGCGGGTCGCCAACGTGCCCGAGGATCAGATCCTCGCCAAGCTGCTCGAGGAGTGCCTGGCCTTCCAGGCCCGCGTGCTCTCGGGACAGGCCAGGCTCGGCGAGAAGAAGGTCGAGATCATTCCCCCCGACCCCGTGGGCGAACTCGGCAGCGGTTGGGAGAAGGTCGCGGCGGGCCAGGTGCAGCAGGTGACCGTCGGCCGGAGCGGTTGAGGAGCGACCCCGGGTCGGGATGCGGTCGCGGCGAAACGCCCCGCGCGGTCAGGCGGCCATGCCGCCGCTGGCGGGCGGGGCCGACGCATCGGTCCAGATGACGCGGTTGCGGCCGGTGCGCTTGGCCTCATAAAGATTCTGGTCGGCCTTTTCGACGATCGATTCGGCGGTGGCGCCGTCCGACGTGGAGAGCCCGCAGATCCCGATCGACGCGGTCAGCCGCCGCTGCGGGTGGCGAGGCCATTGCTCGAGTTCGATCGCGTGCCGGATGCGTTCGCCCATGATGGCGGCGTCGGCGGGGCACGTCTCGGGCATCACGATCACGAACTCCTCGCCGCCGTAGCGACAGACCAGGTCGTGGTTGCGGCAGCAGCGCTGGATGATCTTGGCGACGCCCTGCAGGGCCGCATCGCCGGCGGAGTGTCCGTAGGTGTCGTTGATCGACTTGAAGTGGTCGATGTCGAGCATCGCGACCGCCAGCGCGTGGTGGTGCCGGTGGGAACGCTCGACCTCCTCGGCCCATCGCTTGTTGAAGAACGCCCGGTTCCAGAGCCCGGTCAGGCCGTCCACCTGCGCCCGCTGGGCCAGCATCTGCAGGAGGTAGCGCATCTTGAGCGCCTGCCGGATGCGGACCCTTAGTTCGGTCATCTCGAAGGGCTTGGTCACGTAGTCGACCGCGCCGAGTTCGAAGGCCTTGACCTTCTCGTGCGCGTGCTGGTTTCCCGAGATGATGATCACGGGAATGTCTTGCGTCGCGGCCGAGGCCTTCAGTTCCTTGAGCACCGTCAGCCCGTGCAGCACCCCCAACTCGAGGTCGAGCAGGATGAGGGCGGGCAGTTCCGAGGCCGCCTTGGCGAGACCATCCTCGCCGGTCAACGCGCCGAAGAAGTCGAGCCCCTCGGCGCGGAGCCGCACCGAGATCAGGCGGTGCACGTCGACCAGGTCGTCGATGATGAGGACCCTGGGTCGCGCCTCGGGTTGTGGGACGGTGTCGTGCGTCATCGGGACCAGTGGGCCGTGAATCGAGACAACGGAGGGAGCGGACGCGGCGATCAGGCCATCACGCGCTTGCACAGACCGGTGAGCTGGTTGACCGACTCGGTCAGCTGAGCCAGGCTCTGCTGCGTCGCGATCGGGCCGGCCTTCACCACGTCTTCCACCTTGGCCGCCGCCGTGCCCACCGTCGGGAACCCGTACCCCGCCGACGCCCCCTTGAGCTGGTGCGAGATCCGGTGCACCACGTCCCACTGCTGGGCCTTGAGCGCGTCGGTCAGCGCCTGCATCCGCTGCGGAAGCTCCTCCACGAACATCATCACGAGTTCCCGCATCTCCGGATCGCTCGCGAACTGGCTCCGCACGGGCGGGCCGCTCGAGGCGGCGGGAGGGGTGGTCGTGTTGGGCGTGGGCGATGGCGTGCTCATGGTCGGGTGCTCCTCGTCGCATCCATCGGCCCGACGATCGCCCAAGTTCGGTGTCTCCCGTCGGATCGCCCTCGACCGGCCGGCGACGACCGCCTGTGACGCCTGTGACGTTCCTGCGGCCCGTCGCCCCTCGCTACACTCCCGCCCCCCTCCCGGGGATGCATGCCGCGGCGTGGCCGCGGGCCATCGCGAGCGACCCCCATGACTGTCCAGTGTGCCCACCCCGCGTCCGTCTCCCATCCCCTCAAGGTCGCCGTCGTCGGGGCGGCCGGTTACAGCGGAGCCGAACTCGTCGCGTTGCTCCTCTCGCACCCCGCCGCACGCGTCGTCGGCCTCTTCGGCTCGGCCAAACGCGAGGAAGGGGGCAAGTCGCAACGCTTCTCGGAGATCTTCACCCGCTTCCGCGGGCGGCTCGACCTCCCCGTGCTGGCCACCGACATCGACGCCATCGCCCGCCTCGAGCCCGATGCCGTCTTCCTCGCCACGCCTCACGAGGTGAGCGAGTCCCTCGCCGCACCCATGCTCAAGGTCGCGCCGTGCGTGCTCGACCTCTCCGCCGCGTTTCGTTTCAAGGATCCCGCGGCATACCCGGCTCACTACGGCTTCACCCACTCGCACCCCGACCTGCTCGCCCATGCCGTCTACGGCCTGCCCGAGCTCTTCCGAAGCCAGATTCGCGGGGCCTCGCTCGTCGCCGTCCCCGGGTGCTACCCCACGTCGGCCATTCTGCCCTTGGCGCCCCTCGCGAGGGCGGGCGCCATCGCCGCCGAGGCCTCCGGCACGCCCCGACGCGTCATCATCGATTCCACCAGCGGCGTCAGCGGCGCGGGACGCGCCCTCAAGCAGGGCTCGCTCTTCTGCGAGGTCAGTCTCCAGCCCTACGGCGTCTTCTCGCACCGCCACAACCCCGAGATCGACGCGTACGCCAACACGCCCACGCTCTTCACGCCCCACCTCGGCGCGTACGAGCGGGGCATCCTCTCGACGATCCACGTCGATCTCGCCCCGGGCTGGGACCGGGCCCGCATCGAGGCCCTCTACCACGAGGCCTACGGCGACGAACCCTTCGTGCGTCGCTGCCCCGCCGGCGTGTGGCCCTCCATCGCCGACGTTCGTCACACCAACTTCTGCGACTTCGGCTGGGCCATCGACCCGCGCCAGCCGCACATGATCATCGCCAGCGCGGTCGACAACCTCGTCAAGGGGGCGGCGGGCCAGGCCGTGCAGGCCATGAACGCCCGCTTCGGCCTCGACGAGCGGCTCGGCCTGCTTTCCTGCGAGGCCGCCTCATGACCCACACCCTCGGATCAGGACCGGTCGTCATCAAGATCGGGGGCACCACCCTCGAGGAGCAACGCTCGCAGCCGGGGCTCTGGAAGTCCGTGGCCTCGCTCGCACGCCGCCACGCGGGTGGCGTCATCCTCGTGCACGGCGGCGGCAAGGCCGTCGATCGCCACCTCGCCAAGCTCGGGTTCTCGACCGAGCGACGCGAGGGCATCCGCATCACCCCCGAGGATCAGGTCGAGCAGATCGCCGCGGTGCTCGCGGGCAGCGTGAACAAGTCGCTGGTGGGGTCCCTGCTCGCGGCGGGCGCGATGCCCGTGGGCCTGTGCCTGGGCGACGGCAACGCCGTGCCCACCCGCAAGGCCACCCGGTACGCCTTCGACCCCGGCCGCGTGGGCGAGATGGCCGGCGGGGGCGACGGTCGCCTCCTTCACACGCTTGTTCGCGAAGGGTTCCTGCCGGTCCTCTGCTCGATCGGCATCGATCGCGAGGGCGGGTTCCTCAACGTCAACGCCGACGATGCCGCCGCAGGGGCGGCGACGCTGCTGGGGGCGTCGGCCCTGGTCCTGCTCACCGACGTGCCGGGCGTGCTTGACGCCCAGAAGCAGGTGATCCCGGAGTTGGACGGTGCGGCGATCGAGTCGCTGGTGCAGCAAGGCGTGATCAGCGGCGGGATGATTCCCAAGGTCCGGGCGGCCATCGAGGCCTCCTCGGCCAGTGGCGCGCCCGTGGTCATCCTCGACGGCAACGCGCCCGCGGCCCTCGAGGCGTGGATCGACGCCAAGCCGGTCGGGACGCGTATTCTTGGGGCCCCACGCCCGGGCTGAACGCGTCGGATCGCTCCGGACGCACCCAGGGCCTGGGCTGAACGCCGGAGCGTTCCGGTCGGCCCCTCCCCATTTGGCACACGCGGCAGCAGGCAGGTCATCCCCATGGCAAAGAAGGCAACCAAGAAGACCGCGAGCCGCACGAGCGCGAGCCGGAAGACCGTCAGCCGCAGCACCGCGGGCAAGAAGGCCGCCCCCGCCCGCCGTACCGCTCCGAAGACGTCGCTGGCCGGTCGCGACCTGCTCACCCTCTCCGACCTCACCCGCGACGAGATCCTCGCGATCTTCCGCACCGCCCAGCGGTGCAAGCGCGACATCAAGCCCTTCCGCAAGGCCCTCGACGGCCGCACCATCGTGCTGCTCTTCGAGAAGGCCAGCTTGCGCACCCGCATCTCCTTCGAGACGGGCATCAACGCCATGGGCGGCACCTCGCTCTACATGGACCACGCCGCCCAGAAGATCGGCGAACGCGAGGCTGTCAAGGACTACGGCCGCAACCTCGAACGCTGGGTCGACTGCGTGGTGGCCCGCGTCTATGCCCATCGCACCTGCGAGGAACTCGCGGCATGGTGCGACATTCCTGTCATCAATGCCCTCTCCGACCTGTACCACCCCTGCCAGGGCCTGGCCGACCTCTTCACGCTCTGGGAGCGTCCCGGCGGGCTCGAGGGCGTGCGGCTGGCGTGGGTGGGCGACGGCAACAACGTCTGCCACTCGCTCATGCACGCCGCCACCATGCTGGGCGTCGACATGACCGTCGTGACGCCCAAGGGCTACGAGCCCACGCCCTCGGTGGTCGAGGAGTGCCTCGCCAACGCCCGCACCCAGGGCAGCACGCTGGCCTTCAGCCACGATCCGGCGGCGGTGGAGGGGCACCACGCCGTCTACACCGACGTGTGGGTCTCCATGGGCCAGTCGGACCAGGCCAACGAGCGCCGCGCCGTCTTCGCCGAGTATTGCATCGACGCGTCGCTGATGAGCCGCGCTTCCAAGGGCGTGACGGGCAAGCGGTTCCCGCACGGCTCGCTCTTCATGCACTGCCTCCCCGCCCAGCGAGGCGTCGAGGTCACCGACGAGGTGATCGACGCGCCCTCCTCCATCGTCTATGACCAGGCCGAGAACCGCATGCACGCACAAAACGCGCTGCTGCTGCACCTGTTCGGCAAGGCCTGATCGTCCGTCACCGTTCCCGTTCGATTCCGTTCGCACCTCCATCGACGACCCGACACCATGAAGAAGAAGATCGCGCTCGCGTACTCCGGCGGCCTTGACACCTCCTGCATCGTTCCCTGGCTCGTCGAAAACATGGACGCCGAGGTGATCTGCGTCGTGGGCGACGTCGGCCAGGGCGCCGACGAACTCGTCGGCGTCGAGCAGAAGGCCATCAACTCGGGCGCCAAGGAGTGCCACGTCGTCGACCTCAAGCGCGAGTTCGTCGAGGACTTCGTCTTCCCGACCATCATCGCCGGCTCCATCTACGAGGGCCGCTACCTGCTGGGCACCGCCATCGCCCGCCCCGTCTTGGGCAAGGCGCAGGTCGAGGTCGCCAAGAAGACCGGGTGCACCGCCGTCGCCCACGGCTGCACCGGCAAGGGCAACGACCAGGTTCGCTTCGAGTCGGCGTATGCCGCCCTCGCGCCCGAGCTGGAGATCATCGCCCCCTGGCGCGACGATCGCTGGAAGCTCTCGGGCCGTCTCGCGATGCTCGACTATCTCAAGGCCCGCAACATCCCGACGACGGCCTCGGCCACCAAGATCTACTCGCGCGACCGCAACCTCTGGCACATCAGCCACGAGGGCGGCTCGATCGAGAACCCCTGGAACGCGCCCCCCGAGGACGCGTACATGCTCACCTGCAGCCCCGACAAGGCCCCCGACCAGTTCGAGGATGTCACCCTCCGCTTCGAGCAGGGCCGTCCTCGCGCCCTCAACGGCAAGACCATGAGCGGCGAGGAGATCATCGCCTCGCTCAACGTCACCGCGGGACGCCACGGCGTGGGCCGCGTCGACCTCGTCGAGAATCGGCGCGTGGGCATGAAGTCGCGAGGGCTCTACGAGACCCCGGGCGGCACCGTCATCGTCGAGGCCCTCCGCGGCCTCGAGGAGCTCGTGCTCGACCGCGAGACCCGCCACTACCGCGATCACCTGGGCCTCACCTTCGCCGAGCTGGTCTATGACGGCCGCTGGTTCACGCCCCTCCGCGAGGCCCTGTGGGCATGCGCCTCGAAGATCGCCGAGAAGCTCGACGGCGAGGTCGTGGTGCGACTCTTCAAGGGGCACGCCACCGCCGTGCAACGCCGCAGCCCCAACTCGCTTTACGCCGAGAACATCGTCACCTTCGAGCAGGGCGAGATCTACGACCAAAAAGACGCCGGCGGCTTCATCAAGCTGCTCAGCCTGCCCGAACGCATCCGCGCCCTCAAGGCCCGCGGCCAGGCCAAGTGACGTTCCGTCGAGTTCCGCATCAGGAGTGAACCCGCCATGGCCCTCTGGGGTGGTCGATTCGAGTCCGGTCCCGACGCGCTCTTCAAGCAGTTCAACGACTCGCTCCGCTTCGACTATCGCCTCGCGAGGCAGGACATCGCCGGTTCGGTCGGCTGGGCCAAGGCCATCCGCCGCGCCGGGGTGATCTCCGCCGAGGAGCTCGCCTCGCTCGAGGCCGCGCTCGCCGGGCTTGCGGCCGAGGTCGAGGCCGACCCGACGCTGCCGGCCAGGAGCGACGCCGAGGACATCCACTCGTGGGTCGAGTCGCGCCTCATCGAGAAGGTCGGCCCGCTGGGCAAGAAGCTCCACACCGGCCGCAGCCGCAACGATCAGGTCGCCACCGACCTTCGCTTGTGGACGCGCGACGAGATCGACGCCCGGCTCGCGGAACTGCGCGACGCCAGGCGATCGCTCATCGACCTCGCCGCCCGCGAGGCCGGCACCGTCGTCAGCGGCTACACCCACCTGCAGCGGGCGCAGCCCGTGCTCTTTGCGCACTGGGCCTTGGCCTACGCCGAGATGTTCGAACGCGACGCGGCACGCCTGCGCGACGCCCGCGCCCGCGTCAACGTCTGCCCGCTGGGCTCGGGCGCGTTGGCGGGCACCGCCTATCAGGTCGATCGCGAGACGCTCGCTCGAGACCTCGGCTTCGCCGAGCCCACCCGCAACAGTCTCGACGCCGTGAGCGACCGCGACTTCGTCATCGAGACGCTCGCGGCGTGCGCCCTGACGGCCGCCCACCTCTCGCGACTGGGCGAGGATCTCGTCCTCTACTCCTCGCAGGAGTTCGGGTTCGTCGAGATGGACGACGCCGTCGCCAGCGGCTCGTCGCTCATGCCCCAGAAGAAGAACCCCGACGCCGCCGAACTCATCCGGGGCAAGGCCGGTCGCGTGAACGGCGCGCTCGTTGCGCTGCTCACCACGGTGAAGGGGCTGCCCCTCGCGTACAACAAGGATCTCCAGGAAGACAAGGAGCCCCTCTTCGACGCGATGGACAACCTGTCCATGTCGCTGCGGATCGTGCCCCGCATGCTCGACACCATCAAGGTGCGGCGAGAGGCGTGCCGCCGTGCGGCGGCGGGGGGCTACTCCAACGCCACCGACCTCGCCGACTACCTGGTGTCCAAGGGCGTGCCCTTCCGGCAGGCCCACGAGGAAGTGGGGGCGGCGGTCCGTCACGCCATCTCGCGGGGCAAGGCCATCGAGGAACTTCCGCTCGAGGAGTTGCGCCGGTTCGCGCCCGCCGCGGGGCCCGACGTCTTCGCGTACGTGGCGATCGAATCGGGCATGGCCCGTCGCGAGGTGTTCGGCGCCACCGGCTCGACGCACGTGGCCAAGGCCATCGAGGCCGCCCGCGCGAGACTCTGACCCGCCGGCCGTACCATCGCCCGCGTGTCGACCGCCCCGCGACGAGTGATCGACGTCTCCGCCGAGGCCATCGCGGCCTCGGATGCCTGCTGCGCCGCCATCGTGCGGGCCAAGGCGAGGAACTTCTACTACGGCATGCGACTCACGCCGCCCGATCGGCGGGTGCATCTGTACGCCTGCTACGCGTGGATGCGTCACGCCGACGACTGCATCGATCAAGCGCCCGACGAGGCGTCGCGTCGCGTCGCGCTCGAGCAACTCGCGGCACGCACGCACGGTGCATTGTCGGGAGCCGCGAATCGTCCCGACGACACCGACTTCTGGCCCGCCTTTCGCTCCGCGATCCGCACGTGCAGCATCGAGCCGCGGCTCATTCTCGAGATGATCGAGGGCATGCGAGAGGACGTCGACCACCATGGGTACGACACGCTCGACGACCTGCTTCGATACTGCTATCGCGTGGGCGGCACGGTGGGGGAGGTGTGCGTGACGATCTGGGGCGTCAAGGACCCGGCACGTCGCGACGAGGCGATGAGGATGGCCGCCATGCGGGGCATCGCCTTTCAACTCACCAACATTCTGCGCGACATCGGCGTCGACGCGCGTGGCGGCGAGGAGGAAGCCTCGCCTCGGTGTTACGTGCCGCGAGAGGTGCTGGCACGGCACGGGCTCGATCAGGACTCGCTGCTGGCGTGGCGATCGGATGCGGCGTGCCGCGCCGCCACGGCCGAACTGATCGCGATGGCACGGGAGCGGTACGACGCCTCGGGCGAGCTTGACGGCCTGGTCGCTCCTGCCTGTGCCGGCTCGCTGTGGGCCATGACCGCGATTTACCGACGCGTACTGGCTTCCATCGCGTCCGACCCGCGGCTGTGCGTGCGGGGGCGGGCGCGTGTCACCACCGTCGCCAAGGCCGCGGTGATGGCCCGTGCCTGGCTGGGGTGGTGGTCGCCGCAATGAACGCCTGCACAGGATGCTGGAGGCGGAGACGGCGTGTCCTCCTGCACGGAGCATGAGGGACCGACAGCGACGATTCAACGGCTTCCGCGAGGAGTTCAACGAGGACAGGCCGCACGAG
>JBAXFU010000070.1:0-17344 GCA_037139735.1 Phycisphaerae bacterium
GAATGTTGCCACGGGTGACCGAACCCGCAACGCGGGTGAGGGAAACCCGTGGAAGAGCGCCACCCGCGCCCACCCCCAAAAACGACGTCGTGCGGCCCCACGAGAAGCCGCACGAACGTCGATCTCGACTTCGATCTTCCCGGCGGTCTCAGCAGCCGCCGTTCTCCCACGCCACGAAGAAGACATCCACGTCGCTGCCGTCGACGCCGCCATCAAGGTTCACGTCGGCGGCCGAATCGCCCGATTCCCACGCGATGAAGAAGCTGTCGATGTCACCCCCGTCGACGCCGCCGTCCTGGTTGAAATCGGCGGGGCAGGCGGGCGTGCATTCGCCGACCGTCAATGAGAAATACGGGCCCCACATAAGGCACGTGTTCACCACCGAGGTGCTGACGGAGAACAGGGGGTAGTACGCACCCGCATCCGCCGGCGAGATCGAACTCAACTCAAGACGGGTCGTGCCGGCTCCGGTGATGGTGGTGCCGCCGGCCGTGATGCCGTCCTGCAACAGACCAGAGGGGCCATTCCAGTAGACGGTACCTGCGACGCCATGTGTCGAGAGGGGCGCCTCGAGGACGAGGTGCTCGCCGCACTCGACGTGCGGCTGGCTCGACTGGTAGCCGGAGGTGAAGGGCGTGTTCCACTCCATCACATACGCCTTGGGAAGCGTTCGGTCCGGTTCCGACTCCTCGAAGGCGAGCATGTCGGCCCACTGGGTCGCGTATGTCCCCGACGACGAGCGCCGAAGGTACATCGATGCGCTGTCGTCGTACCCGGCGTGCGGAGCACCCGGCAACCAGTTCGTCCACCACTCGTAGTTCCAGTCCGGCCAAATCCAGGACCAGTCGTTCTGGTACTTCCTCCCTCCGATCCACGGGCCCACCGCCTCGCCTTGGGCATCAATCGCCCACAGGGACGGGTCACCCGTGATCGAGTCGATCATCCGCTGCTGCGACTCATTCAGGATCGAAACGAGAGAGCTGCCGGATGACCATGCGTCATCGCGAGCCTGTTGCGACGTCACCGCCCCCGACGCATCGACCACCACTCGATAGATCCGGTTGAGTCCGCACGCCGCGAACGGTTCGTTCGTGGCATCGACACGGACAAGCACCGACATCGAGACTGGGTTGCCGCACTCGTTTCGCGCCTCGAGCCGGTACTCACCGATGTCCGAGATCGAGGGCTCCATGATCTCGAGTCGGCTCGTCGTCACGCCCGTCACAAGGCCGCCGCCGGGCCGCCATCCATCCTGCATCGGCCAGCCGCCTCGCGTCCATTGCAGCGCCGTCGAGCCTGAGGGAAGCGTCGCGCTGATCGTGAGGGTGGCCGGAAGCGATCCTCGGATCACCACGTCCGGCATCCGCCCGCTGACCGTGCCGGGGTACTCCACCACGAAGCCCCTCACCCGGTCGAAACCGTTGTCCGGCGTGGGCATCCACAACGGCCCATCGGCACCCCACGTCGACCGGAGGATCGCGTGGTCGTACCCAGGGGCGTAGTCGCTCAACGACGCATCCGGGGCCCACGCGGCGAACGACCACGGTTGTCCCCCTTCCCAAGACCACCCGCTCGCATGGTCGTGCGTCGCGGCGTTGTCGCGACGAGCACCGATCCACAGGCCGCGGTAGTCGGCCGTCGACGCCCACTCGTCGGGGTACTGCCACCAGACATCCTCGCGTGCAAAGACGTTGGTGGCCACCAGGTCGTGCTCGGCTTGGGTATTGAGGTCGACCAAACGGCCGCCCATCGCCGCCGCCATGTCGCGGGCCTGCGTCCACGTGATTGGCCTGGGCGTCGCGACCACTTCGTACCGAGTTCCGTCGCCCCCCTCGAGGCATGACAGCGTCATCGTCTTTTGAGGCAGCACCGACGCCGCCGTCGGCCCCAGTCTCAGTTCGTCGAACCCGGGCGCATCCCCCCACGCCGTCAAGACAATCGCTTCGATGCCCAGAGGCATGCGCCAGCCGCTCGCCACCCCCGATGGCGGCGGCAACGAACCCCCCAACGGCGGATTCAGCCATGTCGACACCGTCGCCACGCCCGTCGGCGACGATTCGAATTTGAACAGCATCAGGACCACGCCTGCATGCGGCCCGTATCCCGGCGCCAACGGCACGTCGATCTCCAGGGGCAACGGCGTGCCCGACGAGGTGTACCGTTGATCCGATGCCATCCGCCACGTAGACCCGTGCTTGCCGATCCGCAACGTGTAGAGCGTGGAGTAATCCGACGAGTTCACCTGGAATCCAACCGTCGCGATCTCGTAGAGCCACCCCCGCGTGTCGATCAGCACGCTGCCCCAACACGTGGTGCCGGGTGTGACCGCATATTCAGAGCCGCGCCATTGCGACTGCACGTTGGCCGAATACGCCCACGGCGAGCTGACCGTCACCCGCCCGCCGGCCGTCGCCAGTTCCACGCCGCTCGCGGAATCGGTGTACGTCAACCCATCAGTCGCCACGAACAGCGAGGTTCCAAAGTAAGCCCCCCCGAGGCCCCATCGGTTGTATTCCGTCGGCCTTGAGAAGAACCGCCCCGACGTCGAGTGCGTGAGCGGAATGCCCGTGTGCATGAACTGTTCCACGCTCACGCCCATGCCCGATCCCTGCGCCGCTGCGGGCGTCACCATCACCCCCGTCAGCCCCAACGACGCACCGACCACAGACAACACGGATCGAACGCACGTCTGCAGACCGAATGAACGTACCATGCTTCTTTCTCCTGGCGGGCGTGGCTCCTCGCCGCACCTCGTTCCCCTGTAGGCGAGCCCCGAAGCGAATCGACGCCACGAATTGACCGGCAATGGGCATGCTCCATGACTTTTGAACCGCCCCAACCCCCGCCCTCCTCACCCGGTCCGTCCGAAAACACCAACATGGCAGACCTGCTGCCCCTCGTCTACGACCACCTCCGCGCTCTCGCCCGAGCCAAACTCGCCTCCGAATCCGCCGCCCAATCCATCTCCCCCACCGCCCTCGTCCACGAGGCCTATCTCAAGATGGTGGGCACGGACAAACCCTGGCACGACAAGCGACACTTCTTCGCCGCCGCTGCCCTGGCCATGCGCCGCATCCTCGTCGATCGGGCCCGGGCCCGACAGGGTCCCAAACGTGGCGTGATCGATTCGCGGGTCTCGCTTGAGGTGGCAGAGGCGGCAGCGGCGTCGGGCGGTCCGACGCCCGCCGACATGCTCGCTTCCGACTGGATCGCCCTCGAACAGGCCATGACCGCGCTCGAAGCACACGACCCCCTTCTCGCCGAAGTCGTCCACCTCCGCTACTTCGCCGGCCTCACCGTCGACGAGACCGCGCTGGCCATGGGCGTCTCGCCCCGCTCGATCAACCGCGACTGGATGGTCGCCAGGGCCTGGCTTTTGCGTCGCATCCGCGACGCCTCCAACGCCTCGTCATGACCCGGCCCCACACCTCCAACCACGACTGGGATCTCGTCAAGACCATCGCGGGCGAGGCCTTCGATCTTCCCGACGATCAACGCGCCGACTTCATCGCCAGACGCTGCGCAGAGCGGCAGGATCTGCTCGATCAGGTCCGCGACCTCATCGGCGTCGCCGGCACCCGCACCTCCATCCTCGACGCCGGCGGCATCCCCGTCGACATGCTCGCCGCCGCCCTCGACATCGCCCCCGTCGTCGAGGGCGCCCGCATCGGCCGCTACGTCATCGGCCCACCCTTGGGCACAGGGGGCATGGGCACCGTCCATCAGGCCTTCGACACCTCCCTCTCACGCACCGTCGCCCTCAAGTTCCTCACCCACGGCGTCGCCTCCCCCCGGGCACGTCGCCGCTTCGAGGTCGAAGCCCGCTCGCTCGCCCGACTCGACCACCCCGCCATCGCCCGCATCTTCGAGGCCGGCGTCCACGTCGCCGAAGGCAACCCCGTCAGCGTCCCCTTCATCGCGATGGAGTTCGTGCCCGAGGCACGCACCCTCGACGCCTGGATGCGAGACCGCCGTCCCGCCCTCCGCGACACGCTCGCGATGTTCGCCGCCATCTGCGACGCCGTCCACCACGGCCACCAGCACGGCGTCCTCCACCTCGATCTCAAGCCCTCCAACATCCTCGTCGGCAAGGACGACGCCCCCAAGATCATCGACTTCGGCGTCGCCCGCCTCCGAAGCGATGCCGACGCCGCCGCCACCGCCACCCGCCCCGATCTCGGCGGCACCCCCGCCTACATGCCCCCCGAGGCCTTCGAGAACGCGTCGCCCGCCCTCGACACCCGCGCCGACATCTTCGCCCTGGGCGCCATCATGTACGAGGTGCTCGCCGGAACCCACCCTCGCGACAACCCTTCCCTCTCCATGCAGCAGGCCGCGGCGTTCGTCCGCGACCGCGCGCCGGAGAAACTCTCCAGTCGCCGTCGCGACTGCAAGGGCGACATCGAAACCGTGGTGCACGCCGCGCTCGACCCGGACCGCGCCAAGCGCTACCAGTCCGCCGCGGAACTCGCCGCCGACCTGCGTCGCATCCTCGAACACCGTCCCATCGTCGCCAGGCCCGTCTCCTTCGCGCGTCACGTCGCGCTCTTCGCCCGCCGCCGCAAGGCCATCGCCGCCGCCACCGTGATCGCGGCCCTGGGCCTTGGCGCGGGGTTCGTCGCCCTGCAAACCGGCCTCTCCCGCGCCCGTGCCAGCGAAGCGGTCGCCCGCGACGAGGCGGACCGCGCCCGCCGCTCGTCGCAGTTCATCATGGGCATGCTCCGCGCGGCCAACCCCTTCGCGGGCGAATCAATCCTCACGGCCGCACCCGACTGGAGCGGATGGAACGATCCGTGGCCTCCCGTGGGCGACCCCGACAAGGCCCCCAGCATCGGCGACCTGCTCGCCGCGGGCATGGATCGTCTCGAGGTCGCCTTCCCGGGCGACCTGCAGCTGCAGGCCGACATGGCCATCACGCTCGCCGAAACCGCCGAGGCGCTCGCGGACCGTCGCGGCGACATGATGCTTCATCGTGCCGCCGACGCCTTGTCGGCCGTGCACGGTCCCGACCACCCTCGAACGCTCGTGGCCCGTCACTTGTTCCACTCGTGGCAGGTGCTCCAAGGCAACCCGATACCGATCGAGACGCTCGAGGCGCACCTGTCGACGATCCGCGCCGTCGCCGCCGACAACAGGCCGCTCCTCAACTCGGCCGCCGCCCTCTGCATGGAGTTGATGGTCAGGGCCGGTCGACGCGACGACGCCCTCGCCCTCGCGGCGTCCGTTCGGGCCGATCTCGCCCGCGGCCACGACGACGACCAGTCGCTCCTCTCCGCCGACATCACCACGCTCGACTACACGGTCTCCAACCCGCAGGAGGCCGCCGCCGCGCTCGATCGCATCCCGGACCTGCTCGCACGGGCCAAGCACCTCGACGCGGGCGCAGGACTCAACACGCTCAAGGTGCTCTTTCATCAGCAACGCTGGCAACGCGAAGCCGGTCGCATCACCGATGCAGCCGCGACGCTCCGCCGGGGCGCGGAACTCGCCACCCGCGTCCACGGCAATCGCAACAAGGGCATGTACGAGTGGTGGACGGAACTCTACTTCGTCGCCCTGCTCCTCAAGGACTATCCGCTCGCCGAAGAAGCGGCCCGCAACCAAGTCGCCATCGCTCAGGGCATGCTCGGCCCTCGCTCCATGTACACCACCAAGGCCAATGGTCGCCTCGCCCGCGCCCTGCTCTCGCAAGGCGTGCGCCTCGAAGAGGCCCAACGCGCCGCTCGCCAGGCCGTCGACAGCGCACCCGAACTGCTCGAGGCCGGCGACGGGTGGGCCATCTTCCACGAATGCCTCTGGGCGTGGTCGATCCGACTCCAAGGCGATTGGGCCAAGGGCCTCGACATCCTTCGCCACCGCATGACCGTCGAGACCGCCGCCGGCCGCCCCGCCGCCGTCGACTGGGCTGAACTCGTCCGCTGGGCCGAACTGGCCCAAGGCGAAATGGATGGCGCACTCGCCCGCGGCGATTGGACCAGCCGCGAATCCGATATCCGCATGGCCGTCGAACGCGCCGAACTCCACGCATCGCGGATGTCTCCGGACTGGCCCACCGTCACCCTCGTCGAGGCCGCACGGGCCCGCTTCGAGGCCGAACTGGCCAGGCGCCGCTGACGTCTACAGCCCCAAACGCTGGCGACACGCATCAAGCCGCTGGTAGCTCGCGTAGCCCAGCAACCTCGCCGCCGCGGTCTTGTTCTTGCTCGTCTGCTCCAACGCGCGCCTGATGTACTCGCGTTCGATCGCCCGGATGTGCTCGTCAAGCGAAAACCCCTCCTCGATCGCACCATCATCCCGCCGCGAACCATCGAGGTCGGCCAACCCCTCGCGAAGGTCCCGCTCCCCGATCTCCGCCCCGTCCACCAACGCCGCCGCCTGCGTCAACGCGTTCCGCAACTGCCGAATGTTCCCCGGCCACGCATAGGAACGGATGAACTTCCTCGCCGAGGGGTTCAGCTTCTTCTCCACGTACCCCGGCACCCCCGCGCGGCTGAAGTCCTCGTTGATGTGCGCCAGCAGCGCCTCGGCCACCAACACCATGTCGCCTCCCCGCTCCCGCAGGGGTGGTATGTGGATCGTCACGCCCGCCAACCGGTAGTAGAGGTCCTCGCGAAACCGCCCCGCCTCGATCTCCCGCCGCAAGTCCCGGTTCGTCGCCGCGATGATCCGCACGTCCACCCGCTTCACGTCGTCCGCACCCACCGGCGAGAAACACCGTGTCGTCGGTCGCGACTCCCGCGGCGGCTGGAGCACCCGCAACAACTTCGCCTGCATCTGAAGATCGCACTCGGCCACCTCGTCGAGGAAGAGCGTCCCCTCGTGCGCCACCTCGAACTTCCCCGCCCGACGCTCCTTCGCGTCGGTGAACGCCCCCTTTACGTGCCCGAAGAGTTCCGACTCCAAGAGGTTGGTCGGCAACGCCGCACAGTTCACCTCCACGATCTCCTTGCTCCGCCGCAGACTCTCCTTGTGGATGGCGTGTGCAAAAACCTCCTTGCCCACCCCGCTCTCCCCGAGCAGGAGCACGTTGACGTCCCGCGGCGCGATCTTGGTCGCACGCATCACGGCCTTGCGGATGATCGGGCTCTTGCCGGTGATCCCGCCGAACTCCACGGCCACGTCGAGTTGGCTGCTGTCCTGGATCAGACGGTCCGAGGCCTCGAGCATCCGATGCAGGACGTCCGCCTCAAGGTCGAAGGGGACCTGCACCGTCACCACGTCCCGATCCCTGACGTCGACGAAGGTGGCGTCGTACATGGTCTTGCCGAGCAGCACCCATGCCGCGATGTTCGCCGCCGTCCCCGACGCGAGATTCATCGAGAGCTCAACGCCCTCTCGCCGCGGATCGACCACCTTCTCCAGAACCGACTTGGCGACATTGAACGAGGCGAGGTACGGGTCCCGTCCGCCCATCTTCACCTGGTGGACGATGGCTCCCGACCGCAACTCCGAAGCGCACCGACGCACGGCCTCGGTGACGTGCTCGCTGAGCAGGTGCACCTCGTCGAACCGCTTGTCGCGGAGCAGCGAGGCGAGCGGGCCTCGCGAACCCTTGCCGCCACCGGACTTGGAACCGGCCACCGACGCGATGTCCTTGAGATCAAGCCCTCCGTGGCGACGCGCATAGGCCTGCATGTCCTCGGGCGACAACCACGAAACGAGCACCGACACGGTGTTGGACTTCATCACGACCCCTCCATTCGGCGCTCCGCCGAGCCGCACAAACGCCTCGTCATGGTATCACAAACTCCATTGTGCTTCCATACTTTTCTTTACGCCTGCGCCGACCCAGCGAGGCCTTTTTGACGCGTGGCGGCCGATCTCGTCGTGGCACACCCCTTGCTTCGGGGGCAGCGATGACCCGCAAGACCGTCAAGTCCGGCATGATCGCTCCCGACGACCTCCGCACCGGGGCGTTCGTCACCATTCACTCAAGCAGGACGGCCGAGCAGCCGGCGACGAGCGACTTCGAGATGACGATGCGCGGGGAGTCGGTGCGTTCGATGCCGACACCGCCGATGGGCATGCCGCTCAAGGTGTTGAGCGTCAACCTGCCGTATGTCCTTGTCACGCCCGTGAATCCGGGCGACAAGACGACGAAGTTGACGACAGTCGACCTGCGTCACGTGAACCTCATGCGCGTGAGCAAGGCGTTCGTGAACGCGGTACTTCGCTTCAGGCCCTCGCCGCCCCCCAAGCGGGAACCAAGCGAAGAAGGGGCGGCGGGCGGCACGGAGGTCATCGAGTCGATCTTCTGACCGCGGGCTTGCCGCGTCGTCGAAGTCGCAACACGTGAACTGTCAGCGGCTTGGGTCCTCGATGGTGGGGCATGGAGGGGCATGGGGGGGGATGGAGGGGGATGGAGGGGGATGGAAGCGGCTGGAGGGCGGAGGTGAGGGAGCAGGCTCGCCGGGGCGTCATCGGTTGATGATGCCCCGGCGAGCGGGGAGGTGACGACGGATGCAGCAGAAATCGCCGCGGCTCCGGGCTCGAGCGATCCACCACCGCGCCGCGCCGGTTGCAGCCACGCCTCAGCTGTTGCAGCCACGCCGCGGCTGCTGCAATCGGGCCCCAGCTGTTGCAACCAGACCCCAGCTGTTGCAACC
The DNA here is from genome assembly GCA_037139735.1 of Phycisphaerae bacterium. Classification (GTDB taxonomy): domain Bacteria; phylum Planctomycetota; class Phycisphaerae; order Phycisphaerales; family UBA1924; genus UBA2402. The sequence goes on from JBAXFU010000070.1 coordinate 8,607, forward strand.
AGGCCGAAGCTGTTGCAACCAGGCCGAAGCTTGCGTCGTGTCGTCGTTCGCGTGCACACCGGGTCGCAAGCCGGTGCAGGCCATTCGCTTGCGCACCTGCTGAAGTGATTCGCTGAAGTGATTCGCTGAAGTGATTCTTCGTTGATCTTCAAGACGAGCGGATCCCGCCGCCGCGTCGGGAGTACAAGCCCATGGGAAGACGGGTTCACTCACGAACACCTCCCCGATGCCCTTGAGCTCGGGTTCACCTCCTCCACCTTGCCACCAACGCACCGGACGCACGCCACCGCAACGCCTGGCGTCTCGCGCACGAACCAGACCGGCCCTCACACCCCACACGCACGGAGCGGAGCGATGACAAACCAACCCCCCGCCGGACGAGATGACGGCCCTCGATCCACCGAACCCTTCGACTGGCGCGGTCTCTATTTTCCGCCCGGCAAGGCTATCGCCACGCCCGGTGTCGTCTACGCGCCCAGCGGACCGTTCGGACAGGCTCGCATGGCGTCGAGGCACGATCTCGACGCCCTCGTCGAGCGCTCGGAACGGGAGCCCGAGGAACACCTCAACCTCATGGGCGCCTACGCCGTCGTGCACGACCCCCAACCGTCGGTGGTCGACGCTCCGAGCCTCCCCATTCCCTTGGGACTGGTTTCGCCCAACGCCATCTTCTTCGGTCGCAGCGGCAGCGGCAAGACCCAAAAGGGAACGCTCCCGGCCGCCATCGCCGCCATCCGCAACGCGTGGACCCTCATCTATCTCAATGTCAAAGGCCGCGGCCAGACGCGCCTGCTCCGCAGGGTCGCCGCGGCCTCCCACCGCGAACATGAGATCAAACTCCTCGCGCCAGGCAGCCTGAACCGCACCATGGGCTGCACCCTGCTCGAAGGGTGCGCCGACCTGCTGGCGGCACGGGAGGTCGCGTCTTGCATGGTTGCCGGCGCCGCACGCATGTCGCGTTCGGGTGAAGGCGCGTGGGCGTACAACCAGGCCGAGGACTTCCTCACCCACGCCATCAGCGCGGTCTGCACCGACCTGCCCCCGGAACGACGCAACCTTGTCGAGATCCGCAAGGTCGTGATCGGCGGCGACTACGAGGCCTTCGCCTCCCAACATCCGAACTTCCCCCTGCTGCGCCGCTTCGCGAACTTCCAGAACTGGAACCGCAACGGCGAAACCGTCGCGTCGACCATCGGCGAGGCCACCTCGTTCATCGACGGGCTCGAGCCCCTCCTCGCCACCGACGAGTTCTCCATCGCCACGTTCGTGCGGCATGCGGGCATCCTCATCATCGAGATCGACGAGCCCGACCTCGAGAAGTTCACCCCTTTCATCACGCTCGTGCTCGGCCGCCTCCTTCGCGAGTTGCAGCGGGTCGGGTGTCGTCAGGCCGCAGACACCCGCAGCGGAAAGACCGTGGTCGTCATCGACGAGTTGGCCCCCATGTCCTTCATCCCCGGCTTGGCCCACACGCTCCACACCTGTCGCGAGCGTCGCTGCTGCTTCGTCGCCGCCACCCAGTCGGTGGCGCAACTGCAGGCGATGCACGGACAGGCGACCGCCGACGTGCTCTTGGCCGGCTTCCAGTCGCAGATCGCCCTTGGCGGCAAGCTCGATCCCGTGACCGCCGAGTACCTCAGCCGCCGCTGCGGCACCTGCACCATCTCGGTCCCGACGATCGTCGAGACCAACCGCACCGACAACACCCCGGCCATCTCCGCCCGATCGTGGTCGATGGCGCCACGCCCCCTGCTGCTTCCAGGCGACATCGCCTCCCCGACCTCGCACCCCCTGCTGGGCGACCCCCTCACCTTCATCTTGGGAGATGCGACCCCGCCCTTCCAGGCCTATGTGGTCCCGGTCCATGAACAAGGCTCGATCGCCCGACTCTACGACCAGGTCCACGCGATGGAGGTCGACGACGACCTGCGGGTCGCGCCGCTTCGTGCACCGGGAGCGACCGCGACGACCACCCCTGCGCCATCGCCTGCCGCCGGATCGCGAGCGGAATCCATGCTCGTCGCGTTGGCTCGCGTCCTTCCTCAGGATGCCAACTGGAGGTGGTTGTGCAACCTCGTGAAGGAGACCTCCCGCGAACCCGAGTCGGTGGTGCACCTCCTCGAGCAACTCCAGTCGAGATCCCTCTCCATCACCGCCCTGCGAGATGCGCAGCGGCTCACCGGCATCATGTGCCCGCGGGCCATCGTCGCCTTCGCGCAGTACCTCCGATACAAGCACGCCCACGTGACCAGACGCGACAGCGAACCGGGGCCCACCGTGGCCACGCCCTTGCTCCACGACTCCGGGGGAAACCACGCCGCCGACTGCACCGCCTGCGGCCGTCCGGTCCCGCCGGGCGCCTCGACTTGCAGGCCGTGCGGCGTTCCCGCGGAGGAAGGCGCCGTTCGTCCCTCGCGTCGCAAGGACGACGCGACACCCAACCGCCCGACGCCGGAGATCGTCACGACGGTCGACGAGACGACGCTGGCCTCATTTCCAGAGAACCTTCCCTTCCCGCAGTCGCCGACCCCAACGCAGCCCAAGCGGCCCGGGCGCAAGCGCAAGGGACGCGGATGATGGGACCCGGCCGCTCCGGAAGGGGGGCCGTCCTGGCGGGCGACGAACGGTCCGTCAACGGCGACAGGTCGTACTATCCTCGACATCCGCAGCCATGCCCGTGCCGCCCTTCGACCATCATGCTTCCCGCGTCGACGCGAGTGATGCCTCGCGACATGAACGCTTCGGGCGGATGATCGCCACGATCTACCCGCAGCTGCGCCGCATCGCCGCGACCAAGACGCCATCGATGGGCGGCTCGCCCAGTTCGCTCGCGCAAGAGACCATCTGCCGCCTCATCAGCCTGCCCGTGCCCCCCAAGGACGAACAGGCCGCGTTGGCCATCGGCTGTCGTCTCATGGAGTGGCTTCGCATCGATCGCTTTCGCTCGTCCACCTCGCGACGACTTCGCGAACTCGACGTGTCGATCCGAGGCGATTCGCGCGAGGTCGCCGGCTCTGATCAGAACGCGCAATCGCGTCAACTCTCGCAGGTGCTCGCCCAACTTGCCGAGGCCCACCCTCGCATGGCCGAGGCCTTGATGCTCAGCGCGGTCTGCCGCCTGAGCCATGAGCAGATCGCCGCCGCGCTCGAGGTGAGCGTGCGAACCATCCGACGCGATCTCGACTTCGCCAAGGCGTGGGTGGCCTCGCGGCTCACCGCTCCTTCGCCGGTCTCGGCCCCGGACGCCTGACCGCCCCGCGCAGCCCCGCACAGGCTGGGTCTCTGCCTGGCTCACTGTTTCATGGCCGCCACTCGGCCACAAGCTATTGCTCCGAAACATCTTGTGAAAAACTCGACCCCAAGAGGCAAGGTCGCCGGGAGTGCTCCGCAGGCATGGTGTCGGGACCCGATGGAGGCCCCCAACCACGCAGCAAAGAAGGAGCACAGCCATGAAGACCAGCACCATCATCGCCCTCGTCGCCGGCCTGACCGCCACCATGACCACCATGGGCCAGGCCCAGACCTTCAACAACCTGTACGGGACCGTGGGCGGCGAGTCGGCCAACGGCATCGTCAGCACCCGCGACGGCGGCTACGCGACCACCGGGTCGATCGTGAACGTCGGCAGCGACAACCGCGACATCCTCGTCGTCAAGTACGCGGCAGACGGCAAGCTCGACTGGTCGGTCCGCTTCGGCGGCGACGGCCAGGACATCGGCTACAGCATCGAGCAGACCAGCGACGGCGGCTTCATCATCGGCGCCGAGACCACCAGCATGGGCGCCACGCAGAACCTCGCCCTGCTGCGGCTCGATGCCGCGGGCAACTACCGCTGGTCCCGCGTCTACGAGGGCGACACCTCGAGCGAGGACATGGTGAACGGCGTGTACGCCGGCGTGGGCGTGGCGATCACGCCGGCGACTCCGAACGTGCAGCCGGGCTTCGCCCTGGTGGGCCGCAAGCGGGTCTCGAACACGAACCAGCGTGGCGTGGTGGTCCGCACCGACGCCAACGGCAACCCCGTCTTCAATCTGGGCATCGATGACAGCCGCTACGGCGTCCGCACCAAGCTCGGCTTCACCGACGTGGTCTTCGACATCGACGGCACGCTGATCCTGACGGGCACCGACGTCGATACCACCGCCGCCGGCGCGGGCCGCCTCGATCCGCTGGTGATGCGACTGAACAACGCGGGCAATCCGATCTTCACGATCACCTACCCCTCCTCGCTCGCCGCGGGCGGAGCGGCGTGCAAGGGCACCGCCAACGGCCTGACGCTGATGCCCAACCGCGACATCGTCTTCAACGGCCACAACGACCTGGCCACCGGCTCGCAGAACGCGATGACGGTGCGGCTCGACCCGGCGGGCGGGATCAACTGGACGTCCTTCGTGGGCCGCTCGGGCGTGGGCTACCGCTCCATCGAACTCGACCCGCGTGGCGACATCTCGCAGAGCGGGTGGGTGGGCGTCTTCCCCGCCAGCAAGGGCCTGCTGAGCGTGCTCAGCCCGCTGGGGTCGGTGAACTTCCACCACGTCTACGACCACCTGCTGCGTGCCGAGGGACACCGCCCCTGCCCGTCGACCTACGGCTACGCCCTGACGGGCACCGTGACGCTCCCCACCGGCTACGGCTCGTCCGACATCGAGTTGATCCACACCGACGACCTGGGTTGGGTGGGCTGTCTCGAGGCGGAAGTCGATCTGCCCCGCCCGCAGGCCAGCGTGCTGCCGCGACCGACGCAGATCGTTCGCACCGTCCAGACGCATCAAATCTGGCAGGGCGCGTTCCAGCGGATCTCGCTTCAGGAACAGGAACTCTGCGTCCAGCTCGTGTGCCCTCCCTGTGCCGCGGACTACAACCAGGATGGCGGCACGGACGGCGACGATGTGCGGGCCTTCTTCGACGACTGGCAGAATGGACTCAGCTGTGCGGACGTGAACCAGGACGGCGGCATCGACTTCGACGACGCCGAGTTCTTTCACCGCCTGTGGGCCAACGGCGGCTGCTGAAAAGGACCCACTCACGAACCCACTCTTCATGGCCGCAGCCGCCCGACGCACCGTGCGTCGGGCGGCTGCCTTTTTCCACGTGGAACACTTGTGACGCGACGATGGTGCGGCCGCTACAGTGCGACATGCTCGAGCCGCCCGCGAGACGACGGACCGCGGAACTCATGGACGATCCGTCCATTCCGGTCGACGCGCACGAGCACGCTCTTGGGGGTCTGGCCCGCATCAACCGCCTGAGCGGTGTCGGAAGCACCCTGTGGCGGGCCATCGAACGCGCCGTGGAGGTGCATCCACCTTCGATGCTGACGCTGCTGGACGTGGCCAGCGGGAGCGGCGACCTGCCGGTGGCGTTGGCGAGCGCCGCCCGCTCGCACGGATGCTCCATCTCGCCCATGGCCACCGACATCAGCGACGTGGCGCTGCAGGCGGCCCGGCGACGCGCCGCCGCTCGAGGCGTCACGCTCACGACGATGCGTCACGACATTCTCGCCTCGGAGCTCCCCGAGCAGGCCGACATCGTGACGTGTTCGCTCTTCATGCACCACCTCGACCCCGAGCAAGTGGTGCCGGTGTTGTCGCGACTGGGCCGGGTGACCAGGCGGCTGCTGCTCGTGCTGGATCTGCGTCGCACGCGACGAGGGCTCGCCTTGGCGTGGGCGGTGCCGCGGCTGCTCACCACGAGCCGCGTGGTGCATGTCGATGCGGTGCGCTCGGTGCAGGGCTCCTACTCGATGGATGAACTTCGCGACATGGCCGCCGCCGCGGGCTTGGCGAACGCGAGCGTGCGGGCGGCATGGCCGCAGCGGATGTTGCTGACGTGGAAGCCGCCCGCATGAACCACGCTCGCCACGACACGATGCGAGGGCGTGCGGCGGATGTCGCGGGCGTCGCGTGGGACGCGATCGTCATCGGCGCGGGCGTCGCGGGCGGGACGGCGGCCTGCGTGGCGGCCGACGCGGGCCTTCGCGTGCTACTGGTCGAGAAGTCGGCCTTTCCGCGTCCGAAGGTGTGCGGGGGTTGTCTTTCCGCTCGCGGCGTGCGAGCGCTCGAACGCGCGGGACTCGGGGGCACGCTGACGGGCTCGCCTCACCTCCAATCGCTCTCGCTTCGGTGGGGCGACCGCCGGGCCGACGCGAGGTTCGCGTCGCATCGGGTGGTGGCCAGGCCGGCCTTCGATCTCGCCTTGCTGCACGCGGCGGCCGACCGAGGCGTGACGATCCTCCAGCCCATGGCGGCGAAGGTGATCGACGAAGGGCAAGTGCTCCTGGGCGGAGACGATGTCGCCACGGCGTCGATGGTGATCGTCTGCGACGGGCTGGGAGGAACCAGCCTGAGCGGCATCAAGGGGCTGGCGTGGACCATCGCGGCGCGAAGCCGCATGGGGCTCGGCGCCACGCTCGAGGCGTCGGCGTCGTCGCTCGCCTGCGGCACGCTGGTGATGCGATGTTGCTCGGAGGGGTACCTGGGCGTGGTTCGGCTCGGCGACGGGCGGCTCGACATGGCGGCGGCGATCGATCCCGCGACGCTTCGCGAGGGGCGTGATGCCGGTTCGACGATGGCGGGCTTGTTCGCCGATGGAGAACTCCCGGCTGAATCGCTGGCCCGCGCACGCTGGCGAGGCACGCCCCTGCTCACCCGCCGTCGGTGTCGCGTGGCGACGGCGCGGACGATGGTGGTGGGCGATGCGGCGGGTTATGTGGAGCCCTTCACGGGCGAGGGGATGACCTGGGCGATCGACGGAGCCGTCGAGGCGGCGTCGATCGCGGCACGGGTCGTGCGTCACGGCGGCGATGCGACGGCATGGTCGCACGCGCACGAACGGCTCTTGATGCCGCGTCGTCGCGCCTGCTCGGTCGTGGCGAGCGTTCTTCGATCGGAGCGAGCGGCGCGGAGCCTGGTGTCGCTGGCGGCAAAGTTCCCGTCGATCGCCGAACGTGGCGCGCGGCTGGTGGCGGGGGTGACGGCATGAACGCATTTCTGGCCGGCATCGGTCTGGCGTCGCCGCACGGCACGATCACGTCGGCGGAATCGGTGGACCTCGCGTCGATGATCGCGGGCGAGGGCGCCGATCGAGCGGCGGCCTCGCGGCTGGCGACGGGCACGGGAATTCGGACGCGATCGAGCGTGCTGTGGCGAGAGGGCGAGGGCCAATCGATGTACGGTCCGCCGCGGGAGGGCCACCGCGACGGACCCGGCACAGCCGAGCGTCTGCGCGAGGCGACGCGACATGCCTCGGAGCTTGCGGAGGCGGCGTCGCGTCGCGCCATGGCGGCGTCGAGGGCGGAGGCCTCGTCGATCACGCACGTGGTCACGGCCTCGTGCACGGTGCTGGAGGCGCCGGGATTCGATCAGGCATTGATGGAGCAGCTGGGGCTCGATCGCGGAGTGCGGCGGACCAACGTCGGGTTCATGGGGTGCCACGCGGCGATCAACGCCTTGGCGATGGCCGACGCGATCGTGCGGGCCGACCCTCGCGCGGTGGCGCTGGTGTGCTGCGTCGAACTCTGTTCGCTGCACATGCACTATTCGTCGAGGCCGGACCGGCTGGTGGCCAACGCGCTCTTCGCGGACGGCGCGGCGGCGTGCGTGGTGCGGGGGTCGGCCGCGGCCGATGACGCGCCTGCAATTCGCGTCTTTGGATCGCGGCTCTTTGGCGATGAACGCGGTCGGCCGACGCGGGAGGCGATGGCCTGGAGCATCGGCGATCACGGGTTCGAGATGACGCTCTCGCCGCGGGTGCCGCGACTGCTCGAGACGGCGTGCGGACCGTGGATCGACGAGGTGCTGCGTCGCGCGGGGCTGAGCCGGGGCGAGGTTGGCGGCTGGGCGATCCATCCGGGCGGGCCCAGGGTGGTGGAGGCGATCGCCAAGGGGCTCGACCTCTCGCCACGGGCGAAGGAGCAGGCCGAGTCGGACGCACTGGGCGTCTTGGCGGATCACGGCAACATGTCGTCGGCGACGGTGCTGTTCATTCTCGAGCGGCTCGCCTCGCGGGGCGTGCCACGGCCGTGGGTGGCGATGGCCTTCGGGCCGGGGTTGGCGGGCGAGGCGATGGTCGTGGCGTGAGGGCGTGCGGACGACACGTACCCTGCGTGCATGGGAAGCGATCGCGATGCGGAACAACCCGAGAGCACGGTGACGCTGTCGGCGGTGTCGGGCGCTCCGCTGGAGGATCACGAGACCCGCGGCACGGTGGTGGCGTGCGCACAGGCGCTGGCGGAACGAGCCGGCCGTCGCATCACGCATCTGGCGACGACGGACCGGGCGATCGTGGTGACGCTTCGAGCGTCGCGACTGGAAGCGATCGGCTTCGCGACCGAACTGCGGACGATCACGAACACGTGGTACGAAGGGAAGTACCGCGACGGCCCGTTGTGGGGCACGCCTGCGCCGTGACCAAGGGCTCCAAGCTGTTTCGCCCCAACGCGGGCGAGCGTTCCCACACGCACGCCGCCCGGAGGGCGGACGAATGTTGCCACGGGTGACCCAACCCGCGCAGCGGGTGAGGGAAACCCGTGGAAGGGCCTCGATCCGCGCCGCACGCACGCCCGCGTCCGTGGGCTCGCCCGCAAAGCCGGGCAGCGCACACGGCTCCATCTGGTGCGCCCCAAAGCGGGCGAGCAATCAGGCCCCACGCACCTTCGCGAGAAGCCTCACAACCCCACCAAAGTGCACGCCGCCCGGAGGGCGGACGAATGTTGCCACGGGTGACCGAACCCGCGCAGC
>JBAXFU010000071.1:0-17097 GCA_037139735.1 Phycisphaerae bacterium
CCAGGGTGGGGTTGCCCTTGGGCAGCAGCATGACCGCCACCGCGCCGACGAGCGAGCAGCATCCGCCGATGAGGGCGATGCGACGGTCGAGGTGGCCGCGGAGCAGGAAGGCGACCGTGGCGGCGGACGACCCGCCGGTGGCGGCGAACTTGTTGGTGCCCGCGACGACGGGGACGGGAAGCCCGAGGGCCGCGAGGGCGGGCATGGTGAAGATGCCCCCGCCGCCGGCCATGGCATCAATCACCCCGGCCACGAAGGCGACCAGGGTGCAAATGGCGACGCCCGTGAGCGTGACTTCAGGCACGGGGCAAGTCTATCGGCGGCGGCGGGCCGTCACTGCGTTTGTCGCCAAGTCGTCAGCAGGTTGGTGCTGGCGGTGGTCGAGCCGAAGGAGGCGTCGGCGCGGAAGAGGGCGGTGCTGGTGGTGGAGATGGTGGTGCCGTGATAGACGCCGAAGAACGTGGGAGCGGGCGTCGAGCCGCCGGTGATGGTGAGCCCGCCGCCGCGGTTGAAGACGTACCCGTGGAAGACGGCGCTGTCGGTCATCGTCATCGTGCGCCCCAACGCGGTGAAGAAAATCCGGAATCGCGTGGGGTCGGCGGTATTGGCGTTGACCTGCGCGGTACCGGAGATGGCGAGGTTGCCGGAGGTGATGTAGAGTCGCAGCGACGAGTTGGCCTCGAGTTCGATGCTGCAGTTGCTGCCGATGGTGAGATTCCCGTCGCACTGCATGACTCGATGACCCGACACCACGATCTTGGCGTTGAGGGTGTTGAGCGTGACGGAGGAGTAGCGGACGTCGCTTGCGATCGTCGTTGTACCCGTGACGGACAGGACACCCGAGGTGGCCAGCGTGTTGAGCGGTGGAGTGAGCCCGATGATCGCGACGCTCGACGTCGCGGCGAGGGACGTGCCGCTGATGGATCCGCCCGCCCCTGTCGTGATGACTGTCGAGGGCGTGCCTCCTATGCCGCAGAGTGCGTTGGCCGAGAGCGTGCCATTGGTGACGTTGATGGCCGACGCGGTGGTGGCATTGGTCTGGACGGAGAAGTTGGAGGTGATGTTGGCGCCGCCGTACGCCCCGGACTTGGAGAAGTAGCCGTTGAGCGTGGCGCCCGCGAGGGACATGGAGGTGGTCCCGGCCACGGGCGGCACGGCGCGGAACGGATCGCACGTGAACGCGGTGGCGGGGATGGTCTGAGTGGCGACGCCCGGGCCCGACCACGACACCGACACCGATCCGTCGGCGCTGAGATTGAAGTACCGAAGATCGAAGAAAGCCGTGCCGGCCGGGAGCGTGATGCTGCCCGAACGCGTCTGCCACGCGTGCACGCCGTCGTTGTCGACCACCTGAACACCGTTGATCCACAGCACCGACCCGTCATTGGAGGTCGTCGAGAACGTCCACGAACCCGCAGTGGGAATGGTGATGGTGCCGCGGAAGCGCAGAGCGTAGTTGTCGGTCGGACCGTCGACCCACATCGGGGTGCCGGAGGAGACGGCGGTGAGGACGTTGGGGACGATGCCAACGGCGGTCGGAGTGTTGGTCCACGTGATGCCCCCGACGGTGGTCGGAGCCGATCCCAACTGGAAACACTCGACGTACAACCCCGGGACGTAGTTGGTCACGCCGAGGTTGATCGACCCCGCGCGAGTGGCAAGGCCGTTCGAGCCTTGGGGCAGGATCGTCCATGTCGAGCCCGAGGCGGAGGCGTCGGCCGCCGCCGTGCTGGTACCGATGATGATCCCCGACGCGAGGTTGCCCGCGGCGACCTCGCCGATGATGCCGTCGCCGTCGTCGTCCTGCTGATTGATCAGTTCCCGCACCGCGATCTGCGCAGCGGACTCCTCGGCGTAGGCGGCCCGCATCGACTCCATGCGGCGCATCGTCAGGTCCTGCTCGCGGCGACCGGAGATGGCCACCACCACCAGGGCCGAGGCCAGCAGCATGAGGCCCACGAGGATGCCCACGAGGATGGTGCCTCGGCGATCGCGTGATCGCGGGTTCAGGACGATGGGGCGATGAGCGATCATGAGGCACCCGATCCTCTCGACATCGAGCGAATGAAGACGCGGCTCCGGAGCGTCTCGCTGATCGACGCCTTGGTGGCCGTGACGGTGAGTTGGATGCTGCGGATCGACGAGATCGCCGCCGCGGGGCTGGCGATGACGGCGTTGTCGCGGTCGTAATAGGTCAGCGTGAACGTGGTGACGTCGGTGGCCAGCGTCGCCCCGGTCGCGGCGGCCCCGGTCAGCTGCACGGTCGTCACCGAGTGCGACAGCGTCCTCGACGAGCCGTTCACGGTGAAGCTGATCGACGAGCTCGTCGGCGACGTGATCGCGGGCACGCCCGAGGCGGCGTCGATGCTCGAGAGCTCCGTCATCGACCGCTCCATGACGAGGTTGAGCGAGTTGATGAGCTCGGCGCGGCGGGCCGTCCCCTCCATCGCGTTCGACGCCACCAACACCAATCGAGACCCCACCAGCCCCACGATCGAGATCACCACGATCGCGGCGATCATCTCGACCAGCGTGAAGCCCTTGGGCGACCGAATTGTCGCGGCGCGGCGCGTCATGGCGTGTAGTTGGTCAGGATCGTCGAGAGGGTGATCGAGCGGGCGACTCCCACGCCGTCGACGTATGTCACCGTCACCGTCGCCATCTTCCACCCCGTGGTGCCCACGTTCGTGTTGATGGCGCTGATCGACGTCGACCGGGAAAAGCCCGAGAAACCGCTCACGGACCCTTCGGCGGGGTAGACCGCGTTGACGCAGTAGTCGTACCCGCGGGACGTCGAGTGGCGATCCGCGATGACCTGCTCCATCCGCTCGGCCAGCAGCCACCGGGCCTTGGTGAGCTTGATCGGGTCGGTCCGCCGGATCACCGCGTCACGAACGCCCCACGTCATCGACGGCACCGCCACCGACAGCAGCACGATCGCGGCGATCGCCTCGATCAGCGTGAAGGCCCTGGCCCGGCGGCGCGCGGAGTTGGCAACTCGGAAACGCATCATCCTTTCACTTGATCGGACGCTTGCGTCCGCCACTCAAGCCCACGGCGGCCGACCGCCTCACCAGGTGATCGTCACCGCGCCCGTCTCGGCCACGATCGTCACGGTGACGGTCGACAGCCCCGACGCGGTGACCGTGATCGTCTGGTCGGCGGTCAGCAACACCCCGAGCGAATCGAGCGGCCGGCCCTGCCAGTCGAAGCCGATGGTCGCCGTCGTCGTCGCGCCGTTGAACGTCCCGATCGCCGTGCCGGCCACGCCGTCGATCGTCGCGGCCGAGCCGAGCACCGTCGTCATCTGCGAACCGGTCGCGGGATCGGTGATCGCCGTCGCCACGCCGGAGACGTCCTCCGAATAGGTCAGGGTCTCGCTGCCCGGATTGATCGTGACCCACGCGCGACGCCCCGTCGCCACCGCCCTGGCCTGGGCGTAGCGAAGGTCTCTCGCCACGAGTTGGGCGGCCGATCGCTGCCTTCCTTGCGTTGATTGCGTCACCGATGGCGCGACCGCCGCCGCCATGATCCCCAGGATCACGATCACGACGATCAACTCGACCAAGGTGAAGGCGCGACTTCGCATGCGGTGGCCCCATGCCCGCGGGCTCGCCTCGAACATCGACCCGACCGGGACATGGCTTGACGTCCCCCCGAGGTTTGCGGACGCGGGACCCGTCCCCCCTTGGCGCGGGGGCCGTTCCCGCGATCAGCCTTCGCCGTGCTGCAGTTCCAGCAGCGCCATGTGCTTCATCAGCGACCCCGCCGCCGTCGACCCCGCCGCCAGCCATCCCGCGTACCCGTCGCGCCACGCCCCCTTGAGCACCACCTGCTTGAGGAAGGCCCCCACCGGACTGGTGGCCATTCTCCAAGCCGTGGTTCGCTCGCCGGCCTGGTGCATCCCCGCCGCCGCCACCTTGGCGTGGGCCACCTGCTTGGAGAGGTGCTCGACGAAGGTCGCGAAGCTGTCGTGACGCAGCGTGCCCTCGAGATCGAGCACGCGGCCGCCGTCGGTGGTCTCCAGCCGATCGTGCGGGTCCTGGCCCGTCCAGGCGCATCGCCCGGGACGCACCAGACGCAGCCGCCATTCGGGCTGCCACGCGTGCATGAGGTAGCGTCCACGATACCAGAGGCGCCGGTTCATGCGACACCCCGACACCGACGGATCGTCGTCGGCCACCACGCGGGCGATGGACGTGCGCAGCGTCTCGTCGGGCGGCTCGTCGCTGTCGAGGCAGAGCACCCACCCGCGTCCGCCCAGCCCCTTGGACGCTTCGTTCAACGCCATTTGCTTGGTTCGCACGTGACCCAGCCATGGCGTGCGAACGACCCTCGCCCCTGCCGCCTCCAGCATCGGGATCGTCGCGTCCACCGATCCCGAGTCGACCGCCACCAGTTCGCCGCCCCCCGTGCGGGCGAGCAAGGAGCTCGCCGCGGCGATCACGGGCCCGATCGTGGCTTCGTTGCTCCGACAGACGATGGCGACCGACAGGGGCATCCCCCACCCTAGGCACCACGATACTCGGACCTCACGCCCGTCCCGGGTGTGGCGGCTGCTCCGGATCTGCGGCGGCACAGTCCGCCCATCCCCTCCCTCGGCCACAAGCACGTGCAGACGCCCTGCATGAGCGTCGATGCACCGCCACGCAGGGGGCGGCATGGAACGCCACTTCCGACCACGAGGGCGGGCGTCAAGCCTGCCCGTTCGCCAAGGAGTACCGGATGGAGCCGACGAACACCACGCCCACGGACAAGCACGAGCCGCTCCAGTTCCCGCGACTGGCGTCCGAGCCGGCACATTCGCCTTGGAGCCCCACGCTCGTCGGCGAAGGTGACTTCCCGGAGCCGCCCACGTGCGACCCTGTCGAGATGGCCCAGCGAGCCTTGGATCGCATGGAGGCCGGCATGCTCAAGCTGCACAAGGCCCTCGACGACGACCGCGACAACTTCCCGCGTCGTGCCGCCTGATTGATGGCGACGGCCGCGCCAGTTGCAACGGCCACTCCAGACGCGACGGCCGCGCCGACATCCGTCGACGTTCGTCACAGATCTCGATCGCGATGCCCGCGGGCCGAGCGTCCGGCGGGCACGACCCCGACGCGGGTGCCACCTTCCATCACCGCTGCTCGCGTGCGAGCCTCGACGCCAGTCGCGACGCCCGTTTTCAGTTCCGTGGCGACCTCGCCGGCGCGATGGCCACGCGGGGCCCGCGGTCGCATCCACGCGATGCCACACGCCGCGGCCATGCCCGCCGCGGCGGCGATGCCCGCGCCAAGGGGCCCGCGGAGCCACCAGCCTGCCGCGATGGCCGCCAACGGGATCGCAGCGAGCATCACGATGGTCGAACGTGGTCGGGTGATTCCGAGCGGAGCGGGCTTGGGTGACGCCATGAATGGTGCCTCCTTGTGGACTCCAGCATCGACTTTACCGCCAACGGCCGGACGATGCAAGGGGATTCACCGGAGGGCGTCCCGAACGCTCAGGCACCCCGAAGGCTCAGGCGCCCCGAAGGCTCAAGCAGGCGACGCCGCCGCCACGGCCTGCGGCGGGGCGGGTTCGGGCGGGAAGGCCTGACGCTCCATTTCGAGGATCCATGCCTCGAGGGGCTCATAGCGAAGCAGGTCGAACTCCACGGTGCGGCCCCCCAGGGTCGGGTGCTCGGGCTTGATGCGGAGCGACACGTAAAGCTTGTCCCATTTGCGCTTGTCGACCTCGGCGATGTCGCTTGGAATCAGGGCGTGGCCGCCGGGCAGGGTGAGGCGTGCCGCGGCACGATCCCATCGATAGGACTTGGCGCACCCTCTGGCCCACGAGAGCCCGACCCAGAAGGCGATGACGACGCAAACGGCCATGCCGGCCCACTGCGAAGGGATGTCGAAGGCGGAGAGGGGGGTGGGCGCGGCCTTCTGGGTCCAGACGCGGGTGAGTTCTTCGAGGCGTTGGGCGGCGGATTCGACGCGTTCGCCGCCGCGGAAGTGGGTACGGGGAATGGCGGTGGCGTCGGGGGTCAAGCGGTTGATGAGCTTGAGGTTGACGAGCCAGGCCACCATGGCGCGTTCGGTGGTGTCGAGCGAGCCGGTGCTGCGTTCTTTTTCCTCGAGTTGATGGAGGCGGGCGACGGGATCGTCGACGCCGTTCAGGGAAGCGATGCCGCCGCGTTCCTGGTCGAAGGACTTGAGGTACTGGAACTCCAAGTACTCGCTGGCGAGCGCGCCTCGGTCGGGATATCGCACCGCGCCGTCGTACAGGAAGAAGGCGGCCATGAAGACGGAGACGCCGATGATGACGAGCAGCTTGATCGACCACTTGCGGTTGATGGTCGTGACGGCGGCGTCGAGCGGGTCGTTGGCGGCTGCGGGGGTCGTTTCGTTCGTCTCTGTCATGGTGGTGTGCCTCGCGCGCCGGCCGGGCCCTTGATCTTCGGAGGATAGCCCCAGGGCGTCAAAGGACGACCGGCGTGCAGCAGGGACTACGCCGCTATCGGCCCGCGGGATCGCGACCCTCGATGCGATCCACGCGGTTGAAGGCCGCGCCCCACCACGATCGGGCGAGGTCCTCGCCGCCCGGGCGCGACAGCAGCGGGCCGAAGCCCCCGTCGCGGACGGCCCGCAGCGGGATCTTCGGGTAGGGGCGATTCGACGACAGCGCGTCGGTGAGCCACCTCGCGTGCTCGCGACGCGCTCGCTCGCCGGCCTCGACGAACTCGCTTCGCGTCCAGAATCTCCAGAACTTCCATGGGAGCATGAGTCGACCTGGGCTCATTGTTCCGCGGCCAACGCGACCGCGTCGGCCCGGGCCGAACGCGACAACGCCTCCCCGCCCTACCATCAGCTCATGCGACGGCCGCGACTTGCGTTCGTGATGTGTTCGGCACTCCTCGCGACAGGCGGGTGCTACGAACGCGTGGTGAGTTCCAACGGCATCGGCGCCACCGCGGCGGACGTCAAGAAGTCCTATCGCAGCGAGACGGCCGCGGACCGCGCCTTCGACCGGATGGTGAGGCCGGAGAAGCCCGTCAGTCGCTCCCAGCGTTGGGTCGATCCGGGTTCTCGCAACCCTGGCGAGCACCCCTGAATCCGTCCGCGCCCATCCGTCGAGATTGCTACTGTTCGCATCGAGCGGCGGCCTCGGCCTGCCGGGTCTTGTTCGGGTCTTTGCCAACCAGCGACGGGTCCGCCCTTTCGAGGGCGTCTCGCTTGCGGAGGTTCGAGTTCCATGGGTCTTGAAGCCGCCTTGCCGGTCGACGGGTTCCTCACCACGCAGCTCCGCCACGTCATGAACTGGGCGAGGGCCAACAGTCTGTGGCCGATGCCCTTCGCCACGGCGTGCTGCGGCATCGAGCTCATGGCCACTGCCTGCAGCCGCTTCGACCTGGCCCGCTTCGGCGCCGAGGTCATGCGGTTCAGCCCGCGTCAGGCCGACCTGCTCATCGTCGCGGGCCGCATCAGCATCAAGACGCTCCCCGTGCTCCAGCGAATCTACGAGCAGATGCCCGAGCCCAAGTGGGTCATCTCCATGGGCGCGTGCGCCAGCACCGGCGGGGTCTTCGACACCTACGCCGTCGTGCAGGGATGCGACCAGTTCATCCCCGTGGACGTCTACGTCCCCGGATGCCCGCCCCGCCCCGAGCAGTTGATCGAGGGCGTGATGATGATCCAGCGTCACATCGAACGCGAGGGCATGCCCCCCACCACCGGCGGCAAGCGAGCCGCCTTGGGCTTGGCCGTGCAGCCCTCGCACGCCGTCCGCCCGCAGCCCGCGGGGCTGACTGTCGGCATCTGAGATGCACCTGAGATGCACTTGAGATGCACTTGAGGTGCCTGGGCCCGTCCGGGTTTCCGTCCGGGTTTCCGTCCGGGTTTCCGTCCGGGTTTCCGTCCGGGTTTCCGTCACTGGCCCCTTCCCGGCCCACACCGGCCCCTCACCCGCCCCACGGGTTTCCCTCACCCGCGTTGCGGGTTCGGTCACCCTTGGCAACATTCGTCCGCCCTCCGGGCGGCTTGCGTGCGATTGGGGTCGTGGGGTTTCGCGCGAACGTGGGTGGGGCGCGATGCGGCGCGTGCCTTATCGCTTGGCGTAGAGGTGAATCGCCATGCCGTGGTAGAGGTGTGTTTCGGGGCCCACGGCGTTGGGGAGCGTGAGGTCGGCATCGACGCCCTTGACCGGCGTTGCTTGTTCGATCTCCGATTCGGCCTGCGCCAACTTGCGATCGAGTTGCTTGATCGCCTCCTGCTGGGCGGGTGTCAGCGGACTGGCTGCCGCACGTTCCTCCACCACCTCCTCTTCGTCGTCGTCTTGCCCCTTGGCGGCGCGCCGCCCACCAAGCTGCTCGGCGGCACGCTTGGGATCCATCGACTCGGCATGCCGCCGCCAACTGCGCTCCCGCTTGACCTGACCGCGCTTGTCCTTCCGCGAGACATCTCGCTCGGGCTCGGCCGCTCCTGCGGCGGCCGCCGCGGCCGCGGCGGCATCGGGGGAGTGGCGGAGGGGCCAGGGCGTGCGAAGCACGACGAACCCGCCGGGCGCAAGAATGTCGACCAGCGACGACACCTGGGCCATCACGCGCCGGAACCCAGCGATCTCCTCCACCAGCGGGTACGGCGGATCAAGAAAGGCCAACGTGAGCGGCCGAGGAGCGGCGGCGAGTGCGGCGGCCCCCAGCGCATCGCCCTGCAGCACCGTGCAGCGATCGCCGCAGCCCAGCAACTCGACATTGGAACGCAGGATCTCCACGATGTGGCGATCTCGCTCGACGAGCAGACACCGCTGTGCGCCGCGGCTGACGGCCTCGAGGCCGATGGCTCCGGTCCCCGAGAAGCCGTCGAAGACGCTGGCCCCTTCGCAATGCCCGCGGAGGATGGAAAACAGGGACTCCTTGACGCGATCGGGGATCGGCCTGGTCACGCTCGCGTCGCGAGGCGTGTTGAGAAGTCGTCTGCGAAACTCGCCGGCGATGATGCGCATGGTCGTGCAACGAGCGTAGGACCGACGCGCCCGCGACCCGGGGTGTTCTTGCGTCAGGCCTTGCGGGCGATGCAGTCGCGACAGAGGGCCTCGAAGGCGTCGAGGAGCCGGTTCTCGTCGTACTCGGCGAAGACGAAGGGCTTGGCCGCCGCCCGCATGCGGGCCAGGCGTTCCCGATCGGAGAGGATGGCCTTGATCTCCGCGGCAAAGGCCTCGGGGGTGCGGTCGACGATGCTGCATGCGCCGCCCGACTGGAGTTCGCCCCAGATGTCGACGCCCTTGGTGGTGATGATGGGCGTGCCGCTGGCGAGGGCCTCGGGGAAGACGAAGCCGAAGTTCTCCTGGCTGGTGGGGAGGGCGAAGAGATCGGCCGCCTGGTAGAGACTGATCTTGAGTTCGCCCCCGACATGGCCGAGGAAGTGGACGCGGTCGTCGAGCCGCAGGTCGCCCACGAGTTCCTTCATCTGCTCGGCGTAGGCGGGGTCGCCCGCGCCGGCGAGCAGGAGCGTGCAGTCAAAGCCGGTGTCGCGCAGCATCCGCACGGCGTGGATGAGGATCTCGACGCCCTTCTTGTAGTGCAGGCGGGAGAGGAAGAGGATGTTGGGACGGCCTTCGCGAAGGGCCGGGAAGGTCTCGCGGGCCTTGTCGGGCCCCGGCGGCGAGCGGAAGGGGTTGAGGTCGAGCAGGTTGGCGATGACGACGCCCCGGCCGCGGGGGAACCACTTGCGACTCTGATCGAGTTCGGCCTGGGCGGTGCAGTGGACGGCGGCGGCCTTCTCGAGCAGCCGCCGGTAGATGAGGGCATGGAACAGCCGCTTCTTGAGCGCCTTTTGCTCCATGGACCAGTCGTCGAGCATGCCCCTCAAGCTGATCACGTACGGCTTGCCGGCTCGACGGGCCAACCTCGCCATCTGCACGTTGGAGAAGTTCCAGACGCCGTGGACGTGGAGCAGGTCGCAGGCCTCGACCTCGCGCCGCATCACGGGGCGGTGGACGGAGGCGATGGGACCGTTGGCGATGCCCTGCCCGCCAATCTCGACGATGCGAGGCAGGGAGGGGTCCTGCCCGGTCCAGGAGGCAGGAGCATCGCCGCGTTCGCAGGTCAGGAGCGTGACGCGATGGCCGCGGCGGGCGAAGCCGTCGGCCAGGTCGAGCACCGCCCGGACGGGGCCGCCCCGCGTCAGTCGAAAGGAAGGGAGGTAGTGAAGGATGTTCATGGCGAGGCGGGGCGATGATATTCCAACGCGGGGGCGAAGGAACACGGGGCGGCGAGACCCCGAACCGACCCCCGCGCGTACACTTGCGATCACATGCCCCTTCTTGAGGCCAAGAACCTCCGCAAGACTTTCAGTGGCCGCACGGTGGTGCAGGACGTGAGCTTCTCGGTGGAGAAGGCCGAGGTGGTCGGACTCCTGGGCCGCAACGGGGCGGGCAAGACCACCAGCTTCCGCATGACGATCGGGATGATCGATCCCGACCCCGGCGCGGGGAGCGTCGTGACCTTCGACGGCAAGCCCGTCACCACGCTCCCGATGTATCGCCGCGCGAGGTTGGGGATGGGGTACCTCAGCCAGGAACCCAGCGTCTTCGGCCGCCTGACCTGCGAGCAGAACCTCCTGGCCATCCTCGAGACGCTCGACATGCCCCGGGGCGACCGCCGCATCCGAGCCACCCAACTGCTCGAGCAGTTCGGCCTCGCCCACAAGGCCACCCACCAGGCTCGCACCTGCTCGGGCGGCGAACGCCGCAAACTCGAGATCGCCCGTGCCCTGGTCACCAATCCGCGGCTGATCCTGCTGGACGAACCCTTCAGCGGCGTCGACCCCATCGCGGTCGAGGACCTGCAGGCCGAGATCACCCGCCTCGCCAAGCAGGGCATCGCCTTCCTCATCACCGATCACAACGTGCAACAGACGCTCAGGGTCTGCGACCGCGCCTGCATCATCGTCGCCGGTTCGGTCATCGCCCAGGGCACTCCCAAGGCCATCATCAACGACGAGCACGCCCGCAAGGCCTATCTGGGCAACCTCTTCCGCGGCGACGAGTTCGAGTGAAGCCGCCGACGCCGGCAGGACCGACCATGGCCACGCCCCACCACCGCCACGAACCCGCCCCCGACCGTCCCGTCATCACCGTGCTGGGCGTTGGTCAGATGGGCCTGGTGAGCGCGGGCATCCTTTCCTCGCCCGAACCCTCTCGCCTCCGCGGCGTGCGCAGCGAGGAAGCCGGCCTCCAGCGTCCGGTTCACGTCCGCCTCTGGGGCCACAGCATGGACGAGACCGGCCGCGTCTCGCAGATGCGGCGCAGTTCGCGGCTGCCCGGCTTCACGCTCCCCGATGCCGTCGAGGTCGTGATCAAGGACGGCCCGGCGCTCGAGGGGGCCGACCTGATCGTCTCGGCGGTGCCGGTGCAGTACATCCGCGACATCTGGCGTCGACTGGCTCCGCACGTGCCTGCGGGGGCGGGCGTGGTATCACTGGCCAAGGGCATCGAGACGGGAACGCTCATGCGGCCCACGCAGATCATCGCCGAGGTGCTCCGCGAGCAGGGCCGCGACGATCCCGACGGCAAGCCTCGCCGGATCGCCTGCCTGTCGGGTCCGACCATCGCCGCGGAACTGGCCAGGTGCCTTCCGGCGGCGATGATCGCCGCCAGCGACGACGCGGCCTTCGCCCGCGAGATCCAGCAACTCTTCGGCAACAGCTGGATGCGGATCTACACGAACCCCGACGTGCTGGGCGTCGAACTCGCGGGCGCGGTCAAGAACGTCATCGCCATCGCCGCGGGCATCGTCGACGGCCTGCAGGCGGGAAACAACGCCAAGAGCGCGCTGCTGGCCCGCGGCCTGGCGGAGATCGCCCGCCTGGGCCAGGCGATGGGCGCGAATCACGAGACCTTCTTCGGCATCGCGGGCGTGGGCGACCTGGCGACCACGTGCTTCTCGCCCGAGGGACGCAACCGCTCCTGCGGCGAGGCGCTGGGCCGGGGCGCGAAACTCGACGCCCACCTGGCCTCGATCCCCTACGTCGTCGAGGGCGTGGCCACGGCCCGCAGCGTCATGGAGTTGGCGCGAAAGTACCGCGTGGACATGCCCATCACGGGCGCGGTCCACGCGGTGCTCTTCGAGAACCTTGATCCCATCGAGGCCATCGGCCAGCTCATGGCACGCGAACAGACCGTCGAAGTCGTTCGCTGAGACCCGCGGCTCGGCTCGCTCAGCGCCGGCGACGCAAGGCCGTGATCAGCCCCATCGCCGCGAGCACCGTCGCGCCGCCGACGTTGGGCACCAGCGCGGCCGTCACCTCGAAGTTGAAGCGCATGTCGCCCAGGCGGTCGACGCCGTTGAACGCGCCGGTCATGCCCGAGGCGTTGGTCATCGCCGTGAACTCCCAGATGCCCGGGGTCAGGCGGAACATCCACGAGGTCGAATCGTCATAGTCGCCGCCGGTGGGCGCGATGTTGTAGTTGAACATCGTCTGGCCGTTGCGGCTGGCCGTGATGTCGGCGTTGAGGGTCGCAAAGGGCGTCACCGTGCCCCGCGCCGACGCGCTGAGCAACGCGTCGACCGGGCTGGTCACCTCGACGCTGAAGTAGAAGTCCGAGTACGCGCCGGCCTGGCCCTGCCCGGCCGTGCCTCGGTACCACTGCCCGGGACGCACCGTGACAAGCGTGTTCAGGAACGCCAGCTTGTTGCCCTTCATCAGCGCCGAGGCCTGCGACGCGACGCTCTCCTGCACCGTCGCGCCCTCGCCGCCCTGCGTCCGCGACGTGGCGTTCATGTCGCCGAAGGTCGGCCACTGGTCGTAGCTGTCGTACTGCGACTGGTAGGGCGTGCCCGGCAGGTTCAGGAACCGCGAGGCCCCCACCGACCGCGACGCGCCCAGCGCGGTGATGTCGGCGCCGGCCGCGGCCGTGCACAGGGCGAGCAGGAGGACCGGAAGGACGTTCTTGGTCTGGTTCATGGCGGGTCTCGTCTGGGTTCTCGGATGCGTCGTCGTGTCGGGCTCGTTCGCGAGGCGACCTCGCTGCGTCGTGCGTGACACGCGGTCGCCGCCTTCGATCGGAACGCCCGGGGGTATTCCTGCGTCGGGCCTCCGCGATTGCCCCCACGCCGCCCCCCGCCGCCGCGTCCGAAGGCGAACGATCCGCACAGGCCGCACCGGGCAAGGTCCCATCCGGCGCGAAACCCGCACCGCCCTTTTCTCAACAAGGACTTCCGGACACCCTCCCGCCGCGCGTGGCGGGTAGGATCCTGCAAAGGTGGCCCATGCACGATGACCCGTCCAGGGGAATGAACGACATGCCCGCCGGCAGCGTCAAAGGCCCGTTCGATCCTTCCGTTTCCGAATGGGAACGGCACTACGCCATGGCCTTGCACCTCTCCCTGCTCGCCGTGCATCTCCTGGTCCCGCTCGTCCCGGTGGTCGTGATGTACCTGATCAAGCGGGGTGAATCCCGCTTCGTCGACGACCACGGCCGGGAAGCCGTCAACTTCCAGATCTCGCTGCTCGTCTACGCGGTCTTGGGCACGATCCTCATCCCGGCCTGCGGCATCGGGGTCGGCGTGCTCGCGGCAACGTACGTGCTCGGCATCGTCGGCATGATCTTCGCGGCCATGGCCGCCAACCAGCGTCGCTATCACCGCTATCCCGCCTGCATCCGTTTCCTGCGCACGCCGTGAACGACGTCGCCGCGGACATCCTCGCCTCCTCCGTCGCCACGCTCTTCGCGGTGCTGGGCATCGCGCTCACGCTGCTCACGCTGCCGGGGACGTGGCTGGCCATCCTGGTCGCCACCGGCCTGCAGGCGTGGCGGGGCGACCTCTACTCGTGGTGGACGCTGATCATCTGTGCGTTCATCGCGCTGGTGGGCGAAGTGGTCGAACTGGCGGCTTCGGCCCTGGGCGCGGCCAAGGGCGGCGCAAGCCGCAAGGGCGCGTTGGCGGCGGTCGTCGGCTCGCTGGTGGGTGCGGTGGTGGGTTCGCTCTTCCTGCCGCCCATCGGCACGATCATGGGCGCGGTCCTGGGCGCCGGCCTCGCGGCGTTGTGGGTGGAGCATTCCCTGCTGCAGCGTCCGCTCTCGGAAGCCGCGAAGGCGGGCACGGGCGCGGCCGCCGGACGCCTGATCGCCACGCTCGCGAAAGCGGGCCTCTCGGCGGTCGTGGCGGCGATCCTGATCACGGGCGCTTGGCTCAGTTGACAACCCGTGCAAGATTCCCGCATGAAGGTCCCCACGAGTTCACCTCGTGGGCCCTGCGGGCCCTTCACACGGGCATGCTGGGGTCCCGCAGGGACCGACGACGGGAGCGGCGGGTGAAACGAACCCGCAACGCGGGTGAGTTGAACCCGCCGTGACGCGACCAAGGCGCGTCCGCCCCCGTGAGGGGCGGGCGAGGGTTGGGGTGTGGTCGTTGGCCCCTCACGGGGCCCGCCGCGAATGAGCGTTGCTTCCGCGAGTGAACCGAACCCGCGCAGCGGGCGAGGGAAACCCGTGGGCCATCACTCCGGCCGCCTCTTCCACCTTCCGTCGAGGAGCTGCCTCGCCCACAGGCCGCCCACCACGCTCCGCGAGTGCATGCCCATCGAGCGGCCGTCGGTCGTGCGGTACCAGTCGCTCAGCGGCACGCGGTCGGGCGTCTGCTGCGCGAAGTCGTGCACGGGCGAGATGAACCGCTCGAACTGCTCCTTCGTGGCGCACATCGCCCCGCACCATGCGACGAAGTCGAGTTTGGTGTACGTGTCGCGGCTGTCGAGCGGCGGCCCGAAGCGGTTCATCCTCTCGAAGTACCACGCCACCTCCCGCTCCGCCAACGCGGCAGGAAAGAGATCGAGCCCGAGGATGCGGTCCCACACCAGGTTGTACTTGAGCGACCAGCTCCCGGGCTTGCCAAAGGCCAGCACCGTGCGATCGCCGTCGGCCGCGAGCTCCATCCACTTCGCCGCGTACGAACGGGCCAACTCCCGCCACTTCGCGGCCTGATCGGCCGTGCCGACGGCCTCGCAGAGGTTGGCGTAGGCCCCCAACGCGATCACGGCCTTGATCGAAAGGTTGGCGTTGCGGGCGAGGTGGCCCGCGAAGTCGTCGGTGCAGAGTTGATCGGCGGGATCAAGACCGAACTCCTCGAGGTACGCGGCCCACTTGGTGAGCGTCGTGAAGTGCAGCCGGGCCAGACGCTCGCCACCCCCGCGGCCGCCTCGCGCCTGGCGAAGGGCCTCGACGAGGATCAGCATGTTGGCCGACTCCTCCACGGGCATCTGATCGGCCTCGCTCCGCTCGCCGCCGCCGTAGACCTGTCCGTTGGCCCTGGGGTGCACGCCCAGATCGTGCGGCGCGAAGGGGAAGGGCCATCGTCCGGGCATGGCGGCGTACTCGAGGATCGGCCGCACCTGCGCCTCGAGCATCGCGGGGTTCTCCTCGAGGAACAGGGGCGACGCCGGAAAGATCACGTCGACCGTGCCGATGCACCCGTTGCTCGAGTTCTCCTTGGGAAACATCAGCAGCGAGCCGTCGAGCTCGGCCGCCGTCGAGTGCGCCGCCATGACCTGACGCCACGCGAGCTCGCACAGGTCGGCGTACCGATCGCCGCCCGCCTCCGAAGCCCTCGTCCGCAGCCGCCGATTCTCCGCCTTGACCTCGCGGACGATCTCCGTGTCGTCGCGAAGCATCTCGGTGATCGTCGCGCCGAAGGAGGGGCCCTGCACGGTCCAGTACGGCCGCAGCGGACGCTCGAAGTACTCGACGTTCCTGCGTTCGTCCTGCGCGATGACGAAGACGGTCTCCGAGGCCGCGCCGGACTCGATCCGTCCGAACTGCCGGGCCGCCGCGAGCACGGGCCACCCTTCGTCCGCCGGGCGAGGGTGATCCAGATCGTCCGCTCCCGCGAGCAACCCGCCGGTGGCGAACATGCTCCGCGAGACCGCCTGCGGCGCGATCAGGGTGGTGACGCCGAAGGTGTCGCGGGCGGCCAGATGCACGCGGCCCCAGTCGAGCCGCGTGTGGTCCCCCGCTCGCCCGAGCACCTTGCCTCCCTCGACGCCCATGCCCAGCACGTGGCACCCCTCGCCCCGCAGCCGGGACCACGTCACCGGCTGCGACGGCACATGCGTGCACCACTCCCCCGAGAGGTCGAGGTAGACGCTGACGGTGCGGCCGGGGCCGTCGGCCGGCGCGTGCACCCCGCAGTACACCAGCGTGCCGGCCCACGACACGTACGCGGGCGACGCGGGGATCGAGGGCGTGACGAACGCCACCTCGAGTTCGACGCCGCCGGCCGTAAAGCGGTAGGTCGTGGAGAGCGCGTCGACCTCGACCGACCGCTGTTCCGCGGCTGGAACGTCGGCCGGGGCGGGCCCGCACCACCGGTACGCCTTCCCGTCGACCATGATCATCCCGCTCATCCCCATCGCCGTGCCCGACCAGTGCGTCGACCACGAATCAGTCAGCCGATCGCTCCTCGACCACGCGCTGAGATACGGCGTCGCGACGGCCAGCGGCACCGCCGGCGGACGAAAGGGCTCGGTGGCCGCGGCCGAAAGGGCGCACAGCACGAAGGCGGCAGGGTGCATCGCCCATGGTACCGCCGCCGCACGCCTTGCACGGCGGACGACTCCGTCGAGATTTCACTCGCTCGCGCCGCCCGCGCCCGCGGGCCGCAACAGCCAGCACCGGTGAATCCGCCGGTTGCGGTACTCGGGCGGCACCGTGCGGTGGCTGATCTCCGTCCACTCGTATCCCGCCGCCGCCAGCGCGGTCTCGTCAAGGTGGAACCGCCGGTAGTTGGTGGAGAACCAGACGCTCGCCCGCGACGAGAGCAATCCTCGCAGCAGCCTCAACACCTCGGCGTGCCCCACCGCGACCTCCCAGTCCTCCTCCGTGCTCTTGCTGTTGGAGAACGTCGGCGGATCCACCACCGCCAGGTCGTAGTGCTCGCCCCGCGGATGCTCGCGGAGGAACTCCAGCACGTCGCTCCGCACGAGGCGATGCGGCCCCGGATACAGGCCGTTGTGGCGAAGGTTGCGCATCGCCCACTCGAGGTAGGTGTTCGAGAGATCGACGCTCGTCGTCGAGCTCGCGCCGCGACCCTCGCGGCCAGCCGCGGCGTGGACCGTGAACGCGCCGGTGTAGCAGAAG
>JBAXFU010000072.1:0-16958 GCA_037139735.1 Phycisphaerae bacterium
AGCCGGGAGGCCTTGGCGTTGGCCTCGGCCATCTCGTCGGCGTCGGCGGCGACCCAGAGCGTGCCGCAACGGGCGTGCTCGGCGTGGCGGGTCATCGGCGTCTCGAGGTTTCGCCAGAGGTCCATGGAGCGACGGGTGAGGGCGAACTCCGCGGGCGGGTCGTCCATCACGAGCAGGTGGCCCATGCCCGCGGCGGTGGCGACCGAACCGGCGGGGCGGTGATCGACGACGACGGTGCGCCATCCGGCCCGGCCGAGGAACCAGGCGCAGGCCGCCCCGACGATGCCCGCGCCGACGATGATGGCGCGAGGCGAGTCGCTCATGCGCGGATGCCGTGGCGGAAGGGGTCGCGGTCGTCGAGGTGGAGCGTGGCGTGCGCGGTGATGAACGCGCTGCCTCGGATGACCGGCAGGACGTGGCCTCGCTCGACGCCGGCGATGAAGCCGGTGAAGCGGCTGCCGATGATGCTCTCCTGTCGCCAGGGCTCGCCGATCTGGAGGTGTCCGGCGGCGTGAAGGCAGGCCATCTTGGCGCTGGTGCCGGTGCCGCAGGGCGAGCGGTCGTAGGCCTTGCCGGGGCAGAGGACGAAGTTGCGGCTGTCGCAGTCGTCGCGAGAGGGAGGCCCGAAGAGCTCGACGTGGTCGATGACGCCGCCGTCGTCGCCTCTGATGCCGGATGACTCGAGCGCTTGGCGGATGGCCCACGAGAAGGCGGTGAGCCGATCGAGGTTGGCGAGCGAGAGGTCGAGCCCGTGGTCCGAGGAGAGGAAGAACCAGTTGCCGCCCCAGGCGATGTCGCCCCGGACGGTGCAAGACGCTCCCTCGAACATGAACGAGACGGCGACATCGGCGCGGCTGCGGCGGGAGGGCACGTTGCGGATCTCGACCTCGCCGTCGGCCCTGGGCGTGGCCCGGACGAGTCCCACGGGCGTTTCGAAGGTCAGCGTGTCGCCCGGCGCGGCGCGACCAAGATGAACGAGCGTGGCGGCCAGGCCGATGGTGCCGTGGCCGCAGGCGTTGAGCAGTCCGACGTTGTTGAAGAAGATGACCCCGCAGGTGGCGGCAGGGTCGGCGGCGGGCACGATCAGCGCGCCGACGAGGGCGTCGCAGCCGCGGGGCTCGTTGACGACGGCGGAGCGGAACCAGTCGAAGCGTTCGCGGAAGACGGCGGCCTGCGCGGCGACGGCGCCGCCGCCCAGATCGGGCCCGCCCTTGACGACGACGCGGGTGGGTTCGCCCTCGGTGTGGGAATCGACGACCTTGATGGGGATCATCGGGCCGGCTCCGGCGTGGCGGCCGGCGTGGCGGGGTGAAGGGCCTCGTCGAAGCGCCACGAGGTGACGAAGTCGCGGGCGGGGGGTTGCTTGGAGAGCAAGGCGCGGATCATCTCGACGGGCATGGAGTTGCCCTTGATGATGGCGTCGTGGAAGTCGCGGTCGGTCATGCGGCCCGATTCGACGAGTTCCTTGCGCAACGCGCGGAACTGGAGGCCGCCGACCATGTAGGCGAGCTGGTAGGTGGGGCCGTAGTCGCCCGAGAGGGAGCGGCGGACCTCGCCCTCGGCGTTGGCGCGTTCGTGGCCGACGCGATCGACGAGGAGGTCGACGCACTGCTGGGGCGTCATCTCGCCGAGGTGGAACTTGACGGAGAAGACGATGCGGGCCGCGCGATGCGATCGCCAGAAGAGCGCGCCGATGCGGTCCATGGGGGTGGCGTGATAGCCCTTGTCCCACATGAGCATCTCCCAGTGGAGGGCCCACCCTTCCATCCAGAAGGGGGTATCGAACATGGCGCGGTGCACCATGGAGCGGGCGTTCATGAACTGCTGCAGGTGATGGCCGGGGATGAGCTCGTGGAAGACGGTGGCGTGCGCGAAGTGGATGTTGTTGCCTCGCATGCTCATGCACTTGTCGGCGTGGCACATCGAGTCGGTCGGGAACGAGACGATGATCGACTCGCCGCCGAGGAAGAAGGGGGCGACGCGCTGGCGTTCGGGAGACATCATCTCCATCCGCCAGGTCTCCTCGGCCATGGGCGGGACGGTGATGAGGTCGTTGGCCTTGATGAAGCGGACGGCGTCGGCGGCGAGCTCGCGGATGAGCATGGGCTGCTCGCCGGGCGCGACGTGGTCCTGCTTGACGCGCTCGAGGGCCCGGCGCCAGTCGTCGCCCAGGCCCATGTCGGCCGCGGCTTTCTTGAGCTCCTTCTCGCACCACGCGAACTCGCGTTCGCCGATGGCGAGCAACTCCTCGGGCGTGTAGGGGATCATCGCGAAGCGGAGCTCGGCCTCGAGGGCTTCGCGGCCGATGGGAATGCCGATGATCGGGTCGGGCGTCTCGGGAGTGACGCCCATCAGCCGTTCCTTGAGCAATCGGGCGTGGGCGTCGAGGGCCTGGTCCGCGCCCTTGAAGGGCTCCCTGGTCCACCACGAGAAGAGCGGGTCGTACCCGTCGCGGAAGTCGTGCCAGTCGCGGAGCGATCCGCGCAGGCGTTCGAGCAGCAGCCAGCCGCGGCGAGCGGCCGATCGTTCCGCGGCGGTGGGCGGGTCCTTGCGTTCGTCGAGCCGACGGGCCAGTTGCTTGCGGGCCTCGTCCACCTTGACTCGCAGGGCGTCGAGGTCGTCCGCCGCGCGGCGAGGCTCGCCCGGCGTGATGCGTCGGCGCGCTTCGGCGAAGGCGAGCATCTCGGAGGCGAAGGGGACCAGGTCCGCCGCGAGGGCTCGTTCCTTCGCGTCGACGTCGAGTTGGTGCAACGCGTGACGCGCGAAGTTGCGGAGCATGACCCAGTCGACCTTGGCCTCGAGCGTCATCGACTCGAAGGCCATGGCGTCGAGTCCGGCGAGCGTGGACTCGTAGTAGGCCCGCATGCGGGCGGCGTGCTCGGGCGAGTCGGAGGCCGGGAAGGCCCGCATCAGTGCGCCGCGGTCGGCGTCAAAGCCGCGGAGCACGGGCTCCATCTCGCTGCGAGGGAGCGAGGCCATGGCGGAGACGTCGGCGGGGGCCTGCGCGAGGGCCTGCGTGCAGGCGGCGGCGAGCAGGATCGGGAACGCGAAGTGTCGCATGAGGCAGGGTACACGCCTCGCGGAGGGCGGCTCCCGGCGACGAGTCAGGGCGCGGCCGGCGCGTCGGGGGGCGTGGCCGTCTGCATGCCGGGCAGGGGCGTGAAGGAGCCGTCGCGTCCGACCCGGAGTTGATCCGACGCGAGCAGGTAGTTGAGCACGGAGTTGCGGAGCGAGGTCCGGGCCGCGTCGCGGCTGTTCTCGGCGTCGAGCAGGTCGTTCTCGGCGTCGATGATGACCTGCGGCTCGACGGTGTCGAGCTGGAGCTGCAGGCCGCGGAGTCGCTCGCGGTTGATCTCGACCTGACGCTCGGCGATCGAGAGCTGGATGCGGGCGTTGTCGACGCGGCGGAGCGAATCGCGCACCTCGACGATCACGTTGTCGCGCTTCTGCTCGTATTCGCGGGCGAGTCGCTGGAGTTGGATCATGGAGGCGCGGAGGCGAAGTCGCTCGGGCTCGCGGTCGAGCGGCAGGCTCAGCGTCGCGGACGCCGCGTAGTCGAGCTCGCGGGCGCTGATGGAAAGGCCGCCCGTCGGGTCGTCGGGCTCGGTGGGGATGCTCAGTTCGCCCTTGAGGTTGAGGTCGGGGAGGAGCTGGTTGCGGGCGTTGGCGACGCCTCGACGCGCGTCGTCGAGGCGGTCGCGCTCGTTCTGCAGGTCCAGCCGGTACTCGAGCGCGAGTTCCGCCGCGCGAGTCACGTCGGCGTCCGGCTCGGGGAGCTCGGTCAGTTCGCCGGAGATCGAGATGGGCGTGTCGACCGCCAGTCCGAGCCGGATCTTGAATCGCTCGAGGCGGAAGATGTGCTGGTCCACCAGCGACGCGAGCTTGGAGAGGGCCGATTGCACCCGGTTGCTCGCGTTGCCCACCTGGAAGGCGTCGAGGCGACCCGCGGCGACCTTGGCGGCGGTCTCCTTCTCGAGTTGCCGGAAGCTCTGCAACTGCCGCTGCTGGTTGACGATGGCCTGCCGTCCCTGGATGAGCTGGAAGTAGTCGGCGGCGATCCCGACCAGGAGGTCGCGTCGGAACCGCTCGAAGGTGCGGGCCTGGTAGATGAGGTTTCGCTCGGCCTGGATGAGATCCTCGCGAGCGACGTCGCCCGCGCCGCGGAGCAGGGGCACGGTGCCCGCGAGCGCGAGCCGCGAGGATTGCCGGTACCCCTCGGTCGCCTGTTCGCGGAGGTGGTCGGTCGCGTTCACGATCCACGCCGCCTCGACGCTGCCGCCGTAGGGAAGCCGCTTGGTCGCCTTGAGCTGGTTGATGATGGTGAGCGCGTGATCGAACTCGCCGAGGCGGCCGTTGGCGCCAAGCCCGGCGGTGGTGTCGTTGAAGAGGCGAGGTCCCCAGAGGTGCCGCTCGATGAGCAGCCTGATCGACGCGAGGATGAAGTCCTCCTCGGCATTGCGGTACTCGCGGCCCGTCGCCTGCGCGGCCTTCAGGGCGTCGGTCAGCGAGAGTCGCGGGATGGTCGCGTCCGGGGCTTGCATGCCTTCGAGGCCTTGGGCGATGAGCAACCCCTCGGCCGCGGCATAACGCCGCAACCGTTCGGCCACGTCCCGCTTTTCCGAGGCCGGGTTGTAGTTGAGATCCCCCGCGGAGGGATTGGTCGTCGGCGGGGTCGTCTTCAGGGCGGAGGCTGGTCGATCGGTCTTTGTGAGGTCCTTGGGATACTGGGTGGGCGTGGTGCGGGTCGACGCCACTTGATCCGCAAGAATCTTTTCGCCGGCGCCGTTGAGAATTCGTTCGACCTTCCGTTCGACGCGGACGTGGCCCGCATCGCCGCACCCAGACGCCGCGAGGACCGCTCCCAGCGCGGCGGAAATGCTGAAAAAACAGGACTTGGCGGGGCTTGGCATGGGAAGGCTGGTGGCGGTCGAAGGGGCGGAGAGACGAGGGAGGCAAGGGCCTGGCGACGGCCGTGCGGGGGCCGTGATCGTTGGCGCGTCGTGGGACTTCGTTGCGATTCCGGGAAGCGGGACCTACGCTTGGCCCACAGCAAAAGGCCGCCCGGCTGCATGCGTATTCGCACCCACCGGTCGCTCCTGATTCGCCTTCCGCGAGACCTCCCGAGGTTCGGAAGAAGGTAGGACGATCGGGGGCGCGGCCCGCGCGATCGGGCAGGCACGGCGGCGTGGCGTCACGTCGGCTGGAACCCTTTCCTCCCACAGGGGAGCCTTCCTCAGATGCCTTCGGTAACCCACGACGCACGTAGCTTCTCGATCGACGGTCGCCGCATCTGGCTCGTTGGCGCGAGGGTGCCCTACGCCCGGCTGCCACGCGACACGTGGGCCGATCGCATTCACGCGGCGAAGCTCGCGGGCTTCAACCTCATCGAGACGCCCGTCTTCTGGAACCGCCACGAACCCCGCCCCGGCCGCCTCGACTTCACCGGCGACAACGACCTTCGGTACTTCATCGACCTGATCAGCAAGGCCGGCATGTACTGCAAGCTCGGCGTCGGGCCGTACGTCAACGCCTCGGCCGACCTCGGCGGCATTCCCGCCTGGCTCGTCGATCCCGCCTCCGGTCGCCTGCGGACCTCCGGCGGCGCGTTCCTCGATGCCGCGTCGAAGTTCATCACGGCCCTCGCGGACCAGGTTCGCGGGTGGCAGGTCACCGCCGCCGGATCGGGCGGCTCGATCGTCCTGCTGCAGGTCGAGAGCGAGTGGACGTGCGGCGACGACGACCTGGCCGCGGCGTATCTCGGCGAGATCAACCGCTACCTCCGCGAGTCGGGGCTCACCGTTCCGATCATCAACGACAACCAACTGTGGGCCAGCGTCGAGGGGCAGATCGACGGATGGTCCGACACGGAGAATCCCCTCGAGCAGTTGCGCCAGCTCTCGGTGGTGCGGCCCGAGCAGCCGCGGATGGTCGTCGACCTCCTGAGCTACGAACCCGACACGTGGGGCCGTCCCTCGGCCGCGCCGGTCTCGTCGCGGACCGCGTTGCGGCGTGCGGCGGAGATCCTCGCCGCGGGCGGCCAGTTCACGGTGCAGTCCTTCTGCGCGGGCATCAACTTCGGCTTCAGCGGTGGCCGCACGGCGCAGGATCCGGCGTCCTTCGTGACGGCGGCGTCGGAGCCCCAGTCGCTGCTCGACGAGTCGGGCCATCCTCGCAACGCCTTCTCGGCGGTGCGTCGCATCGCGACGTTCGCGAGCCGCTTCGGTCGCGTCTTCGCCAACCTCGATCCGCAGTACCGCCCGGTGACGCTGGCACCCACGCACGAGACGGCCGAATCGCCCGAGGGCCGCAAGGCCAAGGGCGGCGAGACGCAGCGGGGCGGATGCTCGGTGATCCACGGCGTGGGCTCGCAGGGCGGGGTGGTCTTCCTGTTCGGCGACGAGACGCCGACCAACGGCAAGTCGCAGCACGTCACGCTGATGCTCGGCGACGGCTGGACGCTGCCGGTGTGGCTGCCGCGTGAAGGCGTGGCGTGGTGCCTCTTCGACGTGAACGTCGCGGGGCGTTCTCGCGTCGACTATTGCAACGTCTCGGCGCTGGGCTTCGTGGGTCAGACGCTGGTGTGCTTCGGGCCGGCGGGCACGCGGGCCATGCTCTCGGTCAACGGCTCGCCGATCGAACTCGACATCGTGGCCGAGAAGCCGACGATCATCGATCACGAGGGGCTGACGCTGGTGATCGTCTCGCAGGACGACGTGGACCGCGTCTACTTCCGGGACGACGCGGTGGTGGTAGGGGCTTCGGGGCTGACCTCCGAGGGAACGCCGATCCCCGTGCAGGGCGCGAAGCACACGATGCTCATCGGCCAGAACGGCGAGCGCAAGCTCGTGCCGGCCGAGTCCGCCAAGGGCAAGGCCGAGAAGACGCAGGTGCCGGCGATGGGCGCGTTCACGTGCGCCGCGCTCGACGAGTATGCCGCGGGCGAGAGCGCGAGGTTCGCGGCGATCCAGGAACCCTCCGACCTCACGAAGCTGGGCGTGCCCTTCGGGTACGGGTGGTACCGATTCAACGTGGAGGCCGCCGGGGCGAAGAAGATCAAGGCCGTCTTCCCCTTCAGCCGCGATCGACTGCACGTCTTCTGCGACGGCAAGGCCGCGGGCGTCGCGGGCGTCGGCCCCGGCGCGACCTCCGAAGTGACGCTCTCGCTCCGCAAGGGGCGTCAGTCGGTGGTGGTGCTGGCCGACAACATGGGACGCTTCTGCGAGGGCGTGAACCTCGGCGAGCCCAAGGGGCTGTACGGGCACGCCTTCGCGACCTCGCCCGTCAAGGTCCCCGCGCCCAAGCTCGTGGCCGGCAAGCCCCTCGAGGCGATGACGATCCGCGCGCCCCTGTGGGAGATGCGTCAGGGCGACACGACGGTGGCCGAGCGGCTGACGTGGACCATCAGCCACAAGCGCAAGACGCCGCTGATCGTGCGGTTCAACCGTCCCGTGGCGTCGGGCATCATCATCCTCAACGACTCGCCGCTGGGGTGCATGGACCGCAGCGGTCCGACGACGTTCATCGTCGAGGGCGAGCAGATCGATCGGGGTTCGCTGCAGGTGCAGGTCGCGCTGCTCAATCCCGTCGACCCCGAGAAGGAGTACGAGGAACTCGCCGCCGACTCGATCGAGGTGTGGGAAGGCGTCGAGACGCTCACCGAGGACTGCGACCTCTCCTTCGCCAAGTGGGAGCCGCCCGCGGCGTCGGCCTTCGGCCCCGCGCCCAAGAAGCACGACGGCCCCTGCTGGTGGAAGTCGACCTTCCAGGCCGAGAAGGGCGTCAACGGCCTCATGCTCGACATGAACGGGATGACCAAGGGGCAGATCTACCTGAACGGGCGGCATCTCTGCCGCTACTGGGTGGCCACGCCCGACGGCAAGCCCGTGCCCCCGCAGCACCGCTACCCCATCCCCGGTCCCTGGCTGGTCTCGGGCCCCAACGAACTCATGATCTTCGACGAGCACGGGGCGTCGCCCGCCAAGTGCAAGTTCGTCATGCAGGCCAATTCATGATGAAGGCCAGTTCGTGATGAAGGCCTGCGGCGGCGCATCCCCTGTGTGCGAGCGTCCGTCGCGCGGCCGGGCGTTTGGTCTTTGGGCGACTGAATGAAGCATCGCGACTGAGCGCCATCACGACCGCCGCGCCACCGCATGGCTTCCTGGGGCTGCCCAACGCGGCCGCCCAGCCACGACGATCAGCGGGCGCGAACGTCGCCACCGTGGTTCACGGCGCGATCAGGTCGGCGTTGTCGCGTTGCGGCTCGAGGGTGATCTTCCGCTGCGCTTCGGTGAGGTTCGCGAGTTGGACCTTGAGCCTCGCCACGTCGGCCTCGAGGGCCTGCTTGGCTTCGGCCGGAAGGCCGGGCCGCTGCGCCAGACGCTGCTGGCGTTCCAGCATCATCTGTGTGCGAGCCATCTGCTGGGCGAGTTGCACGGCTCGCACGCCCTGTTCCTGCGACATCACTCCCGCGGCGAAGACGCCCGGGGCCGAGACGAAGCCCATCCGGTCCGATCCGCCGCCCGCAGCGATCCGCTCGGGACCGGCCGCGCCGCCCGCGTCGGTTTCTTGGACGCGCACGAGCCGCCCGTCCTGCACACGCGAGAGCAGGTTGGCGGCCGGCTTCGTCGGCGCCAACTCGATGGCGACGGGACGTGCCGCGTCGATCATGCCGCCTCCGAGCCGCTGCCGTCGCACCGACCAGGCACGCTGCATGGTGCGGGCGTCGAGTCCGGCGCGGGCCGTGGCCTGCGGACGGATCCGGGCGCCGCCCGCCGGTTGAAGCGGGGCGGCCATGTTGCGAGCGTCTAGATCGTCGAAGTTGCCCATCCGCAGCCGCACCGTGACCGGCTCGCCGCGACGCATCACTTCCAACGCCACCTCGTCGCCCGGCGAGTAGGAGAGAATGGCGGCACGCAGGTCGTTCTGGCGACGCACCGAGGTCGCGTCGATCCGACGAATGACGTCGCCGGGTTCCAGCACCCGCTTGGCATCGAAGCCGTCGAGCGGGGCGCTGATCTCGACGCCGTCGATCAGCGTGTCGAGTTGGCTGTACTGCACGCCCATGGCGGCCCGCGATTCGCGGCAGAACCGCGCAAAGGCCGCCTGGTCGAGACGCAGGAGTTGTTCGGCCGAGAGTCCCGCCGTGCCGCGGCGGAGCGACTCCTCGAGCAGGGGGAGCGTGAGTTCGGGGTCGGTGGCGATCCGCTCCGAGGCGCCAAGACGCTCGGCGAGATCAGGCGAGTCAAAGGAACGGATGATCGCAGCCAGGCGAGTGCGTGCGTCTTCCGGCGCGGTCGTGTCGGCCACCGCCGCGGCGGGCGACACGCAGAGGATCAATCCGAGCAAGG
The DNA here is from genome assembly GCA_037139735.1 of Phycisphaerae bacterium. Lineage (GTDB taxonomy): Bacteria > Planctomycetota > Phycisphaerae > Phycisphaerales > UBA1924 > UBA2402. The sequence continues at coordinate 9,348 of JBAXFU010000072.1, forward strand.
CGATGCGCCCCGACCGATTCATGGCAAATGCTAGGGTGAGGTCCCCGAGCGGGCCAACCGGTTTCCGGACGCTGCGGCAGGCCTCAGTCCAGGCCCGCGTCGGCGTCCAGAGGCCCGCGTCAGCGTCCAGAGGCCCGCGTCAGCGTCCAGAGGCCGTAATCAGGGCCCCCAGCACGTTGGCGTGGTCGTCGGTCCACAGGGGGAAGTCTCGCTCCGGGCCCGGTCGGTCCCAGGTGGGCAGCTTCTCCAGCGGACCCATCGCCTCCGGGCGGCGGCACATGACCAGCCACAGCGACTCCTTCTTGCCTTCGGCGTACTGCTCCTTGGTCACCACGCTGTCGCTGCGGATGAAGACCCGCAGGCCCAACTCGTGCGCGATGCGGCGTAGCGGCGAGCGAAGGTCGAAGTACCTGTTGGAGATGTGGAAGGCGATCAGTCCATCGTCGGCGAGCTTCGCGAGGTAGATCTCGATCGCCTCCTTGGTCAGCAGGTGCACCGGCACCGAGTCGGAACTGAAGGCGTCGAGGACGATGAGTTCGAAGGGCCCCTCGGGCGTGCTCCGCAAGAGGAGTCGCCCGTCGCCGAGTTCGTAGCCGATGGTCACGTCCTTGTCCCGCATGGCGTCGGCGATGTAGGTGAATCGGTTGGCCGCGTAGTCGCCCGGGACGGGCGAGGCGATCTCGACCACCGCGGGGTCGATCTCGTAGAAAGTGAACCGGGACCCCGGCTGGGCGTAGGCCGCGAGCGTGCCCGCCCCCAAGCCCACGAGCCCCACCCGCCGCAGCCTGCCTTGCTCCGTCAGCATGCGGAAGAGGTCGCCGACGGGGCTTGAGGGGTGGTAGTAGGTGGTCGGGATGAGCGGAAGCTTGGTGATGTTCCCCTCGCGCCATGCGTCGTCGCGTCGCGTGCGGAAGAGCATCTCGAAACGGGTCGGGCCGTCCATCGCCGGCGGCGGGATGATCGTGTCGCGGGAGGGCACGTAGTTGCGGGTCTGCAGGCCGTGGATGGTCGTGCCGTGCGAGAGCTTGACGTAGATCTTGTCGCGGTAGAGCGTGACCGTGTTGACGCCGAAGAAGGTGCGGGCCTGGAAGAGCGTCGTGCCACCTTCGGCGATCACCGTGCTGCCGATCAGCAGCGCGCACGAACCCAACGCGAACCTCGCGCTCCCGCGCCGGTAGAAGAGCAGCACGCACAGCAGCACCGGCAGCCCGGCCCGCAGCAGGCCCACCACATTGACATAGGGGATCAGGACCTCCTTGCCCATCCGGAGGTCGCCCTCGACGAACGAGAACGGGCCCGCGATCGAGACGTTCTTGTACGCCCCCGACATCATCGCGGCGTCGATGTTCAGCAGCAGCGTCAGCAGCGCGACCGCGGCCAGCGTCGCGACCGCCCAGCGGCGAACCCGCAGGCCCGCGGCGAGCCCCTCGGCCTCGACCGCCACCTGCGGGCGCATCAGGCACGCCAGCCCGATCGCCAGCGGATACTCGAGCAGCCGATCGAACGCCACCGGCGCAAGCAGGGCGTTGAAGGTGCCCCCCAGCACCCCGCCCAGCGACATGATGAAGTAGAACTCCGTGAGCCGCGAGGCGGGCGGACGAGTCTCGGCCATCCGCTTGTGGCACATCATCGTCGCGATGAAGAAGAAGGCCAGGTGAATCGTCGCCAGCAGCGACATCGGGTTGCTCGCGCCCACCAGCATCGCGATCATCACCGCCACCAGCGAGAGCGGCAGGGCCCGGCCCCATCCCGCGGCCGAGATGTTCACCTTCCCGCTGAAGGCGATGATGAACGTCACGAGGTAGAGCGACAGGGGCACGATCCACAGCAGCGGCACCGGGGCCACGTCCGTCGTGATGTATTGCGTCACCCCGAGCATGAGGCTGCTGGGCACGAACGCCAGCAGCAGCCAGTGCATGCGTCGCCGCCAGCCGACGGCCTGTGCCGCGGGCTGAAGGCTCGATGCGGGCGAGGCGGGGGATGCCGTCGTCGTCGCGGCGTCATCGCCGCGGCGTCGAAGGCCCATCACCGCGCACGTCACGACCAACGCCGCCAGGGCGATGAACCCCGCCGCCCATCCGAAGGTCTGCGCCTTGCGGCCCAGCAGCGGTTCGACGATCGCCGGATACGCGAGCAGGCCCGTCAGACTCCCGGCGTTGCTCGCGGCATAGAGGAAGTAGGGGTCATGGGCCTTCGCGTGATCCGTCGTCGAGAACCAGCGTTGCAGGAGCGGTCCGGTCGTCGAGACGACGAAGAAGGGCAGGCCGACCGTGAGCAAGAGCGTGGTGAGGAGCCAGCGGACCGGGTCGGCTCCCGCGGGGTCGCCGACGTCGACGGGCATGGGCAGCGTGGCGGCCGCCAGTGCCAACAGCACGCAGTGGACCACGGCCTGACGCCGGGGCGAGAGCCGCGTGGTGAGCAGGTGCGAATAGCCGTACCCGGCGAGCAGGGCCCCTTGGAAGAAGACCATGCACGTGTTCCACACGGCGGGGCTCCCGCCCAGCAGCGGCAGCAGGATCTTCCCGGCCATCGGCTGCACCATGAAGAGCAGCGCGGCGGAGAGGAAGATCGAGAGGGTGAAGGTGGCGAGGAGCACGCGGAAGTGTTGGCGGTCGCGAGGACCCGGGCGAGCGGTCGCGGCGGCGATCGGCCCCCGCGCTCGCACGCCGTCCCGGTTCAGGGGCGAAGCGCCCGCAGCCACTGACCCGCCTGCCAGGCGAGTTCCTCGGCCTTCTCCTCAGTCAGCATGGCGGTGATGGCTTCGGCGGCCTTGGGGTGCTTCATCTGCACGAGGGCGTCGCCCGCCGCCCGCACCGTCCGCAGCGACCTGTCCTTGAGGAGCGGGGCGAGGGCGTTGAACGCCGCGTCCCGATCGTGGTGGGCCAGCCGAGCCACGGTGCCGACGGCCACCGCGCGGGTGCGGGCGTCAAAGCCGACCTGCGTGCAGGCGATCGCCCGCACGAGGGTCGACTTGTCGTCGAGCGAGGCCAACGCCTCGAGGGCGGCCACCCGCAGGCCGTCGCTCTGCGATTCGCGGGTGAGCGCATCGAGGATCGCCGGGGCCCCGGCGGGCGCCTTGATCTCGCCCAGCGCCTTGATGGCGGTGCAACGCACCTTCAGGCTCGAATCCTCGGCCGCGATGGCGACCAGCGACGAGACGACGTGATCGACCGCCGCGGGGGAGGCCTTGGCCGCCAGAGGCATCGACGCGACGATCGCTTCGCGGACCTCCCAGCGGTCGGGCTTGGCGTTCCAGAGCGAGTGAAGGGCGTCGAACGAGCCGCGGGCCGCGAGGGTTCGCACGGCCTGGGCTCGCACCCAGGCGGATTCCTTGATGTCCGACGCGCAGGCCACGATCGGGGCGACGGCCTCGGTGGAGGTGCCGCCCGAGAGCCCGCGGAGCGCGAGGATCCGCGAGGCCGGGGTCGAGGCGACCTTGAGGTGGGCCAGCAGCGCCTCCTCGGACTGGCGGACGGTGAGGGCCGCGAGCACGTGGAGGTTCGGATCGACCTCGATGCAGGTCGGGGCGTTGGGCATGGACATCGACAGCGTCGCGGTGCGACCTGCCATCGACACCAGGCATCCCGACGAAGTTCCGCCCGAGTGGACGACGATCGGAAGGTCGAACTCGAAGGCGGGATTGTCGCCGTTGATCTTCTGCGTCTGCTCGACGGCGATCGTCAGCAGGCCCTTCGCGGCGTCGTACGTCGGCGTGACGGTGACGGCGGGCACGCCCGGCCTCGAGCACCACTGCGAGAAGAACTGCTCGAGGTTCTCGCCCGAGGTCTCCTCGAGGGCGCGGCGGAGGTCGATCGTCTCGACGGTGGTGAAGCGGTGGCGATGGACGTACAGACGAACGCCCGCGAAGAAGCGGTCGTCGCCCAGCTTCATGCGGAGCATGTGCAGGATGGAACTTCCCTTGCCATAGGGGTTGGCCGGGCGGCGGAAGGTCTCCCAGGGGTGGGTGTAGACCTTGCTGACCATGCCGACCTGCGCCGGGGCGTCGGCGGCGTCCGCGCCGGCGGTGCCGTCGAAGTTGCCCCGGACGAGTTGCTGATAGCCCGCGAGGCCGTCGCGGTGCTCGTACCAGAGGGCGGTCAGGTAGGTGGCGAAGCCCTCGTTGAGCCAGATGTGCTCCCACGAGTTGCAGGTGATGAGGTCGCCGAACCACTGATGGGCGAGTTCGTGCGAGATGAGGCCCTCGAGGTCATGGTCGTCGAGATCGTCGCGGTCGGTAATGGCGGTGTCGTACATCGTGGTGGCGGAGGTGTTCTCCATGCCGCCGGCGCCGAAGTTCCAGACCACGAGCTGCGCGTACTTGTCCCACGGGTAGGGCTCGCCGAGGATCGACTCGAAGCGGGCGATCATGGCGGCGGTGCGTCCGTAGGTGCCCTTCACGTCGCCTCCGCGGCCCGGCGGGACGTAGACGGGCATCGGCAGCTTCGACGCGCCCCGCACGTCGACGATGTCGAACTTGCCAACCACCAGCGTCACGAGGTAGTTGACGTGCGCCTTGTCCTGCAGGAACCGCCAGCGGCGACAGGGCACCAGCGTGCGGCCCTTGCTCGGCGACTCCGCGGCATGAATGACGTTGTCCTTCGAGACCAGCCGCCCGTTCGAGCTGACTTCGTACGCCGCGGGCGCGGTGACCACGAGTTCGGTGGTGAGCCGCTCGTTGGGGAAGTCGTGGCAGGGGAACCAGTAGCTGTTGGTCTCGGGCTGACCCTGCGTGTGGAGCTGGGCGGCGCGGCCCGGCCATGCGGGCGACTCGGGCGTCCAGACCAGACCAAGGCGCGGGTCCTCGATGCGATAGGCGATCACGACCTCGGCGTCCTTGTCCTGCTCGAGGGGCGGATCGAAGGTGATGGCGAGCTTGCGGCCGTCGTAGGCGTGCGTCGTCTTGCGACCCTTGCACGTGACCGAGTCGATGGCGAGCGACTTGGCGTCGAGGGTGAGGGTCGGCACCTGCCCGCTGATGGCCGCCACGCGGAGCGTCGCCGTCGCCGAGGCCTTGGGCACGTTCATGTCGGGGATCGTCAACTCCAGGCGGAGGTGCTTGTGGTCGACCAGCCGGTGGGGCGGATAGACCGCCTGCTGCACGCCGGCCTTCGCGTCGTAGCCCGCGGGCTGGGCGACGGCGGACGACACGAGGGTCAGGACGAGGGAGAGCAGACAGCCGAGGTGATGGTGGCGAGGCATGAAGGGGTCCTTGCGGTCGTGCGACACGGGCGTGCCGCGGCGTGATCGAGCGTCGGGGCGTCTGGAACGGGGCCCGCTCAGCGGCCAGCGCCCGCGACGGCGGGGCGAACGGCGTTGCGGATGAGTCCGGCGAGCTCCGGGGCCAGCGAGGGAACGGCCTCGAGTTCGGCGAGGCGGGCGGCGGCGGGCGAGGCGATCGCCTCGTCGGAAGCGGCGCGAAGCTGCACGAGCATCTCGACCGCGCAGGCGAGGGCGTGGTGCGAGGCCGGATCGCGCGACTCGTCGATCCACCACGCGAGCTCCTTGGCGATCTCGGTGGGGGCCATGATCGTCATGCCGGGGTCGGTCGTGACCTGGCTGGGCTTGGAGGGGAGCGTGAAGGACGCCTTGGCGGAGCGGCCCGCGACCTCGAGCTCCTTCCACGCGATGGCGCCGTCCGCGAACTTGACGCGGATGGGGAGCGTGAAAAGGAAGGCGGGGTTGCGTTCATCGATCGTCTGCGTCTGCTCGACGCCGACGGCGAGGGACTTGGTCGCGTCGTCCCACGCGAGCTCCACCTTCAGGCGGGGCAGGCCGGGGCGGAAGGCCCATTGGTCGAAGAATCGTTCGAGACTCTGGCCGCTGCTGGTCTCGATCGCGCGGCGGAAGTCGTCGGTGACGGCGGTGCCGTGCTTGTGGCGGTCGAGATAGGCCGCGACGCCGTCGAAGAAGGCCGCGTCGCCGACGCGTTGGCGGAGCATGTGCAGCAGCATCGCGCCCTTGGCGTACGGGTCTTCGGGCCGCGTGAAGAGGTTGTCGGGATTGTCGTAGCGGTTGCTGACCATCGGCGTGTACTCGGGCCACGACGTCTTGTTGCGGAACCGCTGGCTCTGGTAGAAGCCGCGGATGCTCCGCTGGTACGCGTTGCGAGCCTTGTCGGGCCCGTCCTTCGAGGCCTCGTGCTCCTTCCAGAGGGCCTCGGCGAAGGAGGCCCATCCCTCGTTGAGCCAGATGTGGCCCCACGAGTCGCAGGTCACGAGGTCGCCGAACCACTGGTGGGCAAGTTCGTGCGAGATCAGGTCGTCCTGCGAGCCGGGCTCGCCGCGGGACGAGCTGATGGTCATCAGGGTGCAGGAGGTGTTCTCCATGCCCCCGGCGGTGAAGTCGCGGACGATGCACTGGGCGTACTTGTCCCAGGGGTAGGGCTCGCGGAAGCGGTCCTCGAAGAAGGCCACCATCGCGGGGGTCTTCCCGTAGAGCTCCTTGACCGTCTCCTCGGTGCCAAAGGGCGTGAAGACGGGCATGTCGAGGCCCGGGCGGGCGCTCTGGGGGCCGCCGAGCTCGATGCGGGCGAACTTCGCGACCGCCAGCGTGACGAGGTACGGGCTGTGGGGCTTGTCCTGCAGCCAGTCCCACGTGAGCCGCGGCTTGCCCGACGCGTCGGGCGAGGCCTTCTTCGTCGAGACCAGGCGTCCGTTGGACACCACGTCGAATCCCTCCTCGACGGTGACGATCAGCCGCGACGTGAGCTTCTCGTTGGGAGAGTCGTGGCAGGGGAACCACTTGCTGTTGAGTTCGGCCTGCCCCTGCGCGTGCAGTTGCGGGGCCTGACGCGTGAGACTCTTGGCGGTCTCGCTTCCCGGCGAGTACGTCAGCCCCTCGCCCTTGTTGCGGGAGAAGTCGAGGTCGTAGTCGATCACGACGGCGGCCTTCGCGCCGGCGGGCACCGGCGCGGGGAGCGTGATGAGCAGGTCGCGATTCTCGAGCCGGAACGTGCACGGCTTGCCGTCGCAGAGCACCTTCTTCACGGCCGGACCGTTGCAGTCGAGGCGGAGGACCGAACGGGCCGTGGCGAAGGCCGCGACCTCGAGCGTGAGCCGCCCGGAGAGCTTGGCTTCGCGCATGTCGGGGAAGTCGAGTTCCAGGGTCATCGCCAGGTGGTCGAAGTGGCGGGCGGGGGGCCACGACGCGAGCTGGCGACCGGTCGCGCCGTCGATTCGCGGGTCCTTGGGGAGTGCCGCGGGGTCGTCCGAGGCGAGGGGAGACACGCAGACCAGCATCGACGCGAGCGTGGAGAGGATCGTCATGGCGAAGGGCCCCGGGGTGGCCGGCGGAATATCGACGCCTCGACGCATCGCGACGGACGCGACAGGTCGGGCCGATCAGCGTATGCGGGAGTGTCGGGGTGACGTGCCGGGTCGCGGCAGGCTCCGCGGCGGCGATCGCCAAAAACGAGAAGACCCGCCGACCGCACGTGGGTCGCCGGGCCGCATGCCTCGAAGGCGAATGTCGATTGCGTGTTTCCGCCCGCAATCGACGAGGAGGAGAGAGACAAGACTTCGTCGGCCGTCGCACCCGTCTCGGGAGTGCGGGGCCCTGAATGTCGATTGCGTGTTTCCGCCCGCAATCGACGAGGAGGAGAGAGACAAGACT
>JBAXFU010000073.1:0-16705 GCA_037139735.1 Phycisphaerae bacterium
TTCATGCTGTTCATGCTGTTCACGTCAGGTACCTCCCCACGTCGAATGCCGCCACACAAACCAGGGGCCGGCCGCACGATGGTCGGCTCGGGGCGCGGACCATCGGCACCTTCGCTCTGCGGAACGAAGCGGCCCGCACCATGGCAGGCTACCACCAATCAAGCGACCTTGTCAACATGAATTGCGTCAATCATTCTCGGGCCGCGGGTCGAAGCGGGCGACCCAAAGGGTGGTCGCCGCCCTCGGAGTCGGCGTCGAACCGATGGCGGCCGATCGCGGTCGTTCATGAACGCCACCGCGTGAGGTCGGGGCATGAGGGCGGAGGAGGCGAGGGTTGGCGAGTCGCCTCAAAGCAAACGCCCGGGCCTTTGGGCCCGGGCGTTCATGGATCAGGACGTCAGGATGGTCGGCTCAGCAGCCGCCGGCCTCCCAGACGCGGAAGAAGTACTCGATGTCGCCGCCATCGATGCCGCCGTCGAGGTTGACGTCGGCGCACGCGGCGGAAGACTCCCAGCCGACGAAGAACGCAGCGATGTCGCCGCCATCGACGCCGCCGTCGACGTTGTAGTCGGCGGCGCAGGCCGGGCAGGAAGAGCAGGAAGGCCCGCCACCGGTGACGGAGAGCAGGATCGAGGTGTTGGAGACGACGCCCGCGATGGGCACGGAGGTCGCGATGGTGCCGTCGCTGTTCTCGACGCCCACGGTCGCGCCGCCGGTGTCACTTCCCACGGTGAAGTCGGGGGCGATGGCCGCGTACCGAAGCTCGACGTCGCCGTTGGGGAAGAGAACGGCCTGGAAGGTGTTGCTGTCGGTCTGGTTGTACTGGGGCACGTTGGTCCACTGGGCGATGAACCGCTGATTGATGCCCGCAGTGCCGAGCGTCGCGTAGTGGACCTGTCCGCCCGCACCGGGGTTGAGGTCATCCCACAGGGCGTAGACGCTGTTGTTGGGCACCGCCGCGTTCGGGATCGGCACGTTGACGAAGGCCGTCGACGAGGCGCTGAAGTTCAGGAAGCCGTTGGAGACGATGCGGACGTCGGTGTAGGAACCGGAGTAGAAGGGGAAGGTGAAGCCCACGGGCACGAGCACGTCGGAGTCGTCGGTGAGCGCCACCGGCGTGCCGACGGCGGAGATGTCCTCGAACGCGCTGCCCGCGCCGGACTGAACGTAGCCGGGAGGCACGATGCAGGGCACGTTGTTGCCGATGTAGGAACCGCCGCGACCGACGCACGCGAGCGGGGATTCCTGCTCGCAGCCGGAGGGAAGGCAGCAGGCGCCGCGAGTCGAGCACAGGGTCACGGAGGCGGCGAAGGAGCCGCGGCCGGTGCGACCCTGGGCGTCGGCGATGGTGAACGAGATCGACTTGGATCCCGGGGTGACGGTATAGGCGACCGGAACGCCGGCGGAGAAGATGTTGTCGCCCGCGGTGGTGTCGCCATTGAGGCCGGCGTCGTTGAGCGCCAGCGTCGACGAGCCGCCAAGGCTCGAGGCGTCAGCGGTCACGGTGATGCCGGTGCTCGTCGGGAAGAGACCCGGCGTCACGGCGACGGTGAGCAGCGCGCTCCGATCGCCGCAGTTCTGGACGGCGGCGGCGGAACCGACGCCGGTGGGATCAGAGGCGCAGGTGGCGACGGCGGGCGTCAGGCCGAACCGGATCGACGTGTTCGACGAGATGGTCGAATCGGGAACGCTGGCGGCCACGGTGCCGGTGCTGTTCTCGACGCCGATGGTCGCGTCGTTGCCGGTGAAGGCCGAGATCGCTCCGTAGCGAACCTCGACCACGCCGCTCTCAAAGAGAACGACCTGGAAGGTGTTGCTGTCGGAAGCGGCGAACTGCGGGACGGCGGTCCACTGCGCGATGAAGCGCAGGTCCGTGCCAGCGGTGCCCAGCGTCGCGTAGTAGCACGAGCGACCGGTGCAGTTGAGGTCGTCCCACAAGCCGTAGATGGCGTTGTTGGGGACCCCGGCGCTCGGGATCGCGCCGTTCGTCAGGGACGTCGAGGAGGTGCCGAAGTTGACAAAGCCGTTGGAGCAGAAGTTCACGTCGGTGTAGGTGCCGCCGTAGAAGGGGAAGGAGAAGCCCACGGGCACGAGGGTGGTGGTGTCGTCACCGAGGGTGACGGGCGTGCCCACCCCCGAGATGTCCTCGAAGGCCGAGGCGCCGCCGACCACGGCGTAGCCGGGCGGCACGACGCAGGGGACGCTGTCGCCGCGGTAGATGCCGGCGGCGTTTCCGCAGGCGAACTGCGTGAGCGACACGCAGCCGCTGGGCGTGCAGCACGCGCCGGTGGGGCACGCGCCGACGGTCAGGGACGCGCTCGTGCCCGAGCTCGAGCGAGCCTGGGCATCGCTGACGGTGAAGCCGAAGGTCGCGCCCGCAGCGGGGGTCGCCGCGGAGACGATCTGGGTGAAGGAGAACGTGCCGTCGCCGGCGGTCGCGTCGCCGTTGGTCCCGTCGTCGTACATCGTCTGGGCGGCCGAACCGCCGATCGACGAGAGGTTCGCGACCACCGAGATGCCGGTGCTGGCGGGGTTCAGGCCGCCGGTGGTGGCGACGCGGGCGGTCACCGAGCGATCGCCGCAGTTGAGCACGCTGGCGCTGCTCCACGTGCCGCTGCCCGTGGGAGGCGTGGGCAGCGTGGGAGTCTGCACGGCGAACTGGTAGAACATCACGGTGAAGGGCGTCGTCGTCGAGGCGGAGGCGGTCGACGTGGACGTGCCCGACGAGACGAGCATCGTCGCGTTGGTGTTCAGCGTGGAGGAAGAGCACGCCACCGCATCGGCGAAGTCGAGCACGACGCCACTGCGATAGGTGTCGTCGCTGGGGCTCGCCAGATTGTTGGCGAAGTTGGCTCGCGACATGGCCAGCGTGTACGTGCCCGCCGTCAGCGAGCGGGTGATGGCCGTGATATCGGCGTCGTCGTGGCCGAAGCCGGAGATCGCCGCGAGGTTCGGGTCCAAGACCCACCAGTCGGTGTCCATCGCCGTGTCGGTGGCGGCATCAGGCCGCACCGCGATGTCGCCCGGAATGAGGCTGCCGCCGGTCATGGCAACGGGCGTCACCGCCGTGGTCTGCAGGACCGCGCGATACGCGCCCGTGGTGCTGGTGGTGCCGAGCACGCGAACATAGACCCGCTCCTGCTTGCCGAAGCCGTACCACTTGATCACGCGTGCGCCGGTGGGCGCACCCGGATAGGTCGTCGAGCCGGTCTGCGCCGTGCTGTCGGTGGTGCCGATCGTGCCGCCGCTCTGGCTCAGGCCGCGGATCGTGAAGGTGTGGCCCGCCGTGCCGGTGGTGGTGAGCGTCAGGGTGTGCTCGTAGATGCCAAGGGGCCTGGCCTTGGTCGTCACGATGAAGTAATCGGCCGACGCCGCACCCGGCGTCGTGGTGCTCGAACCCGTCGTGGTGCCGGTGATGGCATCGCCGCTGTCGAGGCCAGCGCCGCCGTTGTTGGCCACGGTGGCCGTCGCCTTGCTCTCGTTGGGTTCGACCTCGGCGATGTCCACCGCCCACGCGGTGCCCGCCAGGCACGACAGGGCACTCACCAAGCCCGTCAGGGCACGATTGACGCTCTTCATGACAACCTCTCTTTCACGACACACACATGGACGACTCGCCACCGACCATCGGCGCAACAACTCGAAGGGATTTGATCAGCCGCCTCTTCGCCATGACGCCATGGAACTCCCGCACGAGAGCCGCGGCACACCCTCTCCAGTTCCGACATTAACGACTTTTGAATCTCAAGTCAAACCAAATCATCGAGATCGGCAGGTCCCATAGCTCAAGTGGCTTCAACGGCTTGCGCCGCCGAACCGGGCTCGACGCACGCATGTGGAAACGCCATCGACCGGAAAGCCTTAGACCGGAAAGCCATCGACCGGAAACAAGAACGCCCGGGCCTCTCGGCCCGGGCGTTGAAGGATCATGTCGTCACGGTGCTCGGCTCAGCAGCCGCCGGCCTGCCAGACGCTGAAGAACGTCTCGATGTCGGCGCCGTCGGTGCCGCCGTCGAGGTTGACGTCGGAGCAGCTGGTGCCAGCCTCCCAATCGCCGAAGAAGGTCGCGATGTCGCCGCCGTCGACGCCACCGTCCATGTTGTAGTCAGCCGCGCAGGGGGGGCAGGAGGAGCAGGAAGGCCCGCCCGAGGTGACGCCGAAGGCGAGCGAGCTGTTCGACACGATGCTGGACGCGGGGACGCTGGTGGCCACGGTGCCGTCGGCGTTCTCGATGCCCACGGTGGCGTCGACATCGGTGAAGGCCGAGATGGCGCCGTAGCGGAACTCGATGGAGCCGTTCTCGTAGATCACGGCCTGGAAGCTGTTGCTGTCGGTGCCGAGGAACTGAGGCACGTTGGTCCACTGCGCGATGAAACGCTGATCGGTCCCGGGCGTGCCGATCGTGGCGTAGTAGCACTGGCCGGCCGTGGTGAAGTTGAAGTCGTCCCACATCGGGTAGAGCGCTGCGTTGGGAACGGCCGCCGCGGGGATCGCCGTGTTGGTGTAAGCGGTGGAGGTCGAGTTGAAGGACATGAAGCCGTTGGAGCAGATGTTCACGGTGTTGTAGGTGTCGCCGTAGAAGGTGAAGTCGAAGCCGACCGGGACGTTCACGGTCGTGTCGTCACCCTGCGTGATCGCCGTGCCCACGCCCGAGATGTCCTCGAAGGCGGCGCCGGAGCCCGTGACGGCGTAGCCGGGGGGCACGTCGCAGAGCACGCCGTTGCCGATGTACGAACCGCCCGAGCCCTCGCACGCGACCCGTGAGAGCTGCTGGCAGCCGTCCGGGAGGCAGCACGCGCCGATCACGGTGCAGGTGTCGATCGTGGCATTGAAGGTGCCCTGCGTGGAGCGGCTCTGGGCATCCGTCACCGTGAAGGGCACGGCGATGGGCACGCCTGCGTCGACGGTGTAGGAGATCGGCACGCGAGCCGAGAAGATGTTGTCGCCCGCCGTCGCGTCGCCGTTGGCGCCCGTGTCGTTGAGGGCGAGCGTCGCCGAGCCGCCCAGGCCCGAGGCGTCGGCCACGACTGTGACGCCCGTGCTGACGGGGAACGCGCCGGGCGTGACGGTCACGCGAACCAGCGCGGTCTGATCGCCGCAGTTCTGCACTGCGCCGCCGAGCGAACCCGCGCCCACCGGGCTGGTGGGCTGACCGCAGGCGATCGTGGCGTTGCAGGGAGTGCCGTCGTCGTTGACGGTGACCACGTAGTTGCCCAGGTTCGTGCTATAGCCGCGAACGATGGCGTAGTACGGAGCGCCCGCGACCGAGCAGAACGAGAGCGTCGACCGCAGGCCGCTGAACGAGCAGGTGGCGTCGTCGTTGGCGCCCACGCACGTCAGCGCGCCGCAGCCGTCCACGCCGCAGTACACGGCGACGATCGTGTCGAAGCCCGTGGCGTTGCAGGTGGTGAACGTCATCGTGTTGCCGGTGCCGATGAAGCGGTACCAGTTCTGGTTGAAGGAACCCGTGGCGTAGACGCCGCAGGCAGGCAGCGAGGTCGACGAACCGGAGCTGATCAGGGCGCCGGGCGTCGGCACGCCCACCGTGAGATCCTGGGCGGCCGAGCAACCCGCGTTGTTGGCCTGCGGGCACAGGTTGACGGCCAGCGCCGTGCTGGTGCCGGTGGTGCTACGACCTTGCAGGTCGGACACGGTGTAGCCGAAGGCGTAGTTGCCCACGGTCGTTCCGGCCGGCACGTTGACCGCGTACGAGAAGATGTTGTCGCCCGCGGTCGCGTCGCCGTTGGTCCCGTTGTCAAAGAAGTCCTGCAGCGTCGAACCGCCCAGGGCCGACAGATCGCCCTTGACGCGAAGCCCCGTGCTCGCGGGATTGGACCCCGGCGTCACGGTGACCGTCGCCACCGCCGTGCCGCCGTCGCAGCTGCGAATCGAGGCGGGGGTGAAGCCGCCGACGCCGATGGGATTGCCCGGAGCGGTGTACTGGTACGAAATGACATACGCCACGTCGCCCGACGCGTTGTGCGTCGAGGTCGCGCCCCAGGGCGTCGTCGTGCTCATCGTCGACGGATAGCCGGTCACGGCCAGCCAGTAGACGCCCGGCGCCAGATCCGCGCCGCTGGCGCCCGCGTGCGCCAATCCGGCCCCCGCGGCGTTGCCGGTGGCCGCCAGGCCCGGACGCGTCGGCGAGGTCGCGCCGAACGAGATCATCGAATACGAACCGGGACCCGAGTCGTCGTTGAACGCCAGACGAGCACCCGTGTTGTTGTAGAAGCCGATGTAGCTGTCGCCCGTGAACGTGCCGGCCAGCGTGCCGCCGTTGGTGTCGATGTCGAGGTAGTCGCCGTTGAGCCGCGTCACGCCCGCGATCGTGAACTTCAACCACTTCACCTGACCGGCAGAGAACCCGGTGAGCACGCCCGTCCGCGTCCCCGGAGAAACCACGCCAAGATCGGCCGTCGGCGTCGGCTGGGCATACGCCGCGGCCGCCAACATCATCGCACTCGCCACGCCCATCAGGGCACGATCGACGCTCTTCATACAAACCTCTCTTTCAAGGAACCCGCCGTCAGGGGAACCCACACCACGCCCGCGACGTATCGCCTCGGGCACACACACCGACTCTCCCATTCGCGGCCGCCGCGGCACGGTCGTCATGGAACGCACGAGCGAGGCAAGCCGCACACGCCTCGCACAGCGTGAGATTAACGGAAAGTGAAGTTCCTGTCAATCGCAATTGGCAAGGTGCAACGTCCCATATTATTGGCGACAAGTCCGACGCGCACGCCGCCACGCCCCGCCCGGCCATCGCAGCCGCCCCGGGGGGGGGCGGCCGCCACCACGTGACTCGGACCGTCATCGCGGCTGCTCGGGCGTCAGCACGCTCCCGCCGGCGTTCGGAGCCGCCGGAGGCGGCACCTCGGGCGTCGCCGGAGGCGTTGGCGCCGTCACCAGTTCAGCCAGTCGCGTCCGCAGCTGCGTCGCCTTGAACTCGGGAATCTGGTACGCCCATGCCGCCACCTTCGTCTGCAGCGTGTCGGCGTCCTTCTTGACGGACGCTCGGATGGCCTTCTTCGCCTCGGTCACCTCGGCCGCGTTGACCGTCGCTTGCGTCGCGGCCTGATCGGCCTTGTTGGCCTTATCGGCCTGCTCGGCCTGCTCGGCGTTGTCGGCCTGCTCGGCCGGGGGCTCGACGTACGACACGTCGAACTTCACCCACGGCTTGGCGTCCTTCTCCACCAGCGTCACGGCCACGCGGGTCCCATCGAAGCACTCGAAGAGGCCCTTGACCGCCTCGGGCGCCGCGAAGTTGATTTCCGCCGCGGGCTTCACGCCCTCCAAGGTCAGGTATGACAAGGCCTGCGCGACCCTGGACGCGGCGAACTCGTCCTTGGGCTTCATGCCCGCCGGGATGTTCGCGATGGCGAAGGCCGTCTCCTTGTCGCTCGCCCTCGAGACCGAGACGACTTCCGGGGGCTTGTCGCCCGAGGCGGGAAGCGTGATGGTCGCCGCCTTCACCCGCTCGTTGCGGATCTCAAGCACGTTGCGCTCGACCAGTTCGAGGGCCTCGGCGGGCGGGGTGATCTCGATGCGCGCGAGCCACGACTGGGCATCGCCCGTCTTGCGGACGTAGCGACGCTGCACGCCGTCCGAAGGTGGCGGGTTGAAGGGGTCGGACGAGGGCACGCCCGTCTCCATCTTCCCCACGACGAGATCGGCCATCGTCGCGCCCTTGGCGTCCAGGAGCGTGACCTGCGTCGACTTGGCCGCCGCGCCCGACGCATCCTCGACCTCCAGTCGCGGGTAGAGATCCGGCTTGCTCGTCTTGGCTTCGGTCAGCGTCGCTTCGGCGAGTCCGGCGACCAGGGGCCGCAGCGCGTCGAACTTGGCGGGGTAGCCCGCGAGCGACTCGACCTTCCAGGCCGGTCCGTCACCCTCGCGCACCACGACGGTCTGGCGGCCGCCGCGGGTGATGACGATCTTGGCGACCTCCCCCGCGCGATCGGCCAGGCCCGGGAAGAGGCGTTGCTGCGACGCGGCCGCGACCGGCGCGAAGGTCGTCGTGCGACTCGACGTGAGCCATGTCGCCGCGCCGACGAGGGCGAGGGTGGAACCTGCGATGACGAGGAGGGTCTTGCTGTTCATGGGGAACTCCCATCGTGCCACATCAAATCAGCCGCTGGCGGGGCGGGGGCGGCCGTTTCAGGATTCCGCGCTGGGGGCGTGGCGGCGGCTCACGCGGTAGAAGCCCAGGCCCGCCGCGCCGAGCGTGACCAGCAGGGGCAGGAGGCCGATGTTGATGAACTTGAGCCACGAGCCCAGCGACTCGATGTCCTGCCGGAGGCTGCTCTGCACCGATCGCAGCTTGCGTCGGGTCTCGGCGGCCTGGAGGCGGAACTTCTCCACCTCCTTCTGCTGCTCGGGCGTCATGACGAAGGCGTCCTTCCCCTGCTTCTGGCCTTGGAGTTCGTTGAGTTTCTGCTGCGTGACCTCGAGTTCCTTCTCGAGCAGCGCCTGCTCGGCGCGGAACTTCTCGTTGGCCCGCTTCTGCATCTCCTCGACGAGCGTGAAGGGGCGGGCCGATTCCTGGCGGGCTCGCACCTGCAGGAGGTCGGGGCTGCCGCACATGTTGTCGGCCATGTTGAGCAGCATGTCGCGGTTGTCGGCGAACTTCTGCGTGACGGGCATGCCGGGCATCAACTCCTGCTCGCGCACCCAGAACATGTTGGCCAGGCAGTCGACGTCGGCCACCACGATCACGTTGATCGAGTCGCGGCTGGCGGGCAGGGCGTCCTTGCCGAACTTGGCGGCATCCTCGGCCGACTCGCCCGCGACCGCGGGCCGCCCCGCGGGGAACGCGCTGTTCACCTTCCCCGACACCCTCGCCGCCACGATGAGCTTGTCCTTGCCGGGCTCATAGGCCTTTCGCAGGGCGGTGGGATCGGGGAACATGAGCAAGGTGGCGTCCAACAGCGCGGCCTTGGAGCCGGTCTGCACCAGGGGGGTGATGGTCGCCTTGGGGCCCGATGCCGCGGGGGGCTGCTTGCCTTCCTCGGCCTTGGGTTCGGCCACGGCGCGGATGACGCCCACGGTGCCGAAGTTCATCCTCGTGAGGGGCGCGGTGACGGGATCGCTCTCGCTGAAGTGCTCCTTCTTGAGCCCCAGCAACTGGATCGCCTCCACGGGCTGCTGGCCGCGCCCGCCCGAGACCATGATGGCGGTGTCGGCGTCGGCGGCGAACTTGCCCGCGGGGACCTCGACGCCCCAGGCGTTGAAGAGCTTGTTGAGATCGCTGGCCTTGGTGGCCCCCGCGCCGCCCATGGGGTTGCTCCCCTCGGGGTCGTTGTCGCAGTTGGGGTCGACGAAGATGACCGCCTTCCCTCCTCGCATCACGTGCTGATCGAGCGCGTAGACGGTCTGCTCGGGGAGGTCCTTGGGGTGGATCACCAGCAGGAGATCGATGTCGGCGGGGATCTCCTTGGCGTCCTTCTGGATCGCACGGGTCTCGAAGACCTGTCGAAGCTCGGTGACGACGCGCCACGCCTTGGTCTGCCGCGGCTGGCGGGTCATCGGGTCCATCGTGAAGCCGCCCTCGATCGGGATGCCCGACAGGAGCCCCACGACGCGTCGCTTGGGGTTGGCCAGCGAGTGGATCAGCTTGCTGACGTTGTACTCGAGCATGCGCTCGTCGCGGGGATCGAAGAAGGGGATGATCTCCTTGCCGTCCGCGGCGTTGGACCCCACGAGGCCGAAGTAGAGGTTCTGTCCCGACGAATCGACGGGGACGGGGATGACGCCGGCCACCGACGCCTGGTCCTCGGCCTCGGTGAAGGGCTCGGGGTCCACGACGCGCAGGCGGACCTTGCCCGCCGAGACGCGCTCGTACTCCTCGAGCAGCTCTCGCACGCGCCGGGCGTACGACTCGAGCTGGGCGTTGCCGCTGGCGAGCTTGGCGGAGAAGTAGAGCGTGAGCGTGACGGGCTCGTCGGGGCTCTTGGCGATGGCGCGCGAGCCCTTGGTGAGGGTGAAGAGCGATCCCTGCGTGGCGTCGATGCGCGCGCCGCGGAGGCCTGCGCCGGCGACCATGTTCGCAGCCACGAAGGCGACGACGAGCAGGAGGATCGATCCGATGACGGTGCTGGTTCGTCCCATGGGGGTGGTTCCGGCTGGTGCCGCGGCGGGCGTCAGGCCTTCTTGGCCTCGAGGATGAAGGCGTTCATGACCAGGCAGCAGACGATGAGCGTCGAGAAGAAGATGAGGTCTCGCAGGTCGATGACGCCCTTGGCGATGGCGTCGAATCGCGTCAGGAAGCTGAACGACGTGATGGCCGAGACCACCGAGTCGGGCGCGTGGACGCCCTTGAGGAACTCGGTCACCGGCGGGAAGCCCGCCAGCAGAAAGAGGAAGCAGATGACCACGGCGATGATGAAGGCGATGACCTGGCTCTTGGTCGCCGCCGAGACGCACGCGCCGATCGCCAGGAACGCGCCGGCCATCAGCAGGCTCCCGACGTACCCCGTCAGGATCGCGCCGTTGTCGGGAGCGCCGAGGTAGTTGACGGTGATCCAGAGGGGGAAGGTCAGGGCGAGCGCGACGCCGCAGAAGGCCCACGCCGCGAGGAACTTGCCGGCGACGGCCCCCCCGCGGCTCACGGGCAGCGTCATGAGCAGTTCGATGGTCCCGCTCTTGTGCTCCTCGGCCCACAGCCGCATGGAGACGGCGGGGATGAGGAAGAGGTAGAGCCATGGATGGAAGTCGAAGAAGGGCCGCAGGTCGGCCTGTCCCCGCTCGAAGAAGCCCCCCAACTGCCACGTGAAGATCCCGGTGAGGACCAGGAAGATCACGATGAAGACGTAGGCCACCGGCGTGGCGAAGTAGCCGGAGAGTTCTCGCCTGAAGATCGGAAGCGTGCCTCGCATGGATCGTCGTTCCTGTTGGTCGCGGCGATGATGCCGCGTCGAATGGTGAGCGTGTGATCGTGAGCCGCGGGCCTGCGATCAGGCCGACGCGCGGGTCAGGTCGCGGAAGACGTCGTCGAGACGTCCGGCCTCGACCCGCATCGATTCGACCTCCCACCCCCTGGCCTTCACGAGGTGGCTCACCTCGTGGGCGACGGCCTTGCCCTTGCCGGCGAGGACGACGCAGCGGACGCGACGGCCGTGGCCGGCGTCGGCGGTCTCGACCTCCTCGATGCCGGCGACGCCACTGATCTGCCGAATCGCCGAGGGGACGTCGGCGCGGTCGGGGGTGACGACCTCGAGGGTGACGGCGTTGTGGAAGCGGCTCTTGGCGACGAACTCGGCCGGGGTGCAGTCGGCCACGACCCTGCCCCGGGCGATGAGGACGACGCGGGTGCAGACGGCCTCGACTTCCTCGAGGATGTGGGTGCTGAGAACGACCGCGCGGCCGCCGTCGCCCGACCCCTTGCCCTTGGCGAGTTCGCGAATGAGGGCCCGCACCTCGTGCTTCTGGTTGGGATCAAGGCCGTCGGTGGGTTCGTCGAGGATCAGCACGTCGGGATCGTGCAGGATGGCCTGGGCCAATCCGACGCGACGCTTGAAGCCCTTGGAGAGGGTCTCGACGGGCTGGCGGAGCACGCCTTGGAGGTTGGTGCGCTCGACGGCGCGTGCGACGGCCTTGCGTCCGGCCTCGCCGGTGAGGCCCCGCACCTGCGCGCAGAAGTTCAGGAACCCCTCGGGCGTCATGTCGGCGTAGGCGGGCGCGCCTTCGGGGAGATAGCCGATCCGCTCCTTGGCCGCAAGCGGGCTGGTCGCGACGTCGAAGCCGCAGATGCTGGCCGAACCTGACGTGGCGGGGAGGAATCCCGTCAACATCTTCATGGTCGTGCTCTTGCCCGCGCCGTTGGGCCCCAGGAAGCCGAGCACCTCGCCCCCCTCCACCTTGAAGGTGACGCGGTCGACGGCGAGGATGCCGCCGCTGCCCGAACCCCCGAATCGCTTGGTCAGTTCCTTCAGTTCGATGCGTGTGCTCAAGGTCGTGCCCTCGGAATCGTGCAGTCTGGCCCTCGCTCGGGAGCCGGCGTCCACCCGCGTGCCGGCCCTCGCGCCAGCCCGCTCGCACCCCCGATCGATGTCCCGTCGGATCACCCGAATGGGAGGCGAACGCCAAGTGTACCACCGGCCCCGCCGAGCGGGGAGGCCCCCCCGCATGGAGGCGCCGGCGGGCGGTTTCCGTCACCGCGGCACCGCGAGGCGACGCCCGGTCGCGTCGTGATGGTCATGCCGGTCATGCCGGTCATGCCGGTCATGCCGGTCATGCCGGTCATGCCGGTGGTGCGGGGGAACCCCCGGGCTTGATCCCCGCCCCGGGTTGCGGACCGACCGCGCGAATTGGATCGTGTGGGTGCAGCGTCGTGCGGCGTCATTCGCCACGCCTCGCGATCGTCGCCTTCCTGCTCGAACCAACACCTCGGAGCTCGGGTCATGCACTCACCCTTCCAACGCGCTCGCCAACAATCAAAGCCCTCGGTCCAGTCGCGCCTGCCCGACGGGCGGCATGTCTCCGAACTCACGCGGGCGGACACCCCGATCTTCGATGATCCGTCCCCGCCCGCGGGGCCGGGCCCGGGGAGTCGACCGCCTGCAACACTGCGGCTGACCAACGCCTCGGCCGACGACTCGGTCGATGGTTCGGTCGATGATTCGGTCGACGTGGGGCCGATGTCGGCCTCGCCGCCGTCGCAGCCCCTTGTCGAGGAGACGCTGAACGTCGAATCATCGATCCTCTCGCAGGCGATGATGACGGTGGAGCCGGTGGGCGAGATGTCGGTGGTCCACATCCAATGCCCGGCCGTGCGGGAGCGTCAGGCGGCGGCCCTGGCCGACCAGCTCTACCTCGTCGCGGAACGCTCGCGGGGCAAGGTCATGCTGGACCTGACGAAGGTGGCCGCCTTCTCGTGCGCGTGGATCAACGTGCTGCTGGAGGTCTCGAAACGGTGCCGCTCCCGCGGAGGCGGGCTGGTGCTGACGGGGTTGTGCACGCCTGCGGCGCACACGCTGCGTCAGATGGGCCTGGAGCGTCAGTTCACGATCGCGGCCTGACGATCGGGGCCTGAAGATCGGGGCCTGACGATCGGGGCCTGGCGATCGGGGCCTGGCGATCGGGGCCTGACGCCTCGCCATCCGTTCACACCCGTGGCGCGTTCTCGGCCAGGCGAGCGATCGCCGGCCCGTAGGAGGCTCGCCGGGGTTCGACGACCTCGCGCACGAATCGGTCGACCTGCTCGACGCTGCGTCCGACGTACCGGGCGGGGTCGAGCAGGTCGGACCAGTCGGGATCGGCCCGGAGCGTGCCGCCGCGTTCCTTCGAGGCAAAGGCCTTGTCGGCGCGGAGGCGATCGATGAGGTCGTTGGCCTTGCCTTCCTGCTTGACGCGCATGCCCGCGGCCTGGGCGTGCATGCGGATGATCTCGTGGTGCTCCTGGCGATCGGCGCCGAGCGTCACGCACTCCATCAGCAGGTTCTCGGTCGCCATGAACGGGAGTTCGGCCAGGAGGTTGGCCCGCACCGAGGCCTCGTGCACGACGAGCCCCTGCGCGACGTTGTTCATGATGTCGAGCGCGCCGTCGAGGGCGAGGAAGGCCTCGGGAAGGACGAGCCGGCGGTTCGAGGAATCGTCGAGCGTTCGTTCGAGCCACTGCGTGGCGGCGGTATCGAAGGTGTTGCCGGGCAGGTTCATCACGAACCTCGCGAGCCCGCACGCCCGCTCGCACCGCATGGGATTTCGCTTGTAGGGCATCGCGGAGGAGCCGATCTGGCGGCTCTCGAAGGGCTCGTCGAGCTCCTTGCGGTTGCACAACAGGCGGATGTCGCTCGCGATCTTGTGGATCACGCTCGCGCACGAGGCCAGCGACGAGACGACGAAGGTGTCGATCACCCGCGCGTACGTCTGGTTGGAATGGCTGAGCACCTTCGCGGGCGACTCGAGCGCGAGCGCGTCGACGAAGCGGCGCTCGAGGTCGTCCACTTCGCCCGCCGAGCCCAGCAGGGCCAGGAACGACGCCTGCGTGCCCGTCGCGCCCTTCAGGCCCCGAAGCAGGCCCGCGGGCACCGCCGCCTCCATGTGCTCGAGGCAGAGGTCGAGGTCGAAGGCCCACCCGGCCGCGCGGCGTCCGACGGTGGTGGGCTGCGCGGGTTGGTAGTGCGTGAACCCCAGGGCGGGAATGGCCTTGGTGCGCGAGGCGAACTCGCCCATGACGATGACGAGCCGCGCGAGCTTGGCCTTGACGAGCCGCATGGCCGAGGCGATGAGCAGGAGGTCGGCGTTGCACACGACGTCCTGGCTGGTCATGCCCAGGTGGATGACGCCCTTGGCCGCCGGCGCGGCCTCGCCCAGCGCGTGGACGTGGGCCATGACGTCGTGACGCAACTCCCGCTCGTGGCGCTCGGCCGAGGCGAGCTGCTCGTCGGTCACGCCCCGCTCCACGACGGCCCGCAGCTCGGCGAGTTGCTCCGCGGTGACCAGGGGGTGCGGCCGGCCCTTCGAGAGTTCGTGCTGCGCCGTGGCGACGGCCAGCCAGATGCGACGCCATGTCTGGAACTTGCGACGCGCCGACCAGACGCCGAGCATCTCGGGGCTGGCGTTGCGTTCGGCCAGCGGGCTGGCGTACGTGTCGTGCTTGCTCGTCATGCTGGTGGCGTCCCGATCGCGACGCGGACCCGGCCCCGTGACCGGCCCGAGCGCTCGCTCCAGCGTAGCCGCCGCCCGCGGCCTCCACGACGTTCAGGGCACCTCGTAGCGGCCGCCCGCGAGCCCCATCGCGCCCAGCAGGGGCGTGCGCAGGAAGAGGGGCCGGCCCGCCAGGTCGGCGCGACGGAGCGTGGCCGAAAGCAGGCCGGGGGCGTCGACGTGCAGCAGGTCGTCGTCGTTCACGATGGCCGCCCGCCCGGAGGTCGTCAGGGGCCAGCGATCGCCGCTCGAGGCGTCGACCAGTTCGCACCGCACGCTCGCGTCGACGCGGTCGCCCGCGTGGTCGACCACGAAGCACAGGTGCACGTCGGGACCATCGGCGGCGAGCGAGGGCGCCGTCTCGAAGAGGGCCGAGGCGCGGCCTTGGGCCGTCGCCGCGACCAACGCCCGCCTCGACACCGCGATCGCCAGACGGAGCGAGGTGGCCCGACGGGTGTCGGCCGAGCCGTCGACGCGCACGGGCCTGACGTTGCCGATGGCGCTCATGACTTGGCCTCCGACGAGCGCGAGGAGCCGCCGGCGAAACTCCCCAGCAGCGATGCCGCGAGTTGCAGCCCGCGACCGGGCGGGCTCACGAACCTGTGGCCGAGCTTCTCGACGGTGCTGAAGAAGTCGACCAGGGCGTCGAGCCGCTCGTTGTGCGTCGTGGCGCCGGGCACCTTCGATTCGGGCGTGAGGTCGCGAATCTCGAAGAGCGAGGCCAGCAGCGGATCGACCTCTCGCTTGATCCGCTCGCGGACGATGGCGCGGAACATCGTCCACACGTCCTGCTCGCAGTTGAAGTATTCCTTGCGGTCGCCCCGCTTGTGCGCCCGTTCGACGATGCCCCAGTCGAGCAGCGCCCGCAGCGACATCGAGGCGTTGCCGCGAGAGATGTCCAGCCGCTCCATGATGTCGTCCGTGCACAGCGGCTCGCCGCTGATATAGAGCAGGGCGTGCACCTCGGCCATCGTCCGCGAGATGCCCCACGCGCCCGCCATCTGGCCCCAGACCGCGATGAAGCGATCCTGCGCCTCCCGCAGCGGGTCAGCCCCCGGAGTTGTGCTCGGTACCTCGGCCATCTCCCTCTCAGTATCCGCTTCGACGCCCGAGAGATCCATATCGCTTTCAGAATATTTTGAAAGTTCGATGGGTCTGATCGGTCTTTGTCAGCGTCGCGGCGGCTGTTCTGGGGCGTGCGCGGCACCTGATTCGGGGACATCATCCACCGCCCCGGGCTTACCGTCCACCATGGTCTCCACCCGCGTCGAGGGCTCGATCCTGCTCGTCCGCCTTGAGCGTGGCGACAAGAAGAACGCCCTGACCCCGCCGATGCTCGACGCGCTCGCCGGGGCCTTGGAGCAAGGACACGACGCACGGGCGGTCGTGATGTCGGGGGCGGGCGGGGTCTTCTGCTCGGGGTTCGACCTCTCCTCCTGTCGCGACGACCCGTCTTCGGGCGTGCTCGACGACTTGTTGCGCGGGTTGGCGGGTGTCTGCCGCCTGATGCGCAACCTGCCCTGCCCGGTAGTCGTCAGCGCGCACGGGGCCGCGCTCGCGGGCGGGTGCGCGATGGTGGCCCACGCCGACTTCGCCGCGACCGACCGTGCCGCGAAACTGGGGTACCCGGTCGTGAAACTGGGCATCTCCCCGGCGGTATCGGCTCCCGGCCTGGCCTCGACCTGCGGCCACGGCCCGGCGCGATCGCGTCTGCTCGACTCCTCCACCATCGACGGCGCAGAAGCCCTTCGGATCGGACTGGTCTCGCACCTGATCGATGCGCCCGAGGCGTGCGAAGCCACGGCGCTCGAAATCGCCGCGATGCTGGCCGCCAAACCGCCGCACGCGATGGCGGCCACCAAGCGGCTGCTGGGCGAACTCGACGCCTTCGCGACGCCCGCGATGCTCGACGAAGCGCTGGCGACGTCGCGATCGCTGGCGGGAGGCCGGGAGCAACGGACGATGCTGGCAGCGGCATGGGCCAAGCCGGCCTCGCGTTGATGCCCCGCCGGGGGCTTGCCCGCAAAGCCGGGCTGCGCACCCCGGCTCAACCAAGGGA
>JBAXFU010000074.1:0-16486 GCA_037139735.1 Phycisphaerae bacterium
GTGATGTTCACGTTGCGAGGGTCGATCAGCCACGAGCCGGCGCGGCCGCTCGGGGCGGCCGCGGAGATCTCGCGGCTCGAAAGATCGAGTTGGCCCTTGCTCGAGGTCTCGATGAAGCCGCCGTCGCCCCCGCGGACGCCGCCCTTGGCGGAGATGTCCCCGTAGACGCGGCTGGCCCGATCGGACCAGACCACGACGCTGCCGCCCTCGCCACGCTCGGTGGCGTCGGCCCGCACGCTGCTGCCGCGACTCACGTACGTCACGTCGGCGCGAGGCAGGTCGCCGCGGCCCTGCACGTCGCCGCCGATGCGGACCTGTCCGCCCCCGCGAGTGCCCGAGGCGTCGATCGAGGCGTCGAAGAGGCCGACCTTCTCGCCGAGCACCTCGACGCGACCGCCGCGGCCGGGTCCGCCCGCGCCCCCGCCCCGCACGGCGGCGGCATCGAGCCGCCCCTCGACGTGCACCTCGCCGGAGGACGCGGCCGCGCGGATCTCGCGCCCGCGAACGACGCCGCCGATCCGCATCGCCATCGAATAGACGTCCCCGGCGGCCATCGAGACCACGCCCGACGCCGCGTCGATCTCGCCGGTGTTGGAGAGGGCGGGGCCCGCGGCATCATCGGCGCGTCCCTCGACACGGACATGAATCCCGCCGTCGCGACGGCCGACGAGCACGTCGTTGCCCGCGGCCATCACCACCGCGCCCTGCGGCGCATCGATGCTGCCCGCGTTCCCGACGCTGCGGCCCAGAAGCCCCACGAAGTCGGCGGTGATCGCGCCCTCGTTCACGACGCGACCCGAGAGGTCCGTGAAGCGATCGAGGCCACGGACGAAGTCCGAGTCGCTGATGCGACCCGCGGCGGCGTACAGCCCGGCGACGTCGACCCTGGCGGTGGCGCCGAAGAGCACGCCCGAGGGATTGACGATGTAGACGCGGCCGTTGGCCAGCAGCGAGCCGTCGATGCGGGTGGGCTGGGCCGACTGCACCCGGTTGAGGACGCGCGCGGCCGCGTCGGGCTGCTGGAAACGGACGGTCTCGCCCCGCGCGATGTCGAAACTGCGGTAGTCGATGATGCTGTTGCGACCGGCGCGGATGAGCGTCTCCGAGCCGTTGCGGGTGATCGAGACGTCGCCGCGGACCACGCGGGCTCCGTCGGGACCGGCGAGGGCGGCGGGCGCGAGCAGGCCCACCAGCAGGCCCGCGAGCAGACCGGAAACGACAAGCGAGCCTCCCCCCCGGGCGCAGGCCTCGGCGACGGCGGCGAGTTCGCTCGCGGTGCGATGGACGGCGGGGGCGGACGGGGTGGGCCTTGCGACGCAGTGTGCCATGGTCACGGATCCTCGGCTCGCACGGATCGCCGCGTCCTTCACGGACGCGGCGCGGACAAAGGGGTCAGTAGGAGACGGTGAGGAGGAAGTGCAGACGGGAACTCCCCGCGGAGACCTCCCGCTCGCTCGACCCGAGCTGCTCGGGCCCGGCGTCCTTGAGGGCGAGGCCCCAGTCGATCCTCGCGCTCACGTTGCGGCGGAAGAGCAGGTCGACGCCCGCCCCCGCGCTGATGAGAGTGTCGGGGAGCTCGCCCGCGAGCTTCTCGGATTGGTTGACGCTGGCGATGTCGAAGAAGCCCTTGAGGACCAGGTCCCAGTCGGCGCGGCCGAAGTCGTGCTGGGGCGTCCAGCGGAAGTCGCGGCCCACCCACGCGGGCATCGCGGCGTCGCCCATCGTGCCGGGCCGTCCGGGCGAGAGGGCGTTGGGCAGGTGGAAGCGATACTCGAGCGACCCGATGAAGACGTTGTCGCCGGCGGCGAGCGATTCGGGATAGCCGCGGACCGAGAAGAACCCGCCCGCGACTTCCTCCTCGGTGGGGATCAGGCGGTTGTCGAAGGAGAACTGCCCGCGGCCGCTGAGCGACAACTCGTGGGCCAGCGAGGTGAATCCCTTGCCGTCGGGGCCGTTGAACCACCCCAGGTCGTTGAGGACGGGCTCGAGATAGAAGCTGTGCCCGGCCTCCATGCGAAGGACGGTGAAGGACTGGTCGACGCCCGGACGCCCCAGGGCGTCCTTCTCGGTCTTGTCGAGATCATCGACGTTCCACGAGACGGTCGCAGCCGCGTGGAGGGCCGAGGCGTCTCGCACTCGCTCGGCGGCCAGGCCGACCGACGGCGTCATGAAGTTGTCGCTGCCCTTCTGGGCCAGCACGGAGTTCTCGACGTCGATCGACTGCCACTTCAGGCCCGCCACCACGTCGAGGAAGAAGTCGCGTCGCTGCCAGACGGTCGCGACGATGTCCGCGCCCGCGGCGGCGTTCTCGCCCCGGAAGGTCTCGCCCGCGAAACCGACGTCGGAGGC
The DNA here is from genome assembly GCA_037139735.1 of Phycisphaerae bacterium. GTDB lineage: Bacteria > Planctomycetota > Phycisphaerae > Phycisphaerales > UBA1924 > UBA2402. The sequence goes on from JBAXFU010000074.1 coordinate 2,350, forward strand.
GTCGTACTGCGACCAGGAGCCAAAGCCGCGGGCACGCACGCGATCGGAGAGGACCGGGAAGGAGTAGTCGACGTTGACGGCGTGCGAGCGGTCGAAGCCCGCCGTGACGTAATCGAGCCGCAGCACGTCGTCGCGGCGGGTGAGCTGATTGTGGACGAAGCCGAACCGCTCCCGCCATTCGCTGGTGGACTTCGTGCCCGTGTTGGAGAGTTCCGCGTAGGCCGTCCACGGCTTGTTCTCGGCGACGAGATAATCGAGCGTGACCTCGTCGGGCCCTGCGCCGGGAGCGACGGCGGCCTCGACGCGGCGGCCCGGATGGCGGTTGAGCCGCGCGAGGTGATCGTCGATGAGGTCGCGTCGAACCAGGTCGTTGGCGGCGACCGGGCTCTGGGCGCGGATGCGTTCGTGCACGCGGTCGGGCGTGTTGACGGCCGGCGTCGTGCCCGCCTCGATCTCCTTGGACAGACGCTCGCCCGAAGCGACGGTGCGGACCTCGCTCACGCGGCCCGTCCAGACCACCAGCCGCAGATCGCCCGTGGCGCCTTGGCGGAGGTCCTCGCCGCTCTTCATCGAGATCTGGTCCTCGGCGGGACGCACGAATACGGAGATGAAGCCGCGACGGTTGAGTTCCAAGGCCACCCCGCGGCACACCTCGCCGATGGCGCTGGCGTGCAACTGCGCCCCGACCCCGACCCCCAGGTCTCGCAGGCGGAAGGTCTCGGTGGGCACGCCCGAACGCGCGAGCGGCCGGCCCATGACGTCGGTCAGCGGCTGTCCCGCGGGTGAGAGCTCGCGAGAGGAGACGTACCCCTGCGGCAGCACGCCGAGCGTGACCTGCGTATCGAGGAGTTCATCGGCCGAGGGCTGCCCCTCGCCGGGCGTTCGCCATTCGATGATGACGCGGGAGACGGCGTAGACGCGGCCGTCGGCGGGCACGGTCCGGCCCGGCGCCGACGCACTGCCCGACGGCGATTCGCGTCGATCGGCGCCCGTCGCGGCCTCGGGCGACGACGGCCGCGGCGGCGGGGCCTGACGCGGCGACGACCGGGGCCCGACGGGACGCGGCGCGTTGATGTCGAAAGGCGGTTCAGCCGCGTGCAGGGGAGCCGCCATCCCCGCGAGCACGACCAGGAGCGACGCGGCCCGCGCGAGCGGCCCGCGGCCGACGCAGGAATGATCGCTCAGGGCCTGATACTCGCGGGAGGGTGTCTTCATCGGCGTGTCCTGGGGTCGATCGCGGCGGCAGGGAGGCCCCGCCACGGCGGAAGTTAGGAATCGGTTCTCCCGCCGGTCAAGGATTCGGGGAGGATAGGGGGCAGGGAGGTCATCGCGTCATCTGGAGTTCGATCCGACCGCTCCGAACGGACCCCGACGACGACGCCGACGCTCCCGCGCTACCCTCTTCGCATCGACGACGTCACGGAGTCTTGACCATGCCCTCAGCACCCGCCCAGAAGTCCGCTTCCAAGCCCGCCGCCAGCTCCAAGAAGAACGCCGTGGTGACCGCCGTCGCCGTCGTGGCGATCGTGGGTGCGGCCGGCATGCTCTTCATGTACTACCAGCCCGCCCCCCCGCCGCCGACCTCGCAGAACGTGACGACCGGGGCGACGGCCGACGAGCAGAAGGAGTTCCAGCAGCAGCAGGAACGCCGCGAGAAGTTCGAAAAGAAGATCAAGCCCGCCGGCGCGTGAGCGGTCGTCTCGTGAAGGCAGGGATTCGTTCGCGGTGATCAAGTACCTGGGCTCCAAGCGTGTGCTGCTGCCCCGGCTGCTCGAGCTGGTGGCCGCGACATCGGGCCCGTGCACCGTTCTGGACCTTTTTTCCGGCACCTCGCGAGTGGGGCACGCCCTCAAGCGGGCGGGCTACCGCGTCATCGCCAACGATCACAACGCCTACGCGCACGCGCTGGGGACGTGCTACGTCCAGGCCGACGCGTCGCGGTGGCTCCGCGAGACGAGGATGCTGGTGGATGAGTTCAACGCCCTGCCGGGGCGCGCGGGGTACTTCACGACCACGTTCTGCGAAGAGGCGAGGTTCTTCATGCCCCGGAACGGGGCGAGGGTCGACGCCATCCGCGAGGCCATCGCTCGCAAGGGGCTGCCTCGCGAGCTCGAAGCGATCATGCTCGTCTCGCTGATGGAGGCTGCCGACCGCGTCGATTCCACGACCGGCTTGCAGATGGCGTACCTGAAGCAGTGGGCGCCGCGGGCGCACAACGACCTGACGCTGCGGGCGCCCGAACTGCTCGACCGTCCCGCGTCGGGCGCGTGCGAAGCCCATGCGTTGGATGCGGCGGAGGCCGCGAGCATGCCCGCCGACCTGGCGTACGTCGATCCGCCGTACAACCAGCACTCGTACCTGGGCAACTACCACGTCTGGGAGACGCTGGTGCGGTGGGACGCTCCGGCGGCGTACGGCGTGGCCCGCAAGCGCGAGGACTGCCGCACCCGCAAGAGCCCCTTCAACGCCAAGCGAACGTTCGAGTCCGCCCTGCGGACCACGCTCAAGACGCTTCGGGCGCCAAGGGCCGTGATCTCCTTCAGCGACGAGGGGTTCATCACGCGGGAGGCGATGGAATCGCTGATCGTCGAGTCGATGGGGCCGGGCACGCGGGTGCGGGTGCACGACGTGGCGCACCGGCGGTACGTGGGAGCGCAGATCGGCATTCACAACCCCGCGGGCGACAAGGTGGGCGTGGTGAGCCACCTGGTGAACCGGGAGTTCTTCTTCGTGGCCGACCGAACGGGCGAGGGCGTCTCAGTCAGCGGCGACGGCGACGGGCGAGAAGACCGGCGCCGCCAAGAAGGCACGAGGCCGAGGCGGGCGAAGGCACGACCTGGTAGGTGACCTTCACGTTGTCGATGCCCCACGATTCGTCGGTGATGCCCTGAAGGCCGCCGTCCTGCCACGTGATCGCGAGGGTGCTCGTGCCCGGATCGGCGAAGCTGACGCTGACGGAGCGGTAGATCGCGTCTGGCCAGGCGCCAAAGCCGAGGTTCGTGCCGCCGATGGTCGGCGAGCCGAACGACTGCGACCCGCCCGCGTGGTTCGAGAAGGTCTGGTTGAACTTCTCGATCGAGTTCACGAGCACCTTGATCCGGTCGATGCCGTAGGTCGGCTCGTTGCCGTCCCACGAATCGAGCACCAACAGGTCGAACGTGACGGTGTAGAGGTTGTACAGGGCGGGGCCGCCGGGCGTGCTGGCGGGCCTGGTCGCGGCGGGAATGGTGAGCCGCGTGGAGCCGTTGGAGTAGTTGCCGTTGAAGGTCGTGAAGGGCGCGGGGAGCACCATGAGCTTGGTGGTGGAGGTCCAGACGCCGCCGAGGTCTCGGGCCTCGAAGGAGTTCTCGTACAGCGTCCTGACGGTCTGGGCGCCGGCGGACGGGGCGAGGACGCCCAGCAGCGCGAGGCCGCCGGCGATGGCGATACGGGCGATGTTCATGTCCTTCTTCTCCACTGTGTGTCCGGGCTGGGTCGCGGGTCTGTGGGCCGCGTCCCTCACCCACAGCATGCACCGCGGATGACCCCAAACCAGCCGACGCCCCGCGGATCGCCTCCCGTACGGGTGCGGGCCTGCCGACAAAAACGCCTGAAATGACTGCAACGGACCGAGAACCTTCCGGGTGATTCGTGGTATGCTCTCGCCCATGCTTTCGTTCATCATCCCGGCGAGGAGCCAACCCGAGGAGACGCGACTCTGCCTCGACTCGGTGCTGCACGCCGTCCGCACGCACTCGCTCGAGCGCCTCTGCGAGTTCATCCTCCTCGACGACGAGAGCGACCCGGCCCTGGGCATCACCCCGCGGCTCTTCCAGCCCTTCCGCGGCGCGACCTCCGCCAAGGTCTCGATCACCCGCTTCTCGACCCGCCAGCACTACACCGGCGTGCTCGCCTACGGACTCGCCCGCGCGCAGGGCGACAACGTCTTCTTCATCAGCAACGACATGTTCATGACCCCCGCGTGGCTGAGCACCATCCTCGCCGTCGCGGCGATCAGCCCGACCTACGGCGTCATCCGCGGCACCGCCGAGGTCGTCGACAGCCACCCCGAGCACCAGTACGCCCCGCCCTTCGAGGCCGGCAACCCCATGCAGTGGATCAACTTCTCCAACTACATGGCCGAGCAGTTCGGGCTCCACCACGTCGAGGACAACCTCCTCTCGGGCGACGCCGTGCTCATCCGCCGCGGCCTTCTCGACCGCATCGGAGGCGTCGACCCCCGCTTCCACTCCTACTTTGGCGACCTTGACTTCGGCCTTCGCGCCCAGCGGGCGGGCTTCAAGCTCGTGTGCGCCAAGGGCGCGTGGATCCGCCATCACGGCCAGGGATACATCCGCGCCGAGATGCAGCAGTCCAAGGCGCCCGAAGAGGTCGCGGCTGCACAGCGGATGAAGACGGTCCAGGAGGCGTACGCCAAGTTCCGCGCCAAGTGGGGCGCGTGGCTCCCCGAGCAGTTCCGCTCGACCGACCAGTGGGACTTCGCCCGCCTTCGCGCCGCGACGCTCGCCGAAGGCGATGCCGTCGCCCCGGTGCCCGCCCAGACGGGCGGCGCGTCGACGTTCTGATGACGATTCGCGTCGTCGACCACGAATCAACGGACCCATCCTCGCCCGCTTTGGGGCGAACCGGCAGGTAGCCCAGGGCGCTGCCCGGCTTTGCGGGCGAGCCCTCGGTACGCGGGTGCTGATCCGCACCCTCGGCCGCGCGCCATTCAACACCATCCCCCGATCGCGAAGTGATTCCCGAACATAGTCGCGGGTCGTGTCACTCCGCCGCCACCCCCGGACGCGACGCGCTGTGTGCATCAACCCCGGAGGCGTTTCCGATCACGAACGCCGATCCGCGTGGGTGGCACGGTCAGACGAGTGCCACATTGCGCATCCCACACGCGCGTACCAACTCCGCCGGGGGCTTGCCCGCAAAGCCGGGCTGCGCACCCCGGCTCAACCACGGGACGCCCGAAGCGGGCTGACGTGCGCGGATCAACGGCACGCCCCTTCCGAAGCCTGCTCCGCGGGCGAGCCATGGGTACACAAGCGACGATCCGCGCGGGGGCACAGTCAAACGATCGCCACATCGCGCATCACGCCCCGCCACCCAGGGCTCGCTCGAAGACTCGCAGTGCCCTGGCCGACCTGCCGGTTCGGTCCAAGGCGGGCGAGGGGGATGTGGGCCGTTCGTGCTCGCGACGCGAACCGACCGCCATCCCACACGCGCGTACCAACTCCGCCGGGGGCTTGCCCGCAAAGCCGGGCTGCGCACCCCGGCTCAACCACGGGACGCCCGAAGCGGGCTGACGTGCGCGGATCAACGGCACGCCCCTTCCGACGCCTGCTCGGCAACCACTTGCGCCCCGAGCACCGATTTCTCGCCCCACCCCTGCAAGATCGCCAGGGGCCCTTCGCAGGCAAGGTGCGAACCCCGCCGGTTCGCGGCGTCACCCGAGGGCCACGCCCATTCCGAGCCCACGACCACCGCGAGTCACAGCCATGAAGACCTTGCTCAACCCGTTCGCTCGTCCCGCCCTTGCCGTCGCCGCCCTCGCCGCGGCGACCGCCAGCGGCCACGCCCAACTTTCGCTCCCGGCCGGCGGGTCGGTCACGCCCCCGGGCGCGAGCTACTCGGCGACGATCGTCTACGACAATCTCGTGCCGGTCGAGATCCGCAACTCGGGCGGCGCGCTGCTCTATCAGGGCAAGCTGCAGGACCGCGTGACGCGGAACGCCGCGGGCGTGCTGGAGTTCCGCTCGCAGCTCCGCGACGTGACGCCGAGCCTGAACGGCATCGCCACGAGCATCGACCGCCTGAACATGGCGCCCTACTCGACGTCGGTCAGCTTCGACCCCACGAGCCCGGGCACCGTCTCGCCCATCCTCGCCTCTCGCACCGCCGCCCCGGGCACAACGGTGAAGTGGCGGTACCCCTCCACCGCGCCCTCGAGCGCGACGACCAAGTTCGCCACCATCACGACGAGCGCCACCGCCTTCAACACCAGGGGCGTGGCGGTCGTGACGCTCCAGACGGGCGACTCGGTGATCCTCACCGGCATCGCCCAGCCCGGCGCGGGCTCGCCCCGCGCGTCGATCACCGGCCCCGCGCCGCTGTCGTGCGACTGCAACCCCATCACCATCACCGGCACCGCCGACGCCGACGGCTCGATGTCCTCGTACACCCTCGAGTACTCGACCAGCCCCACCGGCCCATGGACCACGATCGTCACCTCCACCACGCCCGTCGCCGGGGGGACGCTCGCGTCGTGGAACACCTCGGGCATCCCCACCGGCCACTACTTCGTGCGGCTCCGCGTCTCCAACACCGAAGGCATCTCCGAGTCGGCCGTCACCTACCTCCACGTCGACTCCTCCCCCCCGGGCATCAGCCTCCGCTCGCCCGTGGCGGGCCAGCTCGTGGGCGGCGTGATCTGCCTTGACGGCACCGTCGACGATGACGCCTGCTTCTCCAACTACCGCATCGCCTACCAGCGTCCCGGAGGCGTCAAGACCTACGTCTCCACCAGCACCAGCGAGGTCTTCAACGATCCGCTGGGCAGCATCAACGCCGGCGGCTTCGCCGACGGCCCCTGCACCATCTTCGTCGAGGCCGTCGACCTCTGCGGCCAGGCCTCCGCCGTCAGCCGCAACGTCGTGATCGACAACACCCGCCCCGTCGCCCAGATCGCCAGCCCCATCAACTGCGACACCGTGCGGGGCGTCGTCGAGATTCGCGGCACCACCTTCGACGCCAACCTCAGCGGCTGGACCCTCAGCGTCACCGGCGGCCCCTACAACACCTACGTCCCCATCGCCTCGGGCACCACCAACATCACCAACGGCGTCCTGGGCGTCTGGGACGCCTCCGAACTGCCCGCCTGCGGCTACACCCTGCGTCTGCGCGTCGACGACCGCAGCGCGGTCAACTGCAGCGGCAACAACGCCACCGAGTACTACGTCTCGGTCGAAGTCGGCGACCCCTTCTGCGGCGGCGACATCAACCACGACGGCGGCGTCGACGCCAGCGACGTGGACGCCTTCTTCGAGATCTGGGAACGCGGCGGCTGCTGACGCCCGCCCCCGCTGGACGACGAGACGATCGAGATCACAGGGCCGCGACGCGAATGCGTCGCGGCCTTGTTTGCGTTGGACTTCGACGCGAGCCAACCGGACCAACGCCACCACCCACACGCCCATTCGCATCACACCCTCACAAACAACCCACCGCATCCTCGCCCGCTCCGCGGGCGACCCGGCAGGTAGCCCAGGGCGCTGCCCGGCTTTGCGGGCGAGCCCTGGGTACGCGGGTGCTCGATTCGCGCCGTCGGCCACGCGCCAATCAACGCCTTTCCCCAATCGCGAAGCGATTTCCGAACAGGAACGCCGATCCGCGCCGGGAGCATGGTCAACCGATCGCGTCATCACGCCACCCACCCGCGCGAATCGGCTCCGCCGGGGGCTTGCCCGCAGGGCCGGGCTGCGCACCCCGGCTCAACCAAGGGACGCCCGCAGCGGGCTGGCATTCGAGCATCAGCGCCGCGTCCCTTGCGAAGCCCGCCCCGCGGGCGAAGCGCGTGCGTTCACTCCCCGCGGAAGAACTTCTTGATGCCGTGGAGCGTGACGGCGCGGCCCATGGCGGCGATGGATTCGGTGAGGGGGATGTGCTTGGGGCACACCTTGACGCAGTTCTGGGCGTTGCCGCAGTCGTTGATGCCGCCGGGGCCCATGAGGGCGTCGAGGCGTTCTTCCTTGAGGATCGCGCCGGTGGCGTGCTCGTTGAAGAGGCGGGCCTGGCTGATGGCGTGGGCGCCGATGAACGACGTGTCCCAGGCGGCCTTGTCCTCCTCGAGGTTGAACTGTGGGCACGCCTCGAGGCAGCAGCCACAGCTCATGCACTCGCTGAGCTTGTAGCGGGTGCCCTGGCTGGCGGGCGACTCGATGGGGCCCGAGCCCAGGTCGTAGGTGCCGTCGATGGGGACCCACGCCTTGACACGCTGGAGGTTGTAGAAGAGCCGCGAGCGATCGACCCAGAGGTCGCGCACCACGGGGAACTTGCTCATGGGCTCGAGCACCATGACGTCGCCCTCCTGCGGGGCGTAGTCGTCGATGAGCGCCGAACAGCTCTGGCGGACGCGGCCGTTGATGACCATCGTGCACGCGCCGCAGACTTCTTCGAGACACCCGCTATCCCACACCACGGGCGTGGTCTTGACGCCTTGGGTCGTCACCGGGTGGGCGGCGATGTGCTGCAGGCAGGAGATGACATTCGCGCCCGGGGGCACGGGCACCTTGAACTCCTCCCAGCGCGTGGGCTTGCCCGGCCCCTCGCAGCGCTTCACGCGGAAGATGACGGTGCGGCCTGCCTTGGCGCTCTTGCGGTTGGCGGCACGCTGGGCGGCGGCGGGATCAAGCTTGGTGGCGGTCGACATGGCTCGTGGTTCCGTGAATCGTGCGGCGTGATCGGTTCAGGACTTCTTGCCGTAGGTGCGGGCCTCGGGCAGGATCAGGGCGTGGTCGATGTCCTGCAGTTCGACGCTCACCTCGCCCGTGGCGGGGTCGTGCTTCGCGACGGTCGACTTCATGAACTGCGAGTCGTCGCGGGTGGGGAAGTCGGTGCGGTAGTGCGCGCCGCGGCTTTCCTTGCGCAGGTCCGCGGCCTTCACCATCGCCTCGGCGGCGATCAGCATGTCCCCCACCGCCCGGCTGTACGAGAAGCTCTGGTTCGTCCAAGACGCGTCGTCCGAGAGCACGGCCCGCGAGTAGCGATCGCGGAGTTCCGTCACCTTCGAAAGACACTGGGCCAGCCGCGGCCCGCTGCGGACGACGGTGCACGCGGCGGTCATCTCCTCGCCGAGCTCCTTGCCGATGGCGTAGGGGTTGACCGAGGCGTCGCCCCCCTTGCCCACGGTGTCGAGCAACCGCTTGGCCCGAGCGGCCTCCGCGGCGGCGGCGGCATCGAAGGTCTGGGCGGGCATGCCCGAGGCGGGCGTCTTGCCGGGCTTGCCGTCACGCACGTAGTTGGCCACCGAGAGGCCGCAGAAGAGGCCGTCGAAGAGGCACGAGAGCAGGGCGTTGGCGCCCAGGCGGTTCGCGCCGTGGTAGGCGAAGTTGACCTCGCCGAAGGCGTAGAGGCCCTCGATGTTGGTCATCATGTTGGTGGGTGCGCCGTGGAGCATGCCCTGGCCGACCTTCCAGTCGATGGGGGCGGGCGTGCCGCTGGCGTGCTTCTTGCGAGCCTCGGCGGGGTTGTAGCTGCCCTTGACGAACTGCGTCCAGAGACCGCCCATGCTGTAGTGCACGGCGGGGAAGATGCGCATGGGCGTGAAGCGAGGGTCGTCGCCGACGAACTTCTCGTAGATGTCGAGGATGCCCTCGAGCTTGCGGGTGAGGTAGTCGGGGTCCTTGTGGGTGAGGTCGAGGTAGACCTGGTTCTTGCCGTCGACGCCCATGCCCTCGTTGACGCAGATGTCGAAGATCTCGCGGGTGGCGATGTCGCGGGGGACGATGTTGCCGTACTTGGGGTAGCGTTCCTCGAGGAAGTAGTAGCGTTCGGCCTCGGGGATGGACTTGGGGTCGCGGTTGTCGCCCTTCTTGCGGGGCACCCAGACGCGGCCGCCCTCGCCTCGGGCCGATTCGCTCATGAGACGCAGCTTGTCGGCGCCCGGGATGGCGGTGGGATGCACCTGGATCATCTCGGGGTTGCCGTACCACGCGCCGGCGCGGAAGCAGCGGGCCAAGGCCGCGCCGGTGCAGATGACGCTGTTGGTGCTCTTGCCGAAGACCAGGCCGTTGCCGCCGGTGGCCATCACCACCGCGTCGGCACGGAAGGAGCGGATCTGCATGGTCCGCATGTCCTGGGCGACGATGCCGACGCAGCGGCCTTCCTCGACGATGGGGCCCAGGAACTCCCAGAACTCGTACTTGGTGACCTTGCCCTCGGACTCGAAACGGCGGGTCTGCTCATCGAGGGCGTAGAGGAGTTGCTGGCCGGTGGTCGCGCCGGCGAAGTGGGTTCGCTTGAAGAGCGAGCCGCCGAAGAGGCGGAGGTCGCGGCGTCCCTCGGCGGTGCGGTTGAAGGGCACGCCCATGCGGTCGAGCAGGTCGATGATCTTGGGGGCCCACATCGCCATCTCGAGCACGGGGTGCTGGTCGGCGAGGAAGTCGCCGCCGTAGACCGTCTCGTTGAAGTGCTCGTACTCGCTGTAGCCCTGCTGCCGGGCCACGTCGTTGCAGGCGTTGATGCCGCCCTGGGCGCAGACGCTGTGGGACCGCTTGACGGGGACGAGGGAGAACAGATCGACCGGGAGCCCGGCCTCGGCGATGCGGACGCTGGCCGAAAGGCCCGCCAAGCCGCCGCCGACCACGATGACTCGATGCTGGGACATGATGCCGGTTCCTTGCTGGGTGCCCCGCGGCGGCGCGGGGTCGGGGATGCGTGTGTGCCTTCGATGCGTGCGAGCGACTGGAGCCAACACCCGGGGAAGACCCCGGGTCGGTTCATCGGGCCTGCACGGCCTGCGAGACGCGGTTGCGTTCGCGGTCCATCACTTCGCCGATCTTCTCGGCCTCTCGCTGCTCGCGGAGGCGGAACTTCTGCTCGGTGGCCTTGGCCTGAGCGGGGTCGAGCGTGGCGAAGCCGATGACGGCGCCCCAGCCCATCGCCATGAGCCCCGCGCCCAGGCCCGCGCACGCGTAGCCCCAGCGGCGTTGGGCGGCCAGCGAGATGGTGAGGCCCCAGGTGATCGCGGCGGTCCAAAGCCCGTTGGCGAAGTGGAAGACCAGCGACGTGACGCCCAGCAGGTACCCGGCCGTGACGGCCACGCCGGCGGCGGTGAGTTCCGAGGGCGAGCCGCGGAGGATCTGGGCCATGGTGGAGCCGGCGAACTCGGCGGACCACGCGGTGCCTCCGGGCGTGAGGAAGGTCCAGTTCCAGCGGAGGGTGCCGACGTGGTAGACGATGAAGAGGATGCCGATGTAGCCGGTGATGCGTTGCAGGCGGTATCGCCAGTTGCCGCCGAAGGAGTAGCTGCTTGTGTTGGTCGCGCCCGTCTTGGCGTAATAGAAGCCCAGGATGGAGTGGAAGGCGATCGACCCCCAGAGCGACACCTCGATGAAGAAGAGGAAAGGGATGCTGTGGATGAAGTCCACCTCGTGCTGGAAGGTGGCGACGCCCGCGTGGCCGTACTCGGCCTTCCGCGAGTCGAGGAGCCCCCACACCACCGACCCGTTGGTGAGCAGGTGGGAGATGAGGAAGACGCCGATGGGGACGATGCCCGTCAGCGAGTGGAGGCGACGGAGCAGGTGGTGGTGCCGCTCGAGGAAGGACCTCGGATGCTTGGCTGTGGTTGCTTCGCTCACGGGTGTCGTGTCCTTGGGTGACGTGACAGGATCCCCCTCCTGTCCGACGGTCGGCGGCCAACCGAGGCCGACGACCGCTTCATGCCTTCACTTCATGCCTTCGCCCGGGGGCGGGCTGCGGGTTCAGGTTGCCGCCCGGCATTGAGGCCGGACCGCCGACGGCCAACGGCCGACGGACTGGGGCGTGATGCGGGATGGATGACGGCGCGACCAGGGCGTCAGGCCACCGATCAGGGCGTAATCAGACCCGAACCCTGGGGTCCGATCTTTCCGGCGACGTCGGAGGCATCGTTCCCCCCAGGTGCCCCGCCCCCGACCATGCCCCCGGCCATCCCGCCGGCCATCCCGCCGGCCTGCGCGGGCTTGATCTTGCCTTCCTGGATCGCCTTGGCCACCGCCTTGGAGACCTCCACGAACGCCATCCTCAGTTGCGACAAGGCCTTCTCCATCGCGGCCTTCTCGGTCTCGGAGAGGTTGCCCTTGGTCTTCTGCTCGAGCACGCCCAAGAGATCGATGTGGAACTTGGCGTATTCGATCGACACCATCGCCTGACCCGTGTACGGGTCGGGCACGTACCCCAGGTACGACAAGGTGTTGGTCGCGAGCATTCCCACCAGGTCCTCGAAGCCCACGTCGCGCAAGTCCGCGGCATCCTGCTGCTTGGGCGCGGCCTTCTCGGCCAGCTTCTCCTTCTCGGCCTGGGCCTGGCTCTTCCAATCCGAGTCGATGATCAGTTTCGGTTCGTCGGACAAGTCGCAACTCCGTGTCGACGCCTCCCGCGCGGGACGAAAGGCCCGCGTCGTCGGGGCGTCGGTTCCACTGTAGGAACGCTCCCGACCGTCCCTGTCGACTCCCCGCGACCCGCCCCGGGCGTACGCTTGGCCCATGCCGACCTCCCGCGATGCGCGGTCGATTGCCTGCCTTCTCCTGACCTGCGGCACCCTTGGAGGGTGCGGCACGTCGAGCACCCCCGACACCCTCGGCCGCTCAGGCCCCGAACTCGCCCCGGCCAACTTTGTCGATCGCGATGCCAAACTCATCGAGGTCGACACGCCGCCCCCGCGTCGGCCCGTCACGCCCGACATGATCCGCGGGCCCATCGCCGCCTCCGGTGGCGTGCTCGACGTCACCGCTCGGCCCGGCCGCCCCTCGGACCTCGCGCCGACCACCCCCAGCGACGGCGCATCAGGGCTCCCGACCTCGCCCGCCGGCCCGGGCGCCGCGATGATGGCCTCCAGCGCCGCCGTCACGCCCGCCGGCCCCGTCGCCCTCGTCGACATGAAGGTCGGCGACATCAACGGCAAGCCCGTCTACGCCAACGCCTTCCTCGACGACATGGCCGACCAGCTTCGCGCCGAGACGACCCGCATGCGTCGCGAGGAGTGGCTCCGCTTCACCCGCGGCAAGATCGAGGACAAGCTCAATCGCGAGATCCGCGACGAGTTGCTCCGCGCCGAAGCCATCGGCAACTTCACGCCCGAGCAAAAGCAGGGCTTCTTCGCCTTCATGAAGAACGTGCAGGAGCGCGTGCAGAGCCAGAGCCAAGGCAGCCGCGCCGCCGCGGAAGAGCGGATCGAGACCGCCGAAGGACTCTCGCTCGACCAGTACATGAAGCGCCGCGAGCAGGAGGAGCTCATCGGCTTCCAGCTCCGCGAGAAGATCGAGAAGCGTGTGAGCGTGCCGTGGCGCGACATCCGCCAGGAGTACGAGCGCTTCTTCGAGACCTTCAACCCACCCCCTCGGGCGAAGTTCCACCTCGTGCAGATCCCCGCGGCCAAGACCGACGTGGTCGAGGCCTTCTCGAAGCGGCTGGCGGCCGGCGAATCGTTCCTGACGCTCGCGGCCGATGCCGCGATCAACGCCTACAAGCCCGACTCGGGCGGACTCGAGGAACGCGAAGTCAAGGGCGATCGAACCCAAGGGGCGTTCTTCGGCAACGAGGCCCTGAACGCCGCGGCACGCACCACCGCCCCCGGACAGGTCGCCGGCCCGATGACGGTGGGCGAGAACACCACGTGGCTCTTCCTCGAGTCGATCGATCAGAAGACCCGCAGTCTGTACGACGCGCAGATGGACATCGAATCGGTGCTCAAGCGTCGCCGCACGACCGAAGCCACCGATCGGTACATCGCGCACCTCCGCGAGCGGGCGAGCATTTCATCCACCTCCGAGATGGCGCGACAACTGCTGACGGTGGCCGACGGGCGGTTCTGGCCGGCGTCGTCGCCGAGGTGAGCGGCCCTGCCTGCCGGGTGGCCGAGTCCGCCCGACGAGCGGCGGCCAGTCGGTCCTCGCGCCGGCGGGCGGCCACGCTCACTTCACCACGTCGTCGCGCTTGCGCACGTCGGCGTCGAGCAGCCATCGCTCGAGGTTGTTGCCGGTGATGTCGAGGCGGGCGACGACGTTGCCTTGCTTGTCGCGGACTTCGAGGATGCCGCCGGTCAGGTCGATGTCATTGGACCACAGGTCGGTGACCTTGGGGGCATCCTCGCTCGCGGCGGTCTCGAGGGCCTCCAGTCGGCGGTCGGTGCGGGCGAGTTCCCGCAGCAGTCGCTGCTGATACTGGGTGAGCTTGAGCATCTCGGCCCCGGCGATGCGACCCTTGGCGTTGTGGGTCTCGCCGGTGGGCTTCCACTCGCCGCTGTCGGCCTTGATCTGCAGGGCCTTGACGGCGGCGGTGAGTTGCGGGTCCTTGAGGAAGTTGAGGACCGAGTCGACGTTGTTCCAGTCCACCTGTTCGGTCGCCGGTTGAGATGCCGGTTGAGAGACCGGTTGAGAGACCGGTTGAG
>JBAXFU010000075.1:0-16138 GCA_037139735.1 Phycisphaerae bacterium
TGGTGGGTCAGACCGAGGCAACGGGCGTTTCGAGGAAATGCCGCGGGGTTCCGGTTTCGGAATCAGGCGGCAGGAGTGTGGGGAGTCAATGGGCCCGGTGGGTGTCAACCGTCATCAGGCCCTGTGGAGGTCGGGTGCGGGGATGGTCAACTCGTGGGCACGCGTCGGAGTCCTTGGTGGTGACGACGTCTGGCGGTCATGACGAGACTGCCGCAGGTGAAGAGGCCGAGCGCGGCTGGGGAGGGGACGAGGTTGATGGAGGCGCCGGTGACGTTGACGGCGGCGATGAGGGAGCCGAAGTTGTCGGAGGTGGAGGCGAACCAGGTGGCCCGGCGAGCGCCGGTGGTGGAGTCGCGGGACATGCCCTCGAGCGGAGCGTCGACGCCGAGCGTTCGCGACTCGCCGGGGTCGAGCAGGCCTGCGTCGATGGCGAACTGGAAGATGAGGACGTCGGTGGATCCGAAGCGGAAGGCGGGGTCGGTGGGGCCGACCTGAGGGAAGCCCTTTTGGACGCAGGCGAGTCCGCCAGCGCCGTTGAAGTTGTTGACGGCGCCGGTGCCGCTGGTGGGACCTGTGCCGGTCCAACGGGTGACGTCGTTGCGGGCGATGCGAAGGAACGAGCCGCTTGGCGCATCGCCGGAGTTGGCGACGTGACGGTGGACGATGTAGCTCTGAAGGCCGGAGGGTCCGGTGGCGGCGAAGGGGCGAACGCGGCCGAAGGGGCCGTTGAGGGGATCGGAGGAGATGTCGATCGCGCCGCCGTTGGTGTTGTTGCCGACGTTGGCGAAGGGGGCGATCTCGTCGGACGCGCGGACGTTGCTGACGACGGGCTGCCAGGTGAGGCCGGCGAAGCCGACGGGGGTGACGCCGTCGTCGCTGTTCCAGCTCACGAGGGCCCGGACGAGCACGCGTCGCTGACCGAGGTTGGGGTTGTACGAGACCTGATTGCTCCAGGAGAGTCCGTCGAGACTCACCTGGAGGTTGAGGTTGGTCGAGGAGGCCGCGAGCGTGGTGCCCGCGGCGAGCCCCAACGCGAGGGCGAACGAAGTCGAACGAATCATGGCAGAAAACACAGCCCTTTCCGCCTCGTCTCTTCCTGTCGGGTCCCGTGGCCGCCGGTTGAGAGTCCGGCCTGCCGGAGATGGAGCGCACCATCTCCGTGCACCGCGGAGCGAGGGCTTCGCGGCGTTGATCGGGAAGACGACTTGTCGCTTGGAACTCGAACGATTCCTCGAACGCCGCGGCACATGTCGCGACACCCGCCGCTCACCATCGCCCGTCCGGAGGAACCCAACCGCTTCGGGTCGGCCGTCGGCCCTCGATCCGCTCCACGACTTGACGCAAGGTCACGATGACAAGCAAACATCCTTCGCCCGAATCGTTCGGACGATGTTGCGTCTCACGCATGCCGTACGCTTGGTTGTGGAAGGGTTCGGAGAACCCGCGACTACCTGATGCCGTTCGCATTCATTCAGACAGACTCCAGTGAAGCCCGTCTTGTCGCTCGCTCCGATGGGGGCCCAGTCTACACGATGAATCGCCCTTCTGCAAGCTGTTTTTCCGATTTTTCCGCAAAAACGCACTTTCGCTCTCGAGCCCGGCGTGCGGCGGGTTCGGGGCGAGCCGAGGGCGAGGGAGGCGTCGCGGCGATGCGTGACGCGTCGATCCGCAAGCCGGTGTCGATGGAAGGAAGCCGGTGTCGATGCAAGGGGGCCGCGTGAGCGGTGCGGCACGAGTGGTTCGTCGCGTGGTGCGCCGGCGCCGGTCCGCGTTCAGCGGATGACCGGCGACACGCGCTGCTCGGATTCGAAGCGTTCGCGACATCCCAGGTCGTGCATGGCGCGGTTGACGTCCTCGCGGACGGTCTCGACGCTGTCGCCGTTGATGAAGAGCCGCCGCCAGATGCCCAGGTTGAGGGCGGTGAAGAGCATCTGCGAGTGGTAGATCTCGGGGCTCTGCAGCGAACGGAGCAGTTGCTCGTCGATGCCCTTGGCCGCCACCGTGACGAGCGGCTCGAGGACGCTGTTGCGGGGCCCGTATCGCTCGGAGCGGATGCCGAAGGCGGCCTTGGGTCGCGTGATGATCGATTCCTCGATCCCCAGCGAGCGGCCGACGTCGCGGAGGGCGGCCTTGGGCTCCAGCAACTTCTGAGTCCAGGGGATCCGGTAGGCGCGATCGATGAGTCGCTCGTTGGGATACGGATAGAAGACGCTCACGCCCGCGCCCTCGCCCACGAGGCTCCACACCACCTGCGTCTCCGTGCCCTCGCTGAGGAATCCGAGGATCGAGACCGCGTCGAGGAGCGAGCGGCCCGCGTAGGCCTGCATGCCCTGGGCGCGTCCCTGGGTGATCTCGCGTCGGGTGCAACCGAACGTCTTGCGGATCCAGGGTTCGTGTCCGAACATCGCGAGCGACCAGAGAATGTGGTCGGGGTCGTCCAGCGGCGTCGTCGGATCGAACTTGCGTCCGGCCATCTCCGCCACCAGGCCAAAGCGGTTCAGCCGCCGTGCGGCGACGCGCAGCTGCCACCTGATCGGCGGACAGCCCAGCGCCCACCGCTGGGCGGGATGCTGCAGCAGGTGGTTGAGGAACCGGTGGAAGCGGAAGCCGAACATGCCGTCGGCGCCCTCGCCGCACGAGACGACATCGACGCCCGCGGGCGAGAGTCGATCGCGGAAGATGCAGTACAGCAGCACCGTCTGCAGGTGGATGACGGGTTGCTCGGCGTGCCAGATGCAATCGACGAGGCTCCGCAGATAGGACGCCATCGTCGGGACGTGCACCACATGCGACAGCCCCAGGCTTTTCGCGGCCGTCGTCGCGTATGTGTACTCGAGGTCGTCCGACGAGTCCTCGAAGGGATAGGCGCACGACCAAGACCGTGTCGAGCCCATGCGCTGCGAGGCGATCCTGGTCAGGATGGAGGAGTCGAGGCCTCCGCTCAGGAGCGGAGCGAACCGCGACTGGTCGAGATTGGCCTCGTCGTGCACCGATTCGAGCGCGGCGCGACAATCGGCCACGAGGTCGCCTCGGGTCGACGCTTCGGGCTCGGGGGGCGAGAAGACGCCGGTGGTCCGGACCGACCAGCCGCGAGGACCTCGCGTCACGGTGATCTCTTCGTCCGCCTGCAGCTGCCGCACGCCCTTGAGGAGGGTGCTTCCCGGCATCGCGTAGCGATACTGGAAGAGCTCGGGCAGCTTGCGTTCGTTCTCCTCGATCGGGACGCCAAGCTGCTTGAGCAGCTTGATGTGGCTGGCGATGAAGACTTCGCCGAAGCGTTCGACGTAGTAGACGTGGCGACCGGAGTTCAGCCGCCGCCGCACGGTGGCCTCGCCGGTCGCAAGGTCGACGCGGGCTCGCACCAGCCAGTAGCGGGCCGCGCCGGCGCGGGCGGGGAGGGATTCACCCACCTCCGCGACGCCGTCCGCCACTCGCTCCACGCCCAGCAGGTCGTTGGCCGCGGTGAGCAGGTGGCCCCCGCCACAGGGCCTGGTCGTCGTCCGCAGGCCCGCGAGGTCGACTCGCCGTTCAGTGAGGGTCAACGCGATCACGAACATCGGATCGCTCCCCGTCTCGTGCTCGATGGATGCCGAGCGTCGCGACAGGAAGTCGATTCGCGACGCGGAGGCGATCGCCGACCGGAACGATCCGGATGGACGACGACGTCTCCTCGCGGAGTCGCTCCTTCAAGCGTCCTGACGCTCGATGCCGGCGAACGAGGCCGGCACTGATCGGGGTGAAGAACTGCTGACATGCCTCGGTCCATGATAGTCGAACGCCTGCCACCGGGTCGATGCCTCCTGCCCCCGACCGCCGGCCGTGACACCCGTGGTCAATGCCGACCGATGCGTCCGATAGCGGTCGACCCCGCTGAGTCGTGGCCGAGTGACGGACCTGCCGGCATTTCGGCGGGTGGGTGCGTGACAAGGTAAGGCGTCCCGCCGCATCGTGAACGCGGCGTGCGCTGCGGCATTGCCTGCACGCCCGCGAGCGCGTCTGTACGATGGCTTCATGACTCAGGATCCCGCCATCACGCAGGGGCGGCTCGAAGTGGTGTGCGGGCCGATGTTCGCGGGCAAGAGCACCCGTTTGCTCGCGCGGGGGGCGGAACTGGTCGCCGCGGGCGTCATGGTGCAGGCCTTCAAGCCCTCGAGCGACGATCGCTACGACGGCGCACGGCACATCGTCACGCACGATCGGCGGCGGCTCGAGGCCGTGCCCATCGCCCGCGCCGAGCAGGTGCTCGACACGAACGCCCTGGCGGTGATCATCGACGAGATCCACTTCTTCGGAGATGAACTGGTGGCACCATGCATGCGTCTGGTTCACGCCGGGAGGCTGGTCATCGTGGCCGGAGTCGACCGGGACCATCGCGGACGGCCGTTTTCGCCATTCCCGGCCCTGCTGTGCGAGGCCGACCGCGTCGACAAGCTTCATGCCGTCTGTGCGAGGTGCGGGGGCCTGGCGTGCCATACGCAGCGGCTGGTCGAGTCCGGCGAGACCATCGTCGTCGGCGGCGCGGAGGCGTACGAGCCCAGATGCCGCGGGTGCTTCAGGCCCGCTCCGTGACCCCGCCCGCGGGTCGCCATGCGTCGTTCACGACGACCAGGTGGGCCATGGCCCGATAGGTCGCGGCGTATCGCTCGAAGGTCGGGTCGGCCACGCCGTGGAAGAAGTTCCTGGCCTTCTCGACGCCCCAGCCCCGGACGCCGGTTTGCTCGAGATGTTCCCACCTCGACCACCGCACCGACGCCGGCGCCTCGACGAAGACCCGCAGGTCGACGCTGGGGACGACCAGGTCGTGCAGGGCGTGAATGCCCTCGCAGACGATGAGCGGGTGGGGGGCGACGCGGCGGGAGGATTCGCGGCGGTGGGTCTGGAAGCTCCAGACGGGAATGTCGCGGGGAATGCCTCGACGCAGGTGCGAGAGGTCCCGGCCCAGCGAGGCGTAGTCGGCGAGTTCGGGCAGATCGCGGCGTTCCTCGGGGATGTGCTGGTAGTCCGGGAGATAGTCGTCGGAACTCAGGACACAGGGCGAGAGGAGCGAGGCCAGATGGCTCTTGCCCGAGCCCACGGGGCCCGTGATGCCCACCACGACATGCGGGTGCGTTCCGCGAGGCAGCATCGCAAGGATCGTCTCGACGGCCTTGGTCATGGGCACGACGGGCGTCGTCATGGGAAGCGGCTCTCGAGGTGCAGGGCGTTCGCGGAAGTGAGGCCGAGGGCCACGAGCAGGGCGGTCATTCCTTGGACGTCGGGTTGGTCGAACGAGGCCAAGTCCCAACTGTCGACGTCGAGGACGGCGTCGCAGGAGCCGTCGGTCGCGAGCAGAGGGATGACCAGTTCGGATTGGTCCTTGGGGTCGCAGGCGATGTAATTGGGGCCCAGGGTGCGGACGTCGCGGATGACGATGGGGCGGCGTTCGAGCATGCCCGTGCCGCACATGCCGTGGAGGCCGATGGGGCTGCAGGCGGGCTTGGGTTCGCGGCAGACGAGGGACATCTCGGTGGGCGACGAGCGTTCATAGAAGCCGATCCAGGAGATGCCGCTGGAGCCCACGCCACCCCAGAGCAGGTCGATGCACCGTCGCATGGCGACGTGGCGAGCGGGGCCGGTGAGCAAGGGCGGACGAGCGGCGGCCAGGCCATGGCGCTCGAGCAGGGCGGCGTAGTCGCGGCGGGGGGCGGCGGCGGGGTGGGGGTCGAGCATCGGGGACGATTGTTGGGGGCGGGGGAGGAGGCGGTGCTTCACCTACCATCCCGGCATGTCGGACACCGCACGCCATCCTGACGGCGAGAAGCCTCGCCACCTCAACTTCCTCGAGCAGATCGTCGAGGCGGACAACGCCTCGGGCAAGTGGGGCACGGACGACCGGGGCAACCCCAAGGTCCACACCCGATTCCCTCCCGAACCCAACGGCTACCTGCACATCGGCCACGCGAAGAGCATCTGCCTCAACTCGGGGCTGGCCCGGTCGTACGCCGGCACCTTCAACCTGCGGTTCGACGACACCAACCCGGCCAAGGAAGAGCAGGAGTACGTCGACGCGATCATCAAGGACGTCGAGTGGCTCACGGGCGGCCACGCCGGCTACCGCTTCGGCGGCATCTTCTGGGCCAGTTCCTACTTCGAGCGGATGTACGGCTGGGCCGAGGAACTCATCCAGAAGGGCCTCGCGTACGTCTGCGACCTGTCGGCCGAGGAGGTGGGCAAGCGTCGCGGCAGCATCGGCGTGCCCGCCACCAGCCCCTTCCGCGATCGGGATCCCGCGGAGAGTCTCGCGCTCTTCCGCGACATGCGGGCCGGGAAGTTCCCCAACGGCGCGAGGACGCTCCGCGCGAAGATCGACCTTGCGAGCCCCAACTTCACGATGCGCGACCCGGTGATGTACCGCATCATCCACGAGTCGCACCACCACACGGGCGACGCGTGGTGCCTCTACCCGATGTACGACTGGGCCCACTGCCTCGAGGACAGTCTCGAGGGGATCTCCCACTCCATCTGCACGCTCGAGTTCCGCAACAACCGTCCGCTCTACGACTGGTTCATCGACGCCATCAACAAGGATCGCGGGCCCGGCAGCCGCTGGGGCGAACGCATCCACCACCCGCAGCAGATCGAGTTCGCGCGGCTCAACCTCACGTACACGGTGATGAGCAAGCGGTTCCTGCTCTCGCTGGTCAAGGAGGCCCGCGTCTCGGGGTGGGATGATCCTCGCATGCCCACGATCTGCGGCTTGCGTCGCCGCGGCTACACCTCGGCTTCGATTCGCGCCTTCTGCGACGACATCGGCGTGACGACGCAGGAGAGCACGATCGACGTGGGCCGGCTGGAGCACGCCGTTCGCGACGACCTCAACAAGACGGCCCCTCGCGTGATGAGCGTGCTGCGGCCGCTGAAGGTGGTCATCGAGAACTGGCCCGAGGGGAAAGTCGACGAGCTCGACTTCGTGATCAATCCCGAAGACCCGGGCGCGGGCACCCGCAAGGTGACCTTCACGCGCGAGATCTACATCGAGCGAGAGGACTTCATGGAGGTCCCCGCCAAGAAGTTCTTCCGCCTCGCCCCCGGGCAGGAGGTGCGGCTGCGGTGGGCCTACTTCATCCGCTGCACGGGCGTGGTGAAGGACGCTTCGGGCGAGATCGTCGAGGTGCGGGCCACCTACGACCCCGAGACCCGCGGCGGCGACGCCCCGCACGGCCCCGACGGGCAGCCCTTGCGGAAGGTCAAGGGCACGCTCCACTGGATCAGCGCGCAGCATGCCGTCAAGGGCGAGGTGCGGCTCTTCGACCGTCTCTTCAACGTGGAAGAGCCGGGCAAGCGGACCGGCAACCAGCTCGACGACCTCAACCCCAACTCGCTGGAGCGCATCGAGGCGATGCTCGACCCGGCGGTGGCGGGGGCGGCCCCGGGTTCGACCTTCCAGTTCGAGCGTCTGGGCTACTTCTGTGTCGATTCCGATAGCCGCCCGGGGGCGCTCGTGCTCAACCGCACGGTGACGCTCAAGGACGCGTGGGCCAAGGCGGGTGCGGCGGGTGCGGCGGGCGCGTGAAGGGCGCATGACGGGCGCGTGACGGGCGCGTCGAGCCTCGTATCGTCCTGGCGATGACCGGCTCCGACCACTCCGATCGCAGGCCCCACTCGGCCGAGTTCTTCAACGAGATGCGGGACCATTGGTGGAACAAGGACTTCCTCGCGCTCATGGCGACGCGGCTGGCATTCGACGCCGTCGGCTCCGTGCTCGACGTGGGGTGTGGGGTGGGGCACTGGGGGCGGGCGCTCGCGAGCGTGCTCCCCGCCTCGACGCGCTTCACGGGCGTCGATCGCGAGGAACGGTGGGTGCGCGACGCGGCGGTCGCCGCCGAGCGTGCCGGGTTGGCTGGTCGCAGCCGTTTCGTGCAGGGCGATGTCGCGGCGCTTCCCTTCCCCGACGACTCGTTCGACCTGACGACGTGCCAGACGGTGCTCATGCACGTCGCGGATCCCGAGCGGGCGCTTCGGGAGATGATCCGCGTGACGCGGCCGGGGGGACTCGTGCTCGCCGTCGAGCCCAGCAACATGGCGCAGATGGGCATCTTCAGCAGCGTGACCGACGCCTTTCCCGCCGAGACGCTCGTGTCGTCGCTGCGGTTTCACCTCATCCTCCAGCGGGGCAAGCGAGCGCTGGGCGAGGGGTTCAACTCGCTGGGCGACCTGCTGCCGGGCCTGATGGCGAAGACGGGATTGCGAGACCTTCGCACGTACATGTCCGACCGAGCCACGCCCATGCACCCGCCCTTCGACCGTCCCCACCAACGGGCGGAGGTGGCGCAGCTGCGCGACTGGCACGGGCGGGGACACTGGGTGTGGGACGAGGCCACGACCCGTCGCTACTTCCTCGCCGGCGGCGGCGAGGCGAGCGAGTTCGAGGGTCTCTGGCAGCAGGCGGGCCGCCAGATGGGGGCCGAACTGGCCGCCATGGAAGCCGGGCATTATCACTGCGGCAACGGGACGGTCACGTACATCGTCTCGGGCCGCAAGGCGTGAGGTTTGGGCCCGTGGCCAGGACTGCCGCGGATCATGCGAGAATGGTTCCCTCGCTACACTTGCTCTCCAAGTCCGTGCGTGTCCTGAAGTTGCGAACCTGAACCCATGCCCTTGCGAGATGCCATCCCCCCCGCCCAGCGAGGCTGCGTGCTCGATCCGCTGGGGCTGACCAGCGAGCAGGCGGTCGAGGCGGCGCATGCCCTGGGCATGCCCCGGGCGAACGCGCTCGAGGCGTACAAGGCGTTGCTGCGCGAGGGGAAGATGCCGCCGGAGGTCTTCGCCTTCACGCCTCCGGAGGTGGTGCGGACGCTGCGGGAAGAGTCGCCCGAGGGCGAGGTGATCAAGTTCCTGGTTCGGGTGAAGGGGCGGGACCCGTCCAAGGGGCACGAATCGCTGGCGGGCAAGCCCTTGGAGACCGAGTCGGTGTTGATCCCGATGGTGGGGTCGGTGCGGGGGCTGACGTACACGCTGTGCGTGTCGAGCCAGGTGGGCTGCGCGATGGGGTGCGGCTTTTGCGAGACGGCGCAGATGGGCTTGATCCGGTCGCTGACGGCGGCGGAGATCGTGGGGCAGTGGTACGCCGCCACGCATGTCGTGGGCGTGCGTCCGAAGAACATCGTGTTCATGGGCATGGGCGAGCCGATGGACAACTACGAGCAGGTGATGCAGGCCGTCGCCGTGCTCAAGGACCACAACGGCGCGTCGGTGCCCATCAGCCACGTCACGATCTCGACGGTGGGGCGGATCGACGGGCTCCGCAGGATGCGAGAGCAGATCAAGCAGCCGACGTGGCACCGGCTCAACCTGGCCCTCTCGCTCAACGCGCCCAACGACGAGGTGCGCGACGTGCTCATGCCCGTCAACCGTCGCTGGAAGATGGAGGAGTTGCAGCAGGAACTGATCGACTGGCCGCGATTCGGCGGGAACAAGCTCTGCATCGAGTACGTGCTGATCCCCGGCGTGAACGACTCTCGCGAGCACGCGGCACAGGTGGCGAACTTCGTGCGGCCCTTGAAGTCGCTGGTGCGCGAGGGGGCGAGCGGCGACGAGGCGGCCGACACCCGCGAGCGGGCGGTGGTGAACGTGATTCCCTACAACCCGCGGCGCAGCAGCCCTTGGCCTGCACCGACGGAGGAGCAGGTGAACGCGTTCATCGGCTGGCTGATCGAGGAAAGGGTCTTCGTGAAGCGACGCCGCACCAAGGGGCGGCAGATGATGGGCGCGTGCGGCCAGCTCGGGAACGAGCAGATCCGCGGGCGGCGGCTGGTCGACCTGACGGTGTCGCCGTCGGCGGCGGCGCCAGGCACGTGATGGAAGGGGCTGTGGTCAGGCGAGGGACAAGGGCGACAGTGCCATCTTCATCGGCACGGGAGCGATCCGATGCCATGGAAGGAGTGCTGCCCAGCGGAACGTGCGGTCGTCATGTCGTTTCCTCGTCCAGTTGCTCAAGGAAGAGCCTGCACCGCTCGTATGCGTCTCGCCTGACGGTCTCTCGGTCCTCCCCGGCTCCCGCCGCCACTTCCGCGGCCCAGCGCGGCCCGACACTCTGAAGCGTCCCGAACTTCCCCCGGAGGATCTCGATGGCGCTTCGCCCCTCTGGCGAGTTCAGCAGCGGCCGCGCCGCCGCCGCGAGTGCTTCGGGTCCGTTTCGGTAGTGCCTGAGGCAGAAGAAGACGTCGTACGCGTCCTTGGGCTTGACTCGCTCGCTCAGGGCGAATGCCTTCAGGCACAGGAACGCCGGCACATCCACGACGCGTGCCTGCACGGAGTTCTCGCTGCCGTCGGGCATCACGCCCGTGAGCGTCATGCGCATCGCATGTTCGAACGCCAGTCCGACGCCGCGGAGCCGTCCGAGGCTCAGGTCTTGCACGAGCGCGTGGGTGCCGCCGTCCTCTGTCGCGCCGGCATCACCGGCGACCAAGTCCAGCTTGACGGTGACGGCCCCGAAACGCGGGAGTTCCTTCGTGAAGACGCCGACATGGGTCGCCACTTGCACGTACCCGGCGGCCACCAGTCGCTTCCGGATCGACTCGTACGCGCCGGGCCGGATCATGCGTCCGTCCACCGCAAGGTCGACATCGAGCGAGCCGATGTGACCGTGGTTGGGGAACATCAACTCGGGCACCCACCCTCCAATCACCACCATTCCATCGACGTGGCTGCCCAGCACGTTGAGCACCTCGATGAGCACGGCGTGGCCGGCGCGGAACTCGTCGGACGTCGGCGCCGTCATGATTCACTCGCCTTCCCGGCGAAACGCGGCTCGAGGAATCGCCGGTAGAGTTCGTCGGCGGCCTCCTGACCGCGGGCGGGGTTCTTCCTCACGTCGAGATAGGCCTGCAGCGCGGACACGACTCGCGTGCCGTCGACTTCCTGAACGTTGTGGAAAACGCTCTCGTCGTCGGTGACCCAGAGTTCGGCGGTCGGCCCCGAGTCGACTCGCCTGAGCGACAGCGCCCTTGTCAGCTGTTCCACGGTGTCCGAGGCGGCATCGGCGAATACATACACGACCGCTCGATTGGTCCTCACCATCGGCGCGAGACGCGATGCCGCGGAGAACTCCGCGAGCGCACAGGCGACACCGCGACTCGCTCCCCATTGCACGACGTCCCGCGCCAGCTTCTCCGGTGCATCCAGCCCGTACACCGGGATCCGCAGCTCGGGCAGCCTGTACGCCGCGGCCCAGTCGCCGAGCAGCCTGTGAGGATCCGCGATGCGAACGCCTTCGGACGCCTCCTCGACATAGGCCTCTTCGACGAGTTTCCGCTTGATCCTCGATGCGAGTCCGATGCTGACATTGGCCGTGTTCGCCAGATCCTGCACTCTCCACCGACGCTGAGGGCTCTCAAGCAGGACACGTGCGATGCGGCTCGACTTTGGCGCAAAGAGTCGCTCGGCGGGACGCGTGTCCGGCCGTTGATTCGGACGTCCTTCGACGTGCAGGCAAAGCCCCGGCCCGACCAAGTGCGCATTGCCGGCGCCATCGACGTATCCGACGCCATGGTCGCGGCAGACCTGCGCCACCCTCGGGGAGACATACGTGGCGGCCAGCACCGCCAGCGTGTCGCCACCGGCGGCCCGGGCCATCGAGGCCAGAGGCGACAGGGAGGAGACCACCTGCCTTGGATGGATCTGTCCCTTCACTTCGATCAGCAGCCGCAGACGTCGATTCCCTTCGACCAGTTTGATGTCGAGCTGCTCGTCCAGCACCGAGGGTTCAACCGCTCCGACTCCCGTGGGTCGGCCCAGCTCGACCCGGAAGAGCCCGGACGACGCCCCGAGCTCCTCGAACCAGGCGACGAGCTGCCCGCGTGTTGGAGGCGGCATGGCTTTGTTCATCTGCACCTCATGTCAAACGGTGAAATCGCCTCAGGGGTATGTGTTTCATTTTATCGTCTGTTTCACCGCACGGTGAAGCACGATTATCTGTGAAATCGCTCGACCGAATGCCGCCCTACGGGTTGCATCCTTACAAAATACGATCATATGCGGGAAAGTCGTCCCAGTCGCAGCGGGGTCGACCGCTCCCCGGCCAAGCCAAGGGTGCCGCACGGGCGACTTTCGAACTGGCGGCGCCGCCTTGTTCCGCGGTGGAACGCTGAACGCGACCGGTTGCGTCGATCCCGGATTGTTGTTGCGGGGCGGTGATGGAAGGGTTGTGCCCGCTGCCGGACGACGACGGGCGTTCCGACTTCTGCATTTGCAAAGTGCTTGATCGAGTCGACCTCTGGAGGCCACTGGTGGAGCGTCGGCGGAAGGGACTCGCTGCCCTGGCCTTTGTCGAGACTCGTGCAGAGCCGACTCGCCTTGAGATGCCCGAGCGAAGGCGAGCGATCGCCCGTGCAACCGCAACTTCGACCTTTCCGGCCGACATCGCCAACACGAATGCCATTCAGGGTGCGGGTCTTTTCGGCGGCATGGAATCGCTTGCGTGCCGAGCAGGGAGACCCGTCTCTCATGAGCCCGGCGCCGACGGTCCTCCGAGCGATCGGTTCATGCCTTTCGCGAGCCTTCTACCCTTGCCCTCCATGGCGCTCCGTCTGTACAACACGATCACGCGGACGGTCGAACCCTTCGCGCCCGCGGACCCCTCCCGGGTCACGTTCTACACCTGCGGGCCGACGGTGTACGACGACGTGCATATCGGCAACCTCCGCGCGTTCCTGGCGGCGGACCTGCTTCGTCGGTGGATCGAGAGCCCCTTGTGCGCCTTCGCGGGCCGCGAGGCGGGCGAGCCGCGGCGGGTCGTGCACGTGATGAACATCACCGACGTGGGCCACATGACCGACGACGCCGAGGGGGGCGAGAGCGGCGAGGACCGCATGGCGGTGGCGGGGCGGCGACTGGCCGAGGCGAAGAAGGCGGGCAAGCTGCCCGCGGGCGTCGAGGTCGATGCCCGCGACCCCTACGCGATCGCGGCGTTCTACGCGTCGCGGTTCATCGAGGACGCGTCGGCGCTGGGCCTCAAGGTGGCTCTCGAGCAGAAGGACGATCCGACGCTGATGCCCCGGGCGACGGCGCACGTGCCGGGGATGATCAAGGTGATCGAGCGGCTGGTGGCGCGGGGGCACGCATATGTGGTGGGCGAGCCCGGCTCGCGGGTGGTGTACTTCCGCGTGAAGAGCTTCACCCCCTACGGGCGGCTGTCGGGCAACACGCTCGACGCGCTCCGCGAGGGCGAGGGCGGGCGCATCAGCGCGAGCAACCAGGCGACCAAGGAGCACCCGGCGGACTTCCTGCTTTGGAAGGAGGACCCCAGCCACATCATGAAGTGGGAGAGCCCGTGGGGCGCGGGGTATCCGGGGTGGCACATCGAGTGCACGGTGATGTCGGCCACGCGACTCCTGGGCGAGGACCGCTTCGCGCACCTGCTCGCGTGCGCCGACGGGCCGGGGGCCATCATCGACCTTCACAGCGGCGGCGAGGACAACATCTTCCCGCACCACGAGTGCGAGATCGCGCAGTCGTGCTGCGCCTTCGCGGCTTCGCCCCAGCAGGGCACCTTCGCCCGCTCGTGGTTCCACCTCCGCCACCTGATGGTGGAGGGGACGAAGATGAGCAAGAGCAAGGGGAACTTCTTCACCGCGAGAGATCTCTTCGCCAAGGGCGTGCAGGCCGGCGCGTTGCGGCTCGAACTCATCCGCACGCACTATCGCACCAACGCCAACTTCACGATGCAGGGCCTGGCCGATTCGGCCCGCATGGTCGAGCGGTGGCGGCGCCTGGCGGCGGGCGCCGGGCCCGACGCCTCCGGCGCGGCCGAGGCCCGGGAGCGATGCCTCCGCGACTTCGCGCAGGCGATGGACGACGACCTCAACATCGCCGGCGCGGTGGCGGCCGTCAACACGTGGGCGGGCGCGACGTCCGCGCCGTCGGCCGCCGACGCCGAGGCGATGCGACGGCTCGACGCGGTCCTGGGTGTGCTGGAACTCAAGGTCGCCGAGCAGGTGACCAGCGAGATCGGCGTCTTCGCCCCGGGCCTGACGCCCGACGCGGCCGTCGAGCAGTTGCTGCGAGAGCGGCGCGACGCGCGGGCCGCCAAGGACTTCAAGGCCTCCGACCAGATCCGCGATCGCCTCGCGCACATGGGCTACGCCATCAAGGACATGCCCGGCGGCAAGGTCGAGGTCCGCCGCGTCTGAGCGAGTCATGGCCACCCCCGAGGTCATCATCGGCATCGATCTGGGCACCACGAACAGTCTCGTGGCCGTCGCTGATGCGCACGGCCCCCGCGTGCTGCTCGACGATGAAGGGCACGCGATGGTGCCCAGCGTGGTGCGATACCCCGAGCGGGCTTTGGGCGAGCGCGTCGTGGGGCGAGCGGCCAAGGCCGAGGCGATGCTCCATCCGCGGCGCACCGTCGGGAGCGTGAAGCGGCTCATGGGCCGCTCCCTCGCCGACGCCGCCGAGGACCTCAAGTACCTCTCCTATGCCGTCGTCGCCGGCGAGCGGGGCAACGCTCGCGTGAGCATCCCTCGCGAGGGCGGCGACGCGGCGGAACTCTCGCCCGAGGAAGTGTCGGCGCACGTGCTGCTCGAGCTCAAGCGCATCGCCGAATCGCGGCTTGGTCATGCGGTGTCGAAGGCCGTCATCACGGTGCCCGCCTACTTCGACGATGCCCAGCGTCAGGCCACGCGCGTGGCGGGGCGACTGGCGGGACTCGACGTGGTTCGCATCGTGCCCGAGCCCACCGCCGCCGCGCTCGCGTACGGCATCGGGCTTGGCCGCGCCTCGGAACGCAACGCCGGCGTCTCGACCGTGGCCGTCTACGACCTGGGCGGCGGCACGTTCGACGTCTCGATCCTGCGGCTCACGCCCTCGGCCTCCGAGACCGAGCCCTTCTTCTTCCAGGTGCTCGCCACCAGCGGCGACACGCACCTTGGCGGCGATGATGTCGATCACCTGCTGTTCGATCACCTCGTCGGCGTGGCGAGGGAACGGGGCGTCGTGGGGGGCGAGGCACTCGACGCGACGGCGCGTCGCACGCTGCTGCATGCCGCGGAGCGGGCGAAGATCGAGTTGTCGGACCGGACGGCGACGACGGTGCGGGTTGAGCTCGCGCCGGGCCGCGTCCTCGAGTGCGACGTGACGCGAGATCGGCTCGAGACGCTGATGGGCCCGCTGGTGGATCGCACGCTCGCGGCATGCGACGCCGCGATGCGCGACGCCTTCCGCAACGCGCAGGGGCCGGCCGCGGTGGACGCGGCGATCCTCGTGGGCGGGGCGACGCGGACGCCCCTGGTTCGTCGGCGCGTGGGGGCGTTCTTCGGGCTCGAGCCCTATGCCGCGCTGGACCCGGACCAGGTGGTGGCGATGGGCGCCGCGGTGCAGGCGTCGGTGCTGTCGGGCGCGTCGAAGGGCATGCTGCTGCTGGACGTGATTCCGCTCTCGCTGGGCATCGAGACGGTGGGGGGCGCGGTGGCCAAGCTCGTCGCGCGCAACACGATGGTGCCCGCGAAGGCCACCGAGCTGTTCTCGACGAGCGTCGACGGGCAGACGGCGATTCGGCTGTCGGTGTATCAGGGCGAGCGGGAGATGGCGGCGGACTGTCGCAAGCTGGCGGAGCTGACCCTGTCGGGGCTGCCTCCGATGCCGGCGGGCGTGCCTCAGGTCGAGGTGCAGTTCCTGGTGGACGCCAACGGGGTGCTGGCGGTGCACGCGGCGGAGCGCCGCAGCGGGAAGCGGGCGGCGTTGCAGGTGGTGCCCAACCACGGCTTGACGATGCAGGAGGTGGAGCGGATCGAGCGAGAGAGCTTCGTGCACGCGAAGGAGGACATGCTCCGTCACCGCGTGGTGGACCTGATCGCGAACTGCTCGCTGGACATCAAGTGGATCGCCGACGGCCTTCGGCGGGTGGGGGACGACCTCGAGCCCGCGTACAAGGCCGACCTGCAGGGTGCGATGGACGCCCTGACGGCGATGGTGCGGGCGGCGAAGGCGGATTGGAAGAGCGTGGACGCCAACGAGATGAGCCGCGCGAAGGACGCGCTGGACCGCCTGAGCGTGCGGCTGCACGAGACGGCGATCGCAAGGTCGCTGCGCGGCATGAATGCGTGAGGCGCGACTCGGCGCGTGTCCACGAGTTCCCTCACCCGCTTCGCGGGTTCGGTCA
>JBAXFU010000076.1:0-15960 GCA_037139735.1 Phycisphaerae bacterium
CGGTGTAGCAGAAGAGGTTGAGGAACCTCGCCCCGGCCGCCTTGTCACGGACCATCGATCGCGTCAGGCGGTGATCGAGGAAGAGCCCCGTGTCGATGTAGTCGTCGAGGTTGACCTCGAACCGCAGCCCGTCCTCCTGCACGAGGAAGCTCTCGCCCGATTCGCCGACCTTCTCGTGCTGCGTGAGGCCTCGCTGGCGGTGCTTCTCCTTGATCACCACCCGCAACGCGCCCGTCGTCTCCGCGACGATTCGCCGAACCGCGTCGTACCAGTCGGCCTGCTGCGCCACGCTGCGGCTGTGCTCTCGCTCGTACTCGGCCACGTGCGCCCGGCCCTCGTACAGGTCGATGATCAGCGGCACATCCACCTGATCGCGTTCGTAGACGCGGTAGCAGGTGATGCCCCGCGACGGGTAGCGACGCAGGTGCCGCACGTTCTTCTCGAGGCACGACCGGAAGTCGGCGAGCTCTCGCTCGTCGCGAGGGCGCAGGCCGCCGAAGGCGGGCATGGATGGCGCCACGTCGGCCGGCGGCGCATCGCCGGCGGCGCTCGGATCGACGGCGGCCACGGCCTCCACGGCGGCCACCGCGTCCACGGCGTCCACGGGCGTCTCCACGTGCTTCGCGTCCGGGGACCGCGCTGCAGCCTCTTTCGGCGGGCGGGGCCCCCAGAACATGAAGTACGTGCACTCGAGCTGCGAGTTGAAGAGCTTGCGCCGACGCGTGGCCTCCTGCCCCACCAGCCGCTCGAGATCCTGACGGGCCGTCAGGATGTGGAACGACCATGTGGGCAGGCGACGGAGCACGAGGGGGAGCGACCGGTGCAGCCGCTCGGCCTCTTCGGGGTCGCCCAGCCGCACGCCGTAGGGCGGATTGGTGATGATCGAGCCGTACTCGACCTTGCTGGAGAGCTGCTCGAAGGCCCGCTGCTGGAAGTGGATGACACGGTCGACGCCCGCGGTCTTGGCGGCGCGACGCGCCACGTCGAGGGCGCGGGGGTCGATGTCCGCCGCGTGAATCGCGTAGCCGAGTTCGCCCGTGGCGGCGGCACGCGCGGCCTCGCGTTCGGCGGCCCAGACGGGGGCGGGAATGGCGGCCCAGTCTTCGGCGTCGAACGAGCGGAGCAGGCCGGGGGCGATGTTGAGGCCGATGAGGGCGGCCTCGATGGCGATGGTGCCGCTGCCGCAGAAAGGATCGACCAGGGGCCTCGACGGACGCCAGGCGGAGAGGAGGACGAGTCCGGCGGCGAGGGTCTCCTTGAGGGCGGCCTCGCCGGGGGCGATGCGATAGCCGCGTTTGTGCAGGCCGTCGCCGCTGGCGTCGATGGTGATGGAGGCGACATCCTCGAGAAGGGCGACCTCGACGGCGACGCGGCCGCCGGTCTCGGGGAGCACGGAGACGCCGTGCGCCTCGCGGAGCCGCTCGACGATGGCCTTCTTCACGCACCGCTGGCAGGCGGGCACGCTGGAGAGCCCGCTGCGAACGCTCCGGCCGGAGACGGGGAACTCGGCGTCGGGAGCGATCCAGCGTTCCCACGGCAGCGAGCGGGTGCGTTCGAAGAGGGCGTCGAAGTCGCGCGCCTCGAAGCACCCCACGCGAACGAGCACGCGGTCGGCGGCGCGCAGTCGCAGGTTGGCCCTCGCGACCGCCGAGGCATCACCCCGGAAGTGGACGCGGCCCGTGGAGAGCACTCGCGGCGTGAAGCCCATGCCCTCGAGTTCATGGACGACCACGGACTCGAGGCCGAAGGCGCACGCAGCGATGATGTCGAGGTCCTGGTCCATGGCGGGCGTCGGGACGGCGGCGCATGACGCCGCCCCGCACGCGGATCACTCTTCGCCGTCGTTCTCGAAGTAGTCGGCGGCATCCTCGCTGAAGGCGTCGATGTCGACCACCTGCGAGTTCGCGTCGTCGAGGAGCTCCTCGCCGAACTCGCCTCCCTCGACGGGCTTGCTGGCTCGCCCCTTGACGCGTTCCTGCACGCCCTTGCGGCCGCGGGCCACGCGGGCGGGCTGGGACTTGCCCTCGAAAAGGTCGTCCTCTCGCTGGCGACGGGCGCGGACGACGATGCGGATGGGCACCTCGCCGAAGGGGAGTTCCTCGCGGAAGCGGTTCATGAGGAAGCGGAGGTAGCCGGGACGGAAGAGGTCGGGGTGATTGACCACCAGCGTGATGGTGGGCGGCTCGATGCCGGTCTGGGCGACGTAGTAGACCTTGGCGAAGGTGCCCTTGATGTCGGTGGGCGAGTTGGTCTCGAGGATGGAGCGGATGAGGCGGTTGAGCTTGCCGGTGGTGACGCGGTGGCACGACTGCTCGCGGAGCTCCATGGCGAGATCCATGGTGGCGCGGACGTTGCGGCCCGTCTTGCCGCTGATGAAGCTGATGGGCGCGAAGGAGAGGCCGCCGAGCTCCTTGCGGAGGTATTCCTCGTAGCGGCCGGTGGTGACGGGCTTGCCCTTCTCGTCGCGGGCGCCGTCGACCAGGTCCCACTTGTTGACGACGATGATGCAGGGCTTGTAGGCCTTCTGGACGAGCATCGCGAGCTGCTCGTCGACCTGACTGAGCTTCTCGGTGGCGTCGACGAGAAGGACGACCACGTCGCACCGGTCGACCGCGCGCTGCACGCGATCGAAGGCGAAGTGCTCGATCATGTTCTGAAAGCTTCGCTTGCGGCGAAGGCCGGCGGTGTCGATGGCGACGATGGTGCGGCCGTCGATCTCGAACTTCACGTCGACGGCGTCGCGGGTGGTGCCGGGGATCTCGGAGACGATGACCCTGGGCTCGCCCGCGAGGGCGTTGACGAGCGTGCTCTTGCCGGCGTTGCGCTTGCCGATGATGGCGATCGCCAGATCGGGCCGGGCCTCGCGGACGGCGGTCTCGTCGGGCTCGGGGAGGAGCTCGTAGAGCGAGTCCATGAAGTCGCGACGCATGTAGTTGTTCTTGGTCGAGATCAGCAGCGGCTCGCCGAAGCCCAGCGCGGCCAGTTCGTGGGCGTGCGACTCCCACCGCGGCCCGTCGACCTTGGTCGCCACCAGCCGCACCGCGGGGGGCTTGGCGGGCGGCTCGCCCTGCGCGTTCTTCTCGCCCCGGCGGCGGCGGCCGAGCGCCCGCTCGCGGAGCATGCGGGCGATCTCGCGGTCGTGCGCGGTGATGCCGGCCTGCGCGTCGACGGCGAGGAGGACGATGTCGGCGCCTTGCACGGCCTGGGAGATCTGGAACTCGATGCTCTCGGTGAGGGCGGCGAGGTCGTTGCCGACCTCGTCGAAGCGCTCGCCCTCGGCGACGTAGACGCCAAAGCCGCCGGTGTCGACGAACTCGGCGGTCTTGACCGGCCCGCTCTCGCGGAACGGGGGCGGAAGGTCGACGATGGCCGTCACGCGGTCTCGCGTGACGCCCGGCGTCGGATCGACGATGGAGATCTTGGCCCCCGCGATCATGTTGATGAGCGAAGACTTGCCGACATTGGGTCGGCCGACGATGGCGATCCGCGGGAGGGGCATGAGGACGAATGGTAGGTGGCACGGCCCGCAAACGATGAGCCCGCATCGAGCCTGCGTCGTGGCCGCATCGAGGCCGCCGAGCCGGTTTCGACGCGGGCGCGCGGCCACCGGCCGCCCGAAGGCGACGTCGCGGGGCGCGACTGTCGCTCGCGGATCAGCCCAGGCCCGGACCGACGATGCCGCTGGTCATCATCCCGCCGGGTCCCGCGGGGGGCCTGGCCGCGGGCGGCGGCGCGGGCCTCGCGCCCGCGGGGGTGATCTTGGCCTTGAAGAGGAACTCCGCGACGCGCTCGCGGATGACCTCCATCATGCCGCCGAACATGTGGCTGCCTTCCTTCTTGTACTCGATGCGAGGGTCGTTCTGGCTGAAGGCGCGGAAGGAGATGGAGTCGCGGAGCTGGTCCATGGCGTAGAGGTGGTCCTTCCACGCGCCGTCGAGGGTCTCGATGAGGATCGATCGCTCGAAGTAGAGGAGTTCGGCGCGCAGGAGGTTCTCGATGCGGGCGCGAATGGCGTCCTCGCGTTCCGCGCCGTGGAGGAACCGCATCGTCTCGGGAAGGCCCGAGCTGAACCGCTCGAGGAGATGCGCGTCGAGCTGATCGTCGGTCGTGCACTTGATCGCGTCGGCGATCTCTCGCTCCATGCGTCCCTCGTCGAAGAACCGCTTGCTCGCCGCGACGAGCTCGGAGCGGACCTTCTGCGGGGTGCTGACCTTGAAGACCTCGGGGGTCCAGCCCATGCGATAGCGGGCGTTGGCCCACGCGAGGAACTGGTTGCCCGCCTCGGCGGGGTTCTGCCGCATGAGCATCTGCGTCATCTGCATCATGAAGTCGACGGGGTACTCGATCTCGCGGCGGTCGTACCACTCGGTGACGCGGCGCATGATGACGCCGGTGACGGAGCCCTCGCCGTCGGCCTCGGCCTTGCGGGCCGAGACGACCTCCTCGGCGGGAATGTCGAGCTCGAGCCGGTCCTTGACCCACTTGGCAAGCTCGATGGCCCCGTAGTTGGGGACCATGTACGAGGCGATGCCCGAGAGATCGGCGGCGCGGACGGACTCGATGGCGGCTCGTTCGAGCGTGGCCTGGACCTTCTTGCGGAGGCCCGGGCCCGACTCGCTCAGGTCGTCGGGCGAGAGCTCGACGCCGAACCGCGTCCTGGCCCACTGCGAGAGGCCCGCCGCGTCGAGATCGACGGCGACCTCGCTCCCCTCGCTGGGCATGTACTCGCCCAGGGTCATGATGATGTTCTGCCGGGCCTCGTGCTGGGCCTCGTCGATGATGGCGGCCTCGATCTCGTGCAGTTGGCGGCCGCGGAGGCGGTCGGGGTTGATCGAGCACTCGAGCCGCGACTTGGCGTACTCGGCGACGCACTGCGACGGATAGTCGGGGTCGAGGAACTTCTCGACGGCGTCGTCGAGCGTTCGCTCGACGAACTCGAGGAGGAGGCCCCGCACGTCGCGTCCGTCGAGCACCCGCTGGCGCAGCCCGTAGAAGGTGCGTCGCTGGTGCTCCATCACCTCGTCGTACTCGAGCACGGTCTTGCGGATCTGGAAGTTTCGCTCCTCGACCTTGCGCTGGGCGCGTTCGACGCTCTTGCTGAGCATCGGGTGCTCGATGGCGTCGCCCTCCTTCATGCCCAGCCGCGAGAGGACCCGCATCGTCGTCTCGCCGGCGAACATCTTCATCAGGTCGTCCTCGAGACTGACGAAGAACCGCGACGAGCCCTTGTCGCCCTGGCGGCCCGAGCGGCCGCGGAGCTGGTTGTCGATGCGGCGGGCCTCGTGGCGCTCGGTGCCCACCACGTGCAGGCCGCCCATGTCCTCGATGCTGTCGAACCAGCGGATGCGGTGCAGCAGGAAGCGGCCGTGATCGTCGAGCGCGACGCGGAGCGCCTCGGCGTTCATCGAGCCGATGGCCTTGTCGGTCAGCCACGTGTGCTCGACGGCCCAGTGACGCAGCAACGCGAGCTCGAGCTCGGCGAAGGGCATCGCGTCGACGGCCTTGCGGTCCATCTCCAGCTCGCGAGCGGCGACCTTGCGGAAGACGCCCTCGCGGAGCTGCTCGTCGCTCGAGTCGACGGTGACGCTCGCCGGGCAGATCCCGCGACGCTGCCAGTGATCGAGCAGCGACTGGCGGCTGACGGCCCCGAGCTTGATGTCGGTGCCGCGGCCGGCCATGTTGGTGGCGATCATCACGCTGCCGAGCTGGCCCGCGCCCTCGACGATGTGACCCTCGCGCTCGTGCTGCTTGGCGTTGAGCACCTCGTGGCGGATCTGGTGGGTCTGGGTGAGCAGCCGCGAGAGGAACTCGCTCTTCTCGACGCTGGTGGTGCCCACGAGGATGGGCCGGCCGCAGTCGTGGAAGTTCTTGATCTCGTCGGTGATCCGCTTCCACTTGTCCTTGGCGTTCAGGAACACCATGTCGTCGAAGTCGCGACGGACGACGGGACGGTTGGTGGGGATCGCCACGACGTCGAGCTTGTAGATGTCGTGGAACTCCTGTGCCTCGGTGTCGGCGGTGCCGGTCATGCCCGCCAGGCGCTTGTACATCTTGAAGAAGTTCTGGATGGTCACCGTCGCGACCGTCTGCGTCTCCTGCTTGATGGGCACCTGCTCCTTGCACTCGACCGCCTGGTGCAGGCCGTCGGACCACTGTCGGCCCACCATCGGGCGGCCCGTGTTCACGTCGACGATGATCACCGACGGCTCGTTGCGGCCCGTCTGGGGGTTCTGCGAGGGGGCGACGATGTAGTCGCGGTCGCGCTCGTAGACCGTGTGCGCGCGGATAGCCTGCTCGAGCAGGTGGGGCAGGTCCATGTTCTGGTCGACGTAGAACGAGCCGATGCCCGCCACGCGCTGCGCCTCGCTCACGCCCTCGTGCGTCAGGTGCGTCTGCTTGCGCTCCT
This sequence comes from Phycisphaerae bacterium, assembly GCA_037139735.1. Taxonomy (GTDB): domain Bacteria; phylum Planctomycetota; class Phycisphaerae; order Phycisphaerales; family UBA1924; genus UBA2402. The sequence continues at coordinate 6,407 of JBAXFU010000076.1, forward strand.
CCTTCACCTCGTAGTACTGCGCGTGCTTGTCGCGGGCGGCCTCGATGCCCGGCAGCTCGGCCTTCGCCGCCGCCAGCTCCTTCTGCAGGCCGGGGATCGCGCCCTTGTCGCGCGTCTGGCGGATGTCGCCCTCCAGGCCCTTCACCCGCATCATCTGGCGATCAACCGCCTTGTTCGCCTCGTTCCAGGGCTTCTGCCGCTCCACCAGGTGGCGGGCGAGGCGGTCGGCCAGTTCGTAACGGGGCTGGTCGTCGTGGGCCTGGCCCGAGATGATCAGGGGCGTGCGAGCCTCGTCGATCAGGATCGAGTCCACCTCGTCCACGATCGCGAAGTGCCGGTGGCGCTGCACCTGCTGGTCGACGCTCCGCTTCATGTTGTCGCGCAGGTAGTCGAAGCCGAACTCCGCCGTCGTGCCGTACACCACGTCGCAGCGGTACATCACCCGCTTCTCGTCCTCGCCCTGCATGTGCTGCGGGTGGATCGCGCCCACCGTCAGCCCCAGGGCGCGGAAGAAGGGCGCGGTCCAGTCGCGGTCGCGCTGCACCAGGTAGTCGTTCACCGTCACCACGTGCACCTTCATCCGCTGCACGCACGCGAGGTACGTCGCCAAGGGACCCACGATCGTCTTGCCCTCGCCCGTCCGCATCTCGGCGATCTTGCCCTGCGTGAGCACCATGCCGCCGATCAGCTGCACGTCGAAGGGTCGCGCACGGAAGGGAGGCCGGCTCTCGGGGTAGATCTCGCGGACCGCCTCGTACAGCTCCGGCGGGATGTCCACCTGCGCCCACCCCGGGATCATCTCCGTGTGGCCCGCCCACTCGCCTGTCGGCGGGGCCGGCGGCGTCTGGTCCATCTCCGCCTTCACCTTGGCGTACAGGTCCCGCATCGCCGGGTCCTTGAACCGGCCCGAATCGAACTCGAACTTGGGATTGAAGATCGACCGGATGCCCACCCCGCGGTCCATGCCCTCGCGGGCCGCGGCGAAGGCCTCGATCAGCAGGTCGTCGGGCTTCGCCCCCGCGTCGAGCTTGGCGCGAAGCTCGAGGATCTTGCCCCGGAGCTGCGCGTCGGTCAGCTTCCGCATCTCGGGCTCGAGAGCGTTGATGGCGTTGACGCGCCGGGTGTACTGCTTCACGAACCGCTCGTTGCGGGTGCCGATGATCTTGTTGAGGATCGGGCCGATCAGGGGAATCTCTGCCATGGTGCTGCGTTCCTGCCGTGTCTGGGCGTCATGCGCGGGCACCGCTCCGGGTCCCGACGCACGAACGCGTCGCGCCCCGCGTCGTGGACGCGGCGTGGCGCATGGATGTCGATGATGAATGCCGAACCGTCGTGCGCTCGCCCCCGAGCTTCGCGTTCGCGCGGGGGTGCCGTGCTCAAGCGAGCGGAGCGGGCGGAGGCAGGTCCAGCAGGTGCGGCAGCCCGAGCCGCGGCGTGGGCGCGGCCCGCATGCCGATCGCCGCGGGGGCGTTGGCCTCGATCAATCGCCAGGAGCCGGCCGCGGGCAGGCATGCCGCCACCGGCACGACTCGCTCGCGGCGAACCACCTTGGCCTGCCGGGCCACCAAGGGCTCGGCGACCAGGCGGAGGCCCGTCCAGTCGGTCATCGCGTGACGCCCGCCCGCCGCGAGGTGCAGCGTCGGGAGTTGGACGACCAAGGCCACCAGCAGAAGCATGGAGAGCCCCGCCGCCAACGGGGTCACCCGTCGCGGCTCGGCGGTCTCGTGGCTGCAGGGTTGGGCGGACAGACGTTCCATCGCAGGTCGTCGGGGGCATCTCCCCCGCAGCGAAGATGATAGGGGACCGTGGAGGGGGGGGTGTCGAACGGGGCTTGGGAGCCCTGCCACCCCACTATGAACGCCGCCCCGGGGTAAACCGGGGCGGCGTGAACAATCGCTGGAGAACCCGTGCCGCCAGTCCCCACCGGGGCCCCCAGGGGTCCCCGCTGGACGCTTGGTCGGCGTCAGGTGCCCGACGAGGCGGCGGCGGGCTGGTCACCCTGGGCCTTGTGCTCGGGCTCGGCCTTGGGCTGCGGCATCGAGTCGAAGAAGAGGTGATCCTCCGGCTTGCCGTCGGGCCCGTTGCGCCGCGTGCACTTGATGATGCACGGGGCCTCGAAGGTGCCCGAGAGGAGCATCTCGGAAAGTGGGTCTTCGACGTACTGGCCGATGGAGCGACGCAGGGGCCGCGCGCCGTACTCGGGGTTGTACCCCTTCTCGATGAGGTAGTCCTTGGCGACCTGGTCGAGCTCGAGGGTGTACCCCTGCTGGACCAGACGCTTGGAGACCTTGTTGACCTCGTAATCGACGATGCGGGTGAGGTCGTCGCGGGTGAGCGGACGGAAGACGATGACGTCGTCGAGGCGGTTGATGAACTCGGGGCGGAAGAACCGCTCGATCTCCTTCATCAGGACCGTCTTGATGTTGTCGTAGTCGGTCGACTCGGTGCGCTTGCCGAACCCGAACCCGGCCCCGCCCTTGATGAGGTCGGCGCCGAGGTTGCTCGTCATGATGAGCACGACGTTCTTGAAGTCGACGTTGCGGCCGAAGGAGTCCGTGAGGCGTCCTTCCTCCATGATCTGCAGGAGCATGTTGAAGACGTCGGGGTGCGCCTTCTCCACCTCGTCGAGCAGCACGACCGAGTACGGACGGCGGCGGATGCGCTCGGTGAGCTGGCCGCCTTCCTCGTAACCCACGTAGCCGGGGGGCGCGCCCACCAGGCGGCTGACGTTGTGCTTCTCCATGTACTCGCTCATGTCGAGGTGCACGAGGGCCTCCTCGTCGCCGAACATGAACTCGGCCAGCGCCTTGGAGAGCAGTGTCTTGCCGACGCCCGAGGGGCCGACGAAGATAAAGCTGCCCATCGGCCGCTTGGGGTCCTTCAGGCCCGCGCGGGCGCGGCGGATCGCCTTGGAGATCGCCTTGATGGCGTCATCCTGGCTGATGACCTTCTTGTGCAGCTCCTGCTCGAGCTTGAGCAGTCGCGCCGCCTCGTCCTTCTCCAGACGCTTGAGCGGCACGCCGGTCATCTTGCTGACGACTTCGGCGATGATGTCCTCGTCGACGACCCCGTCGGCCGTCTGGGCGCGGTTGCGCCAGGCCTTCTGGATCTCTTCCTTCTTCTTGCGCATCTGCTCGGCCTTGTCGCGAAGCTCGGCGGCGCGTTCGTAGTCCGCGGCCTTCACGGCCTCGTCCTTCTCGACGCTCAGCTTCTCGATCTCGCCCTCGATCTCGGCGAGGTCCGGCGGCTTGGTCATGCTCTTGATGCGAACCCGCGCGCCCGCCTCGTCGATCACGTCGATCGACTTGTCGGGCTGCACGCGGCCCGTGATGTACCGGCCCGACAGCTCCACCGCCGCCTTGATGGCGGCGTCGGTGATCTGCACGCGGTGGTGCTGCTCGTAGCGATCTCGCAGGCCCTTGATGATCTCGAAGGTCTGCTCGGCATTGGGCGGATCGACGGTGATCGCCTGGAAGCGACGCGCGAGCGCCGCGTCCTTCTCGATGTACTTGCGGTACTCGTCGAAGGTCGTCGCGCCGATGCACTGGATCTCGCCGCGTGCCAGGGCCGGCTTGAGCACGTTGGACGCGTCGATCGCGCCCTCCGCGCCGCCCGCGCCCACCAGCGTGTGCAACTCGTCGATGAAGAGCATCACGTTCTTGGCGCGACGAACCTCGTTCATCACCGCCTTGATCCGCTCCTCGAACTGGCCGCGGTACTTCGTGCCCGCGACCATCATCGCGAGGTCGAGCACCACCAGCCGCTTCTCGTGCAGGATCTCCGGCACGTCGCCGCTGATGATCCGCTGCGCCAGCCCCTCGACGATCGCGGTCTTGCCCACGCCCGCCTCGCCCAGCAGCACCGGGTTGTTCTTCGTGCGGCGGCACAGCACCTGCACCACGCGCTCGATCTCGATCGTGCGGCCGATCACCGGATCAAGCTGCCCTTCGCGGGCCAGCTCGGTCAGGTCGCGGCCGAAGGAGTCGAGGGCCGGCGTCTTGCTCTTGCCCTTGCCCGCCGCGCCGACGCCGGGGATGCCCCCAGACGACGCGCCCGAGCCGCCCGGCTCGCCGCCGCCGCCGGCCGCGCCCGCGGGCCCGCCCGACTGCCCCTCGGCGTTGTCGTTGCCCGCACCCAGAAGGTTGAGCACCTCCTCGCGGACCTCCTCGAGCTTGAGGCCCAGGTTCATCAGCACCTGGGCGGCCACGCCGTCGTGCTCGCGGAGCAGGCCCAGCAGCAGGTGCTCGGTGCCCACGTAGTTGTGGTTGAGGTTCCTCGCCTCCTCGATGGCGTATTCGATCACCTTCTTGGCGCGGGGCGTCTGGGGCAGCTTGCCCATCGTCACCATCTCGGGGCCGGCCTTGACCAGCTTCTCGACCTCGAGACGCACGCGACGAAGGTCGACGTCGAGGTTGCGGAGCACGTTGGCCCCCACGCCCGAACCCTCCTTCACGAGGCCGAGCAGAATGTGCTCGGTCCCGATGTATTCGTGGTTCAGCCGCTGGGCCTCCTGGTTCGCCAGGGCCATGACCTTGCGGGCGCGATCGGTGAAGCGTTCAAACATGCCTGTACTCCCCTTCGGGGTGCGTCGGTCCGGGGCGACTCTTCCGCCGGACCCTATCTATCGGTTCGCCTGCAGGTCCATACGCCCCAAGGACGCCGAGGATCTTCACAATCCCTTCGCCGTGGAAACCTCGGACCCGCACGAAGCTATCGGCAGCACATGCCGTGCCGATCGGCGTGTCATGCAAATCCCCTGACCGACTCGGGTTCGGCGTCCGAAAGGTAGCTCCCGTTCGGGTGCCGTGCCGATTTGGCAGGCCGTGACGACGGTGACGATCGGGAGGCGCGTGCCGTTTCTGTGGGTTGTACCGTCGTGACGATCACGCAGCCGATCCCCGCCGCGGGGATGGCCCTCCCGCTGGCGGCGGCGACACCCGGAACGCCCCGCCCTTCGCGGCGTCTAACCTGTCGCCATGGTCGCCTGCCTCCTTGGAATCTTCTTCTCCCTGCTGCAACCGGCCCCCAAGGCCCAGCCAGCCTTCGCCGATGCGCCGGCCCTGCTCGACGCCCTTGAGCAGGCCGATCAAGGCCTCAAGACCCTCACCGCCGACATCCGCTACGACAAGGTGGACGGCGTCACCGACGACCGCCAGATCCGCCGCGGCAAGGTCTTCTTTGAAGACGACCGCACCAAGCAACCCCGCGCCCGCCGCTTCTCCGTCCGCTTCACTTCCCTCCAAATGGGGGATCGCCGCGACGACGACGAGCAACTCTTCGTCTTCGACGGCCGCTGGCTTCTGGAGGTGACGCCCCGGCACAAGCAGATCATCAAGCGCGAGGTGGCGGAGGCCGGCAGCACCGCCGACCCCTTGCGCATCGGCGAGGGCCCCCTGCCGCTGCCCATCGGCCAGCGGAAGGCCGACATCCTGCAACGCTTCGACGCCACGCTCCTGCCCGACGCCGACGGCGTCGAAGGTCAGGACGAGCAGGACACCGCCCAGCTCCGCACGTTCGTGACCGGCTCGCACCAGCTGCGCCTGGTGCCCAAGGCCGGCACCCCCGAAGCGGAGAAGTTCGAGGAGATCCGCCTGTGGTACAAGTTGGGCGACGCCTCCGAAGGTGACCAGCGGCTCCTGCCCCGCATGGCCCGCACCGTGGCCCCCAAGAGCGGCAACGTCACCGTCGTGCGCCTCGCCAACGTGAAGCTCAACGCCCCCATCGACCCCAAGGACTTCGCCGCGACCGAACCCGGCTCGGACTGGGATGTCGTCGTCGAGCCCATGGCCAAGTGATCGCAGGCGAGCGGCGGCCTGCTGAGGCGCTGCCGCAAAGCGGTTCCCTGCCTGAGCCGGGGGTTGCGAAGCTTCGCCGCCACACCCGGACATGCGCACCATTGCGAATCAACCCCGACAGGGCGGCCGTCGCTCGGCACGCAACAACCCCGATCCTGACGCTCGACCCGCGTTCGGTGCCGAGAATCCTCCCACCAGCGCCGTGGACGTTCTATCCCATTTTCAAGGATAGCATTGGAACCCGCGAACGCTCCGGACGAAAGGCATGGAGATCGCGATGGGGAGAGAGCCCGAACGATGCCGACGAACGCTCACGTACCCGAGAGACCTCTGCGATCCGAAGGACTGGCTTCGGTTTGTGCAGTTGGATCCTTTTCCGCCCTCGTGGAAGCGGCTGGGACTCGACGACATCGACGATCTGGCGGCACTCGAGGTCGCGATCATGGCGTGGCCGGAACGCCCGCCGGTGATCTCCGGCACCGGAGGCCTTCGAAAGCTCCGCTTCGCGCCGGTCGCGTGGAGCACGGGCAAGCGGGGCGCAGCCCGGGTCTACTACGTCTCCTTCGCCGCCAACGGACTTGTGGCGCTCGTCTACGCGCACGACAAGGCACGGATGGACACGATCTCGACGGCCCAGAAGGGCGTCATTCGCCGACTCATCCGGGAGATTCAGGACTTTCTCGATTCGCCTCGCAGGAGATGATGCCATGCCACCGACCCCGAGGAAACGCCCTCCGATCAGAAACACTGGTGACGAGATCATCCGCGGCCTGACCGGCTTGCGAGACGCCTTGGCCACGGGCGAACGACTCGCGGATCGATTCACCATGCGCACGGTCGAACTCGACCTCGATCCCCGCCCTTGGACCCCGTCCCAGGTTCGCGCCCTGCGCGCGCGTCTCAAGGCGAGCCAGCCCGTCTTCGCCAAGCTCGTGGGCGCGAACGTGAAGACGATCCAGGCCTGGGAGCAGGGCAAGCCGCCGCCGCCGATGGCTCGCCGCCTGCTCGACTGCATCGCCAAGGATCTTGCCCCGTGGGAGAAGATTCTGCGTGAGGCCGCCGTGACGAAAGCTCGCTGAGACGCCGTGTCGTCTACGCCTCGTCTTCGCTTCGCGACTGGGCCAGAAAATCACGCAGGATCACCGCCGCGGCCAGCGCATCGCGACGCGCCTTCTTCTCGCCCCGCGTCATGCCCGACCTGGCCATCGACCAATCCGCCTCGACGCTCGTGAGCGTTTCGTCCTGGAAGTGCAGCGGGCAGCCCAACGCGGCACGTACTCGCTCCGCGAACGCCCGCACCTGCTTGGCTCGCGGGCCTTCCTTGCCTTCCTGCACCAAAGGCAGCCCCACCACCACCTCGAGCCGCCCTCGTTCGCCCACCAGTTCGCGAGCCGCCGTCACGATGGCGCGGATCAACGCCTCGCCACCCTCGTGCGACACCGGCACCTCCAGCACCTCCAGCGGCGTGACCAGTCGCGTCACGCTGTCGGAGACCGCCAGGCCCGTGCGCTTGTCGCCAAGGTCGACGCAGAGGTATCGAACGGGCGAGGTCGACATCACGTCAGTCGCTCGTCGAGCAGGCCGTGCAGCGCCTTGAGCTCCTCGGCCCTCGCCCGCGGCATCACCAACGTCGCATCCGGCGTCTGCACCACCACCAGGTCCTCGACCCCCAGCAGCGCGACCGTGTGTCCCTTGCTCGCGTACGTCAGCGTGTTGCGGCTCGCGTGCGAGACCACCGTGCCGGCTCCCGCCGCACGATTGCCCGCCTTGTCCGCCGGCACCGTCTGGGCGAAGCTCGGCCAGCTCCCCACGTCGATCCACGTGAGGTCCATCTGCACCATGCACACCTGGAAGCGGCTCTTGTCGCCCGCGGCGGCGGCCTTCGCGGCCGGCTCCATGATGGCGTAATCGACGCTGATCTTCGGCAGCGTCGGGTAGACCTCGTCCAGTACCGCCTTGGCCTTGCGAGTGCCCCAGGCCGCCTGGATCTTCATCAGCCCGGCATGGCTCTCGGGCTTGAACCGCTCCAAGGCCTCGAGGAAGGTCGTCGCCTTCCACACGAACATCCCGGCGTTCCAGAAGAAGTCGCCGCTCTGGACGTACACCTCGGCCCGCGGACGGTCCGGCTTCTCGACGAACCTCGCCACCTGGTACGCGTGGTCCTTCGTGCCGTCGACGCCGCCCTTGCCCGAGGCCTTCGCGTCGCGGACGGGCGTCCCGCGTTCGACGTAGCCGAAGCCAGTGGCCGGGAAGGTCGGCTTGATGGCGAAGGTCACGAAGCGGCGGTCGTCGTTCTCGACCAGCCGGAAGCCCAGGTCCATTCGGGCCCGGAACTCCGCGGCGGGTTCGATGACGTGGTCGGAGGTCAGCACCGCGAAGATCGCGTCCTTGTCCTGCTTGGCCAGGACGGCCGCCGCCAGACCCACGGCGTTGACGGTGTCGCGTGCCGCGGGCTCGCCGAGAATCTGGGCGTCCTTCATCTCGGGCAGCAGTTCGCGGATGGGCTGGCGGTACGACTCGGCGGTGCAGACGTAGCGGCGATCGGGATCGATGAGCCCGTCAAGCCGCTGCGAGGCGAGTTCGAGCAGCGACCGCTCCTGATCGTCACCCGGGCGCGTGATGAATCGCAGCAGCTGCTTTGGCCTGTCGCGCCGCGAGAGGGGCCACAACCGTGTCCCCGCCCCGCCGGCCATGATCATCGCGTACCGCATGGTGTGCAAGGGTATCGGGTGAAGTCGCCCCGGGGGATGACCGGCCGCGGCATGGAGCGGCACCGCACCCCCGGCGCGGGGTGCCCGCCCGGACTCACTTGAAGACCATCGCCGGCTCCAGCCGCAACAGGCGGCGGAGACTCAGGGTGCTCGCCACCAGTCCCACGAGGACCAGCGCCACCGAGGCCGCCGCCAGCACCCGCCAGGTCAGCAGGTACGGCATGGTCTGCGTCGACACGATGCGACCCAGGAGGGCCGAGGCGCCCACGCCCAGCCCGAATCCCGTGATCGTGCTCACGGCCGCCTGCGCGAGCACCATGCCCACCAGCGTCCGCCCGCGGCACCCCAGCGCCATCAGCGTCACGTAGTACTTCGCGTTCTCGGCCGTGAACAGGTAGAAGAGCAGCGAACTGACCGACAGCCCCACCACCACCGCCGTCGAGATCATGAAGACGATGCGGCTGACCACGCCGGTGAGCAGGAAGTAATACCAGTACGTGTCGGTCTTGAACTCCGCCGCCGTGCGGGCCTTGAGGTCCGTCCTGGCCTCGATGCGAGCGGCCAGTTCCGCCGGATCGACGCCCGGCGAGGCCTTGACCAGCACGTACGAGAGGACCAGCCGCGTGCGAGGGCTGATGTACGACGCCCGCGAGTACGTGGTGTACAGCACCGGACGCGAGATGAACCGCGGCCCGAGCTCGACGAACCCCTGCACGATGAGGCGATGATCGTTGATCGCGAGTTCGTCGCCGATGGCCAAGGGACGTGTCGGCCCGCCGTAGACGACCTTGTGCGAACCGAAGGGGAGTTGCGCCTGACCCACGGGCACCGCGAGCGTCGACCGCGAGGCGATGGTGTCGACGAACACCCCCTCGGCGCGTCGCAAGTCGTGAGGCACGCACTCGCGAAGCCCCGAAGGCAGCCCGATCAGACTGGCGTCATCGACGCCGATGACCAGCGTGGCCTGATAGCCGCCCCCCGGCAACCGGGCCTGCAGCGTCCCCACGTACAGCGGCGTGGCCCACTCGACGCCCTCGACCGCGCGGGC
>JBAXFU010000077.1:0-15758 GCA_037139735.1 Phycisphaerae bacterium
CCGAGGCGTTCGGGCGTAGGTCTTGCGAACGGTCTCGGTGACCTCGACCACCTCGACGCGCTCCACCTTGGTGGCCTTCCAGCCCTTGTCACCCTTGACGGCGTCGTAGGTGACCGTGCTGCCATCCTTGAGGGCCTTGAAGCCCTCGCCCATGATGACGCTGAAGTGGGTGAAGATGTCTTGTCCGTCGGGTCCGATGATGAACCCGTATCCCTTGCGAGGATCGAACCACCGCACCGTCCCCTCGATACCTTCGAGCACACCGTGCCCTTGGTCGCTCATGCGGACCTCCTGGTCCCTCTCTTCTCGCCCGCCACGCTGACGACACTCGCCGGAAGCCCGAACGCTGTCGACCGGTCATTGCGACCGATCGAGACACACGAACGCGTACGAACTGCCGACGCCGCTCGCGCCGGGAGGCGCGGGCGGTGATCTCGAAGAACAGGTTACCAGAGCATGCAAGGTTCGGTCAAGGGATTTTCGCACGCTTGGGGCGGAAACCGGAGGATGGCAGGTGCTTCCCCGGAATGCTTCCAAGGAAAAGGGGCCCGCGTCGGAACGCGGGCCCCTGTCGATGGTGCTGATGATGCCCCGGTTCGGGGATGATTCGCGGGTCGCGGTCAGGCGGGCTGACCCGAGGGCTTGGGGGCCTGCTCGTCGCGGATCACGGCCTTGCGGCTGAGCTTGATGCGGCCCTGGTCGTCGACGTTGATGACCTTGACCTTCACCACGTCACCGAGCTTGACCACGTCGGCGACGCTCTTGACGTAGCCGTCGGCCAACTCGGAGATATGGCACATGCCGTCGGTGCCGGGGGCCAGTTCGATGAAGGCGCCGAAGTCCTTCATGCTGACGACCTTGCCGCTGTAGATCTGGCCGACCTTGACCTCCTCGCAGAGCGCCTCGATCTCGGACTTGGCGGCGTTGAGCGAATCGGCGTTGGTGGCGGCGATCTGGACGGTGCCGTCGTCCTCGACGTCGATGGTGACGCCGTACTTGTCCTGCAGGCCGCGGATCATCTTGCCGCCCGGGCCGATCAGCTTGCCGATCTTCTCCGGGTCGATGTTGATGGTGACCAGTCGCGGCGCGAGGGGGCTGATCTCGGCGCGCGGGGCGGCGATGATCTGCTCCATCACCTCGATGATCTCGAGGCGTCCATGCTTGGCCTGCACGAAGATCTTCTCGATCTGCGAGAGGTTCAGCCCGCGGGTCTTGAGGTCGAGCTGGATGCCGGTGATGCCCTCGCGGGTGCCGGAGACCTTGAAGTCCATGTCGCCGAAGAAGTCCTCCTCGCCGATGATGTCGGTGACGAAGAGTTCGTTCTGGTCGTTGTCATCGGCGAAGCGACCAACGGAGATGCCGGCGCAGGTGCCGCGGATGGGCACGCCGGCGTCCATGAGGGCGAGGCAGCCGCCGCAGACGCTGGCCATCGACGAGGAGCCGTTGCTCTCGGTGATGTCGCTGACGACGCGGATGGTGTAGGGGAAGGTCTCGGGGCTGGGGATGATCGCCAGCAGCGAACGCTCGGCGAGCGCGCCGTGGCCGATCTCGCGGCGTCCGGGGGACGTGATCCGCTTCACTTCGCCCGTCGAGAAGGGCGGGAAGTTGTAGTGGAGGGTGAACTTCTTGCTGTACTCGGGGAGCAAGCCGTCGACGATCTGCTCGTCCTTGCCGGTGCCCAGCGTGACGCTGACGAGGCTCTGCGTCTCGCCTCGTTGGAAGAGGGACGAACCGTGCGTGCGGGCGAAGATGCCCACCGCGCCGCCGATGGGGCGGATCTCGGTGGCGCCGCGGCCGTCGGCGCGGATGCGGTCCTTGACGATCAGGCGGCGGGTGACCTTCTCCTCGAGCCGCTTGAAGGCCTCCTTGGCCTGCGTGCGGTTCTTGAGGCTGGCGGCGTAGTCGCCGTAGGTGCCGGCGGAGTTGAGCTGGAAGTGGCCGTCGAGCAGACGGGAGCGGATGGCGTCGACCGCCTCGCTGCGTTCCTTCTTGCCCTTGATCTGACGGGCCTTGACGAGGTCGGCGTCGCAGAGCTGCGCGACCTTGGCGGTGATCTCCGGCGCGGGGAGGTGCAGTTCGCCCGCGACCTTGGGCTTGGCGGCCTTGGCGGCGAACTCGCTGATGAGCGAAAGCACCTTCTTGATCTCGCCGTAGCCGAACTCGAGGCCCGCGAGCACGTCGGCATCGGGCACCTCGGCGGCGCCGACCTCGATCATGTTCAGGCCGTCGGCGTGACCCGCGACGACGATGTCGAGGTCGCTGTAGTCAAGCTGCGAGACGGTGGGGTTGACGACGAACTGGGCCCCGTCGTCGGTATGGATGCGGGCCACGCGCACCGTGGCGGTGGGGCCCTCGAAGGGGATGTCGCTGATCGCGAGAGCGGCGGAGGCGGCCGTGGCTGCCAGCACGTCGGCGTCGTTCTCGCCGTCGTGGCTCATCACCATGACCTGAATGAGCACCTCGTCGAGGAAGCCGTCGGGGAAGAGGGGACGAATCGGACGATCGATCATCCGCATCGTCAGGATTTCCTTCTCCGACGGAGGACCTTCACGCTTCTTGAAGCCGCCCGGGAACTTGCCCGCCGCGCTCGTCTTCTCGCGGTAGTCGACCGTCAGCGGGAAGAAGTCGATGCCTTCGCGGGGCTTGGCTCGCACCACCGTCGCGAGCACCGAGGTGCCGGCGTAATGCGCCATTACCGCGCCGCCCGCCTGCTTGCCGATCACGCCAGTCTCGAGCATCAGCGTCCGGCCGCCGACTTCGGTCTGGACCCTCACCACGCTCTCCGCGAGAGAAATCAGTTTTGCCATGATGTGCTTTCCTTGCCTGCCCTTCTTGAGTACCCAATCCGCGGCCCGTCGCCGGGCCTGCCGTTGCGAGGGAACCTTTACGCCCGGGTCGAGGAAGCCGCCGCGCCGAATCCGGGAGAGTCGCCTCCACCTGATTCATCGTCCGGTGCCCGGGTCAGGGACACAGGTCGTGCGCCGCGGCTCCGCTGGCAACCCTCGTCGAAGGGAACGACAAAGGCAAAGGGCAGGTCGCAGCAGACTTCCAGAGGCGGCTGCGTCGTGCCTGGTGCCCTTCTTCGTCCCAGTCGACGAGGGGAGGTTCGTACGTCGACCAATCCAACCAAAACAAATCAAACCCAAACAAAGCGGCCCGAGGACCTGCGGGTCCTCGGGCCGGATCATGCTTCATTCACTTGCGGAGGCCCAGCTTCGCGATCAGGCCCTGGTATCGAGCCGGATCGGTCCGCGCCAGATACTTGAGCAGCCGGTTGCGGCGGCCGACCTTGCCCAAGAGGCCGCGGCGGGAGTGGTGGTCCTTGTCGTGCGACTGGAGGTGCTCCGACACGGCATTGATCTCGGCCGTCAGCATGGCCACCTGGACCTCGATCGAACCGGTGTCCTTGGTGTGCCGCTGGTGCGTCGAGGTGATCTGCAAACGGTGTTCAGCAAGAAGTGCCATGTCGTCCTGAGTCCTCTGATGTGCTCTGGTGGGCGGAAAGCATAGGAGCCGCCCCGCCCCCGGACAAGCACCCCCACGTGAGCATCCGGTCGCCCGCGGTCCGGCTCGTTCGATTCCTGGAAGGGGGTGTCGCGGCTCGAGGGATCACCGGGGGGCGACCATGCCCGTCATCATCGCCTCGAAGCCGGAGCCGTGGGCCTTCATCGACGCCGCTGGGCCCGTCATCCTGACGAACAGCAGGCCCTTGGGCAACTCGATCACGGCCCCCCGCAGCATCCATTCGGGCTTGGCCGGCCCCTGCCCCATGCCCACGAACGTCCCGGCCGCCTCGATGTCGGTCCACTTCACCCCGTCGGTCTCCCGAGGCGTGATCGTCGCCTTCGCGGGGGCCCCCGAGGCATCCAGCATTTGGCCCGCCCATCGATCAAGGTTCGCCTTGACCGTGCCGCCGGCCGTCGAGAAGGCGATCGTCAACGCCTTGGCGGCATCGCCCGGCGCATCGGCCACCTCGACTTCCGCCAGTCGCATCTGATTCGCCGGGGGCACCTGCCTGAACCCTGCAGGCAGCGGGAAGCGCACGCCCATCACGGTCAGGGATGTGCCCGGGTCGCCGGCGGGGGCGGGCGATGTCGCAGTCGACTCCTTGGCGGGCCCGGTCGCGGGGGCGGATGGCGGGGGCGCGGGTTGCGGCCGTTGCGCCGCGGGCGAGGCCGGGGCCGCCGTTGGCGCGGTCGTGGCGGGCGGCGAAGGCGGAGCGGATTCGGAGCACGCCGCGACCACGGCGATGGAGGTGGCCAGAAGGGCGAAGGATGCGGCTCGTGCCGAGTTGTGGAGGGCGGTCGTCATGGACGATCCTACGGACGGCCGGTCGTCGCGGTGCGACGTCTACCCTCGAACCGATGACCCGCCTTGCAGGAATCACTCGAGTTCGACGCCCGCGTCGCCGGGAGGCGCGATGATCCTGTTCGCCGCCGCGGACCTCATCTGGGCCACCCGCATCAAGGGCGTGGCCGACGCGTTGGACGTCCCCGCGCGACCCGCTCGCGACCTGGGCATGCTCGAGGCTCGGCTCGCCGACTGTGAGGTCTGCGGCATGGTGGTCGACCTCGACAAGGAAGCCGACGCGATCGAGTTGATTCGACGGCTCCGCGACCCGCGAGCCACGCCCGCCGAGCGGGCCATCCGCATTGTCGCGTTCGGGCCCCACGTGAGGCGGGACCTGCTGCAGCAAGCCCGCGACGCCGGCGCCGACGAGGTGATGACTCGCGGGGCGTTCGACCACGGTCTGGACGTGATCCTTCTGCGCCTTGCCGGACGGGCCGACGCGTGAGCGGGGGTGCGGGCCGTGACGAGGTCAAGACGTGCGTCTCGTGTGGCCGCGCGATTCACTGGCGGAAGAAGTGGGAGCGTTCGTGGGAGCAGGTTCGGTACTGCGGGGACGCCTGTCGTCGTCGCGGCATCCGCCGCGAGGATGAACGCCTCGAAGGCGCGATCCTCGAGCGATTGCTCGGTCCCGAAGGGCGTCGAGGCGTCGACCCCGAGGAGGTCGGAGCAGCGTTGGCGAATGCCGCGGGGGCTGACGCCGATGAATGGCGGGAGTGGTCGAGGCGTGCCGCGAGGCGGCTGGTCGCCAAGGGGATGGCGATCATGCGACAGGGTGGTCGAGAGGTTGATCCATCCACGGCTCGCGGGCCGGTGGTGGTGGTCAGGGCCAACTGAGCCAGCCGAGCCAGCCGAGCCAGTTGGCCCCGGTGCGGCATGCGTGCGGGCTCAGCGTCGCGAAGCGATCACGACACGGCGGCTCATGTCGGAGACCCAGGTGCCACCTGGTCGCTCGACGGTCACGGCGAAGGCGGCGGCGTTGCGGACGGGGATCAAGGGTTCGACCGGCACTTCGATCTCGCCGGAGTTCGAGGCGTTGAAGACGGCTCCGCTGATGCGTTGGCCCATGCCGCGTTCGTCGATGATCCAGAGTTGATACTGGGTCGAGGCGGGATCGTTGGCGGGAAGCCCACGGAACCGCATGATGCCGCGTTGAAGCGACTCGCTCCACCGGACGTCGCCCTGGACGCCGGCGACTTGGGGGTTGTCCCACGGGGTCCAGGCCACCTCGATCAGGTCGGCGGCTTGGCGCACCGAGGCCGGGGTCTGGGTCGCCGATGCGAACGGGACGGGCGAGGGACTGGGAGCCGGGCCGAGGGAAGGACGCAAGTACGACCAAGCAGCGACGACCGCGAAGCATGCGGCGACGGCCCACGGCACCCATCCAAGGACGGAGGGACGGGAGACGGCGGGAAGCGTCGAGGCCGGCGAGGGGCCGATGCGAGCGATGATCCCCGAGCGTTCCTTGGCAAAGCGACGACCGGCTTCGCGGAGTCGCTGCTCGAGCGGTGCGGGGAGTCGGGACGCGGCATCGGCGGGCAGCAACGCGAGGTGCAGCGACGCGGCCGCGAGTTCGAGTCGAGCGCGGCGACGGAGTTCCTCGAGGTCTCCCTCGGGCGAGATCGCCTCGAGTTCGGCGAGTTGAGTGGCCTCGAGACCCTCGGTGGCGTCCTGTGCCAGCAGGTCGAGGGTGCGATCGTCGAAGGAGGGTGCCGCGCTCATGAGGCGCCTCCTTGCGACGTGGGCGAGTTCTGGGGCGCGCCGAGCATCTCGCGCAGGCGCATCAGTCCGCGGCGAGCGTGGGTCTTGACGGTGCCCAGCGGGAGTCCGGTGGCTCGCGAGATGAGTTCGTGCGACAGGCCTTCGTAGACCGAGAGTCGGAGGACACGTTGCTGCTCGGCGCTGAGCGACTCGAGGGCGCGGGCGGCGGTGGCGGCTTCCTCGACGAGTTCGGGCCGGGCGCCCGGGGTCGGTCCCGACGCCGCACCGCCGTTGAACTCCGTCAGTTCGGAGGAGGTCGGGCGGCGGGAGATGCGTCGGCGACGATCGATCAGGCGGCGACGGGCGATGATGGCCACGAATGCGGCTTCGGAGGCGATGCCGGGGTCGTACTTGTGGCCGTTGTGCCACAACTCGGTGAAGATGTCGTGAACGGCGTCGTCGAGTTCCGACTCGGGAAGCCCCGATCGTCGAGCCAACGCCCACACGAGCCCGCCGAAGCGGGCGATGCACTCCTGCACGGCGTTCGCATCGCCCGCGCTGACCCGATGGAGAAGTTGTTCCGCCGAAATGGTCATGTCCCCGAACGAACCGCCGCACCGGCAACGCTTCGTCGCGAGTTGCGACGAGGCCGCGACGCCGGAAACACCATCATAGATCGCCGCGGTCACGCGGGGCGGGGGCGTGGTCGCGGCCGGGGTCTTCTTGGGCCGTGCGTCGAGCGAGACCTTGGCGTCCTCGCGGGCGGAGGAGGCGATGGTGCGGCAACTCCGACGCGGCTGGCGTCGCGTGGAACGTCTCGAGGGCTTGCCGGCGAAGGAGGCCATGCGGAAACTCAACAGGACCGGAAATGCCGCCCGGCGCCTGGAAGGGCGCCGGGCGGCGAAGCAGGAAGCGGACGTTCGATCACTTGCCCGCGGGCGGCAGGATGACGGTGTCGATCACGTGGATGACGCCGTTGGAGGTCTCGATGTCGGCGTTGAGGACCTTGGCGTTCTCGACGAACACGCCGCCGTCCTTGGCCTTGGTGGTCACCTTCGCGCCCTGGAGGGTGGCGACCGACGCGCCCTTGGCGGCGGCGTCGGAGAAGACGCGGCCGGAGAGGACGTGGAACTTCAGGACCGACTGCAGCTGGGCCTTGTTCTCCGACTTGAGGAGCGATTCGACGGTCTCCTTGGGGAGCTTGGCGAAGGCGTCGTCGGTGGGGGCGAAGACCGTGAAGGGTCCGTCACCCTTGAGCGCGCCGACGAGGTCTGCCTTGTCGAGGAGCATGGCGAGGGTCTTGAACTTGCCGGCGGCGACCGCCGTCTCGACGATGTCCTTGTCGGCGGGGAGGATGACCGAGTCGATCACGTGGATCACGCCGTTGCTGCACTTGATGTCGGCCTTGGTGACCTTCGCGCCGTCGACGGTGACGGCGCCGTCCTTGGCGACCAGGTCGACGCGCTGACCGTTGACGGTCGCGGCCGCGCCGGTGGCGACGTCCTTGGCGGCGACTTCGCCGGCAATGACGTGGTAGGTCAGGATCGAAGCGAGCTTCTTCTTGTTCTCCGGCTTGAGGAGCGTCTCGAGCGTGCCCGCCGGGAGCTTGGCGAACGCCTCGTCGGTGGGAGCGAAGACGGTGAAGGGACCCTTGCCCTTCAGCGTGTCGACCAGGCCGGCGGCCTGCAGGGCGGCGGCGAGGGTCTTGAAGTTGCCGGCGCCGACGGCCGTGTCGACGATGTCGCCGGCCATCAGGCCCGCCGCGGCGACGGGTTGGGTCGTGGCCGCCTGGCATTGAGCGACGGCGACGGAGGCCGTGCCGGCCACGAGGGCGAGGGTGCATGCGATCACATTTTCGATCTTCATCGAGCAATTCTCCAAAGCTTCACAAAGAGGCCCGCCTCCTGACACGCCGCCCCGGGACCTTCCAGGGGCGATGCGGCGGGGGCCGATCCGTTCCTCGAGACTCTTTCGCGGGTTCCAGACCGACCGTTGCTGCTGATTCGTCACAGGAATAAAAGCGGATTCAATGGTGGCGGGAATTCGCATCGGGCCCCATGCAGGCCGCCGGGCATCCTCCAGAGGGAGGAAGGGGCGAGGGTTCGGGCTTTGCGCAAGCTTGGCGCGGCGATGACCGAGCCCAAGCACTCTCCGGTCATCATTCACCGTCGCATTCTGGACTGGCATGGCGTTGCGTGAACGCCGGGTCGGTTGCAGGACGGCGTTCGACGCGTGAATCACATGAACCACCACCGTTCCCTCTCGTCTCGTCCGGCCCGACAGGGTTTCACCCTCATCGAGCTTCTCGTCGTCATCGCGATCATCGCGTTGCTGATCGGCATTCTTCTTCCCTCGCTGGGCAAGGCTCGCGACGCTGGGCGGAAGGTCAAGTGCGCCGCCGGCCAGCGGTCCGTGGTGCAGGGCATCTCTGCCTACCTGATCAACGGCAAGCAGTTCTTCCCGGCCCACTATGTCTATGGCGAGACCGAGTCGGGCCTCAACTGGCGGATGGAGGATCAGCAGATCACCAACCCCAATCCCAACACCGGGTACATCCACTGGTCGTACGCGCTCTTCAACGACGGATCGGTGAGCGAAGATGCCTTCAAGTGCCCCTCGATGTTCAACGGCGGGGCGCCGGCGACCAATCCCGGGGCGATGGCCAAGGACTGGGAGGCGAACCAGCAGAACGACCTGGGCGGGACCGAGGGCGCGGTGACGCCCAACGACCGTCAGGTGAAGCGGTGCGCGTTCACGGGCAACGCGGCGATCTTCCCCCGCAACAAGTTCTTCGATGCCGCGGGCGAGCGGAAGAACCAGTTCGTGAAGGACTCGGACATCCAGTTCGCGAGCAACACGATCCTGATCACCGAGTTCAATCCAAAGAAGAACTACGAGGCGATCCAGAGCAGCTCGACGCCCAACGTGTACAAGAGCCACCGCCCCGTGACGCCCTTCGTGGGGCTGTCTTCGGGCGTCAACGTCTACGCCGAGCCGCGGAACATGATCACCACCGGCCGCTTCCGCTATCCGAACGTCGAGGACATCCTGGCGGAGGAGGACATCCCCGCCGGCGCCATCGACGAGGCGTCGAACACGACGCTCAACGCGGTGGGGCGTCATCACCCTGGCGCGAAGACGTCGAAGGGCGGCACGGCGAACTTCGCCTTCGTCGACGGCCACGTGGAGTCCTCGACGATCGACGAGACGATCGAGAAGAAGCGGTGGGGCGACAAGTTCTGGAGCCTGAGCGGTCCGAGCACGAACGTCGATACGCGTCAGTGAGTCGGCGGCGGCGGGCGATCGAGGCGAGTGATTCGAAATTGTGAACGGATGGAGACCGTCGCGGCGTGTGCCGCGACGGCGAAGGGCGGGCCGAGGTCCCCGCGTCGGAGGCCCGGCAGGGTTGAAGGCAACGTGAATCGGAGAGATCCCATGAAGAACGTGAATGTCTTGGCTGTGCTGGCGTGCGCCGGCGGATGCATCGGCTGGGCGCAGGCCCAGACGGGCCTCGTGAACGTGAGCGGCGCCTCGCTGCTCGAGAACTACGTGAAGTCGAACGCGTCGACCAACGACTACATCGACGCCGACGGCAACGGCGTGGCCGGCTACCTGCTGACGGGCATTCAGCAGTTGGCCCCCTCGGCCGCGACGAACACGACCCAGTTCATGGGCGTGCAGTACCGCGTGACCGGTTCGGTCAACGGGTTCATCGAGCTGACCCGCTTCGGCAGCGGCCGGTGCGCCTCGGGCAACGACCAGAACACGTCGGGCATCCTGGGCAACCGCACCGGCGTGGTGACGGGCGACGCCACGGCGGCCTACTTCAACCGCACGCTGTACGTCACCTCGAGCAACTCCACCGGCCTCTACAACTCGGCGAACCCCGGCGGCGCGCCGCAGACCGCCGACCCGGCCACGAGCCGCTCGCGGCCCTACACCGCCCCCGGCACCTCCAGCGGCGGCAGCATCTGCATCGACGTCTCCCCGCTCGACGTGTCGACCCTGCTGGCGACGCAGAAGTCCGGCGGCTCCTCGGCGTGGAACCGCAAGCCGACGCAGGCCGGCTACGGCACCAACGCTGCGGTCTCCGGCACCCGTCCCTTCGGCACGGCCGGCAACGGCGGCCTCTCGAACACGCTGGCGGGGCTCAACGGCCGCAACCTGTTCAACCCCGCGAACCCCGGCTCGGCCGACGCCAACACCATCTTCGACACGCAGCTGGCCTTCGCGCCCATCGCTCCGGTCGTCAACTACGGCTCGGGCATCCAGCGCGTCACCATGACCCAATTGCAGCACCTCTTCACGACCGGCCGCGCGGCTTCGGGCGAGAACTTCATGGTCGTCACCCGCGACGCGGGCTCGGGCACCCGCAACGCCTTCTGCAACGCCATCGGCGTCGATCCCTCCTACGGCGCGGGCGACAACATCGGCGGCTTCTCCTCCGCCACCAACGAGAGCCTGTTGGGCAACGAGTACATCCCGACGAACAAGAGCGCGTCGGGCACGATGGAGGCGGCCCTCCGCAACACGCGTCTGGCCATCGGCTACGTCGGCACCGAGCGCGGCGTCACGGGCAGCGGTTCGGCCTCGTGGCTGACCGGCAACGCCCTCGAGATCGCCGACGTCATGAACGACATCTACGGCGGCACGAGCTACGTCCGTCCCACCATCACCAACATCGTCAACAACGGGGCCAACGGCTGGCTCATCGGCGGCCAGGCCGTCCTCGCGACCATCGGCGATCCTCGCGCCAACGCCGCGAGCACCGGCGGCCAGGGCTGGGTGGGCGCCTCCGATCCCTTCGTCGACCTCAACTGCAACGGCGTCCGCGACGCGGGCGAACCCTTCACCGATCTCAACGGCAACGGCGCGTATGACGTAACCAACGCCGAGGCGGGCATGGCTCCCCGCACCACCCCGGCGATGGCCAACCCCTTCGCCGCCGCGTATGTCAACAACATCACCCGCAGCGTCGCCAACACGACCAGCGTGCCGAGCGATCCGGCCAACCTGGGCATGCCCGGCGAGTACGCCGCCAACCAGTTCCTGCTGATGTCGGCCCTTACGAACGTGCACAGCGAGTCGGACTACGTGACGATGCTCCCCAACTCGGCGAAGAACACCTGCGTCGTCGCCTACACGCTCGCCAACAACGTTCACACGAACGCGAAGTACACTTCGTTCAACAACGCGCCGGCCGGCAAGGTCCCGTCCCGCAAGACCGGCTCGGTCTACAGCGACGGCGTGGCGGGCGGCTCGAACTACATTCGTCAGGGTTCGGTGGCGAGCCCCAACGTCGCCGTCAGCTACGGCGGCGACCTGAACGTCCGCAACAAGATCGCCGGCGACTTCAACGGCAGCGGCGCTCGCGACGCGGGCGACGTGACCGAAATGGTGCGGGCCTTCGCGCAGCGCAGCGGCGGCGCGCGTTGGAACGCTCCCGACGGCATCTACGGCGCGGGCGCGGGCGAGCAGGCCATCATCGAGGTCCTGGGCGACTTCGACGGCAACGGCACCTTCGACCGCTCGGACGTCCGCTACTTCGCCGACGGCCTCTTCCTCGTCAACGGGAGCCTCGATCGCGTGGCGGGCTTCACCGCCGTCGACACGGCCTTTGGCGGCAACTTCTTCAACACCATCATCGCCACGGGCAAGGCCTACGAGGCCGGCGATTCCCGCGGCGACGTCGCCGGATCGACCGTCGGCGCCCGCAAGGGCTACGCCCCGACCGGCGCGGATGGCCGCGTCGACGGCAAGGACATCGACTACGTCCACGCCCAGTTCCGCTCCAACGCCCGGATCGTCGATGGTCAGGCCAACTGGTCCGACCTCAACGAGGCCGTCTACTTCGATCTCTCCGCCGACATCAACGGCGACCTGATCGTCGACCAGAAGGACATCTGCGTGCTCGTGACACAGATCCTCGGCACCTCCATCGGCGACGTCAACCTCGACGGCTCCCGCGACGCCACCGACCTGGCCATCGCCATCGCCTACCGCGGCGGCAACGATCGCGCCGGCGGCTGGGCCAACGGCGACGTCGACGGCGACGGGTTTGTCACCACGTCCGATCTCTCGATCATCGCCTCGGGCGACTGCGTCTGCTTCTGCCCGGCCGACTACAACCGCGACGGCGGCGTCGACGGCGGTGACGTCGGCGCCTTCTTCGCCGATTGGGAAGCCGGCTCTGGTTGCGGCGACGTCAACGCCGACGGCGGCATCGACGGCGGCGACATCGAGGCCTTCTTCCAGTTCTGGCAGCAGGGTGGCTGCTGAGTCCCCCGATCCCCGGCATGGCTGAATGCCGAGGTCACACGCTGGCCGCCCCCGGTTCACGCACCGGGGGCGGCTCTTTTTTTCGACCGTCGCCCGCTACGCTCGTCGGTCGATGAGCGCCGCGTTCCAGACGACCACCGTGCTGCTGCGCCATGTCCTCGCGGACGGTTCGTGGCACTTTGATTGGATGATCGATCCGGGCCCGGAGCGTCCGCTCATCACCTTCCGGACGGCCGCCTTCGTGCCCGACGCCTCTGGTTTCGAGGCTGAGCGGATCGGCGATCATCGCCGCGTCTATCTCACTTACGAGGGACCGCTTTCCGGCCGAAGGGGGGAGGTGTCGCGCGTCGCGGAGGGGGCGGCACGCGTGGTCGAGGCCTCGAGTCGTTCGTTGATTGTTGATCTCGCGTTCGCAGGGCGTCCGTGGGTCCGGTGGGAGGGGAGCGCGTCGGGGTCGGTCTGGATCTTCGGGCAGCGCGGAATTCCGGCGCAAGTTGCGCCGCCCGAGGTATGATGGGTTCGACGGGCGATCTTCCGCCCGCCTTCGTGCGTTCGTCGGATTCGTGCATGCCGCGGCCGGAGCCGCGTGCACCGGTGGCCTTCCCGAAAGGAGTCCCGATCCATGCGAAGCTCGATCCCATTGTTCGCTCCCGACTCACGCCCTTCGGACGGACCGCCCTTGGTCGTGCGAGCGGGCGACTCGGCGGAACCCGCCCCGCCGCGAATCCGGTCGTTCGAGAGCAAACTCGGCGGCCGCCGTCACGAGGACGACTGGAATCGGACGCCGAACTCGCCGGGCACGGGCGCGATTCACGTGAAGAGCTTTCACGCCAAGCTCAACGAGGACAGCCTGGGCTACCTCGACCAGCAGATCAACGAGTGGCTCGATGCGCACCCTCAATACGAGGTGAAGTTCGTCACCAGTTCCGTGGGCTCGTGGGCCGGGAAGCTCGGCACCGAGCAGCACCTGGTGCTGCAGGTCTGGGTGTGAAGGGTCGCCTTCCTCGGGGGTGATCCCCCGAACCGTGCGGTGTGCGGAGGGCCCGAGCCCTTCCGGGATCATGCTCGCGCAAGCGGGGTTCCGATGTCCGTATCGTGTGCGGAATCATTGGAAACGCCGTGGGCGTCGGTCGCAGGCCGGCCCTTCCTCTCGAGCACTTCCTCGAGCTGCGTGAGCGCATGCGCCGACGAGGTCCCGATGCCGCGGGGCTGGCCGATCTCGGCCACGTGCGGCTGGGGCACCGGCGACTGAGCGTGGTGGCGCCCGGCGATGCCGGAGCGCAGCCCATGACGCGGCCGGGAGCGGGGACGATCGTCTACAACGGCGAGCTCTACAACGACGTCGAGTTGCGTCGAGAGCTTGCCGCCCGAGGCCACGTCCTCGATTCGGAGAGCGACACCCTCACGATCCTGACGGCGCTGAAGCAGTGGGGCATTGCCGCCTTCAGCCGGCTCCGAGGGATGTACGCCTTGGCGTGGCTCAACGCCACGGGGTCGACGCTGACGCTGGCCCGCGATCCGCTGGGGATCAAGCCGCTGCACTACACGTTCCTCGAGCGGGACGGCGGGCTGGAGCTCGTGTTCGCCAGCGATGCGGCGGTGGTCGCGGGGGCACGCCCGTCGCTTCGGCCCGATCTGGTCACCGTCAGTTCCTACCTGACGACCATCCGGACCACGCTGGGCGCTCGGACGATGTTCGAGGGCGTTCACTGCCTGCAGCCGGGCGAGGTGATGGAATGCGATCTGCGTCAGGGCGCCATCGCCGTCCGCCGCATCACCGTGCCGCTGCCCATCGCCGACGCCCCGAGCGATCCTGCCGATGTCGGCGCCGTCGTGCGTGATTCTCTTCGTCGCCACCTTCGTTCGGACGTCGGGACGTGCTCGTTGCTCAGCGGCGGGCTCGACAGTTCGATCATCGCCTCGCTCGCCTCCGAGCAGGCGGGCGGCGAGTTGCGAACCTATTGCGCCGGGGCCGGACGCGGGATCGACCAGGACGGGGACCACGCCCACGCCGCCGCCATGGCGTCGTGGCTGGGCAGTCGCCACACGGCCGTTGACGTCACGCGGGAGTTGTTCATCGACCGCTGGCCGGAGATGATCATGCGGCAGGGCCTGCCGCTCTCGACGCCCAACGAGGTCGCCATCAACGAGGTCGCCCGGACGCTTCGCGCGGCGGGCGACGTCGTGGCGCTGAGCGGCGAGGGTGCGGACGAGCTCTTTGGCGGCTATCTCGGGCCGATGCTCGCGGCGTGGCGATTCGAACGGGAACGGTCCTCGGGCAGCATGCATCCGGGCGTCTTCCAGCTGGAGGATGCCGCGTGGGTGCCTCTTGCCGCGAAGGAGGCGATCCTCCAGCCCGACGCGTTCCAGGCCATCGAGGCGGACTCGCACCTGACGGCGTGGTATCGCGAGGCGTTCGACCGCGTGGCGGACGAACGGCACAACCTGTCATCGCTCGACCCGCACCTTCGCTTCATGCGGCGGGTGAACCTGTCGGGCCTGCTCGCGCGTCTCGACTCGGCGATGATGCTCGAGGGTGTCGAGGGCCGCACGCCCTTTGCGGACCTGTGCGTGGCCTCGTTCGCCGAAGGGCTCGCGATGGAGCACAAGTTCCATCCCGTGGGGGGCAAGGCGGGCGTGGTCGACACCAAGATCTGCCTTCGAAGGGCGTTCGCCTCGCGGATGCTTCCGTCGGTGGTCTCGCGGCCCAAGGCGAGTTTCCCGCTGCCGTTCCACGAGTGGGTGGGCGATGCGAGGGAGGCGTTGCTGTCGGTCGACTGGATGCGGGAGGTCTTCACGGAGGCCGCGCTGCACGCCGTGGAGGCCCGGGCGGGCGAGTTGTGGCGCTTGTCGTGGCCGATGATCAACCTGGCGTTGTGGGCGCAGCGGTGGTGGGGAGACCCGTCCGCGACCCGAACGGAAATTCTCTCAGGCGAGGTCTTGCCCGCGAGATGAGGCCTATGGTTATGAGGTATGGGAGGCAGCAATCGTGTCTGCCTTCTTGTGTGTGGCCAGCGCTCGATCTCACGCCCGAGTTTCGGCAGCGTTTCTGGTTCGATTCAGTTTCGGAAGCTCGGGCAGGACAGAACGTTTCATGAAGAAGCTTTACGTCGGCAATCTCCCCTTCAGCACTGACGACAACTCGCTCCGCGCCCTCTTCGAGGCTCACGGCGTCGTCACCTCGGCCTCCATCGTCATGGACCGCGACACCGGCCGCTCCCGCGGCTTCGGCTTCGTGGAGATGGCCGATGACGGCGAGGCCACTCGCGCCGTCGAGCAGATGAACGGCCAGCAGGTCGACGGCCGCAGCATCGTCGTCAACGAGGCGCGTCCCAAGGAGCCGCGTTCGTTCGGCGGCGGCGGTGGCGGCGGCGGCGGCGGCCGGGGCGGCGGCATTGGGGCGGCCGCGGGAGTGGACGAGGACGGCGGCC
>JBAXFU010000078.1:0-15744 GCA_037139735.1 Phycisphaerae bacterium
CGAATGAGCGCGTGTCCACGAGTTCCCTCACCCGCGTTGCGGGTTCGGTCACTCGTGGCTACGTTCGTCGGCCCTTTGGGCCCTTGGTGCGGGTGTTCTTTGGTCCCGCAGGGACCAACGAATGGAGCGGCGGGTGAAACGAACCCGCGGAGCGGGTGAGTTGAACCCGCCGTGACGCGTGACACGCGTCGCCGCCCCGTGAGGGGCGGACGAGGGGCGAGGCGTGGTCGTCGGCCCCTCCGGGGCCGTGCGCGAATGAGCGCGTGTCCACGAGTTCCCTCACCCGCGTTGCGGGTTCGGTCACTCGTGGCTACGTTCGTGGGCCCTTTGGGCCCTTGGTGTGGGTGTTCTTTGGTCCCGCAGGGATCGACGATCGACCGCCGTCCGCCTCACGCCTTCGACATGCCACGCTCGATGCACGCGAAGATGCTGGGCCAGTCGGACTCCTGCATGACCGGCATCGGCGGCAACATGCGGACGTGGTACGGGCCGTGGCCGCAGTAGAAGAGGATGACGCCTTCGTCGAAGCAGGCCTTGGCCGCGGCCAGGATCTTGGCCTTGTCGCCGCCGTAGGGCGTGAACCGCATCATGCCGCCCATGCCCCCCACCAGATCGCCCACCGCGGGCACGGCGGGGAACCACTCGGGGTGCCTGGCGATGAGCGCCTTGGCTTGCTCGCGGAAGAGGGCGTGGTGCCTCGCGAACGCGCCGGATTCGCCGTAGAAGTCGCCGTCGCGCAGCCGCTCGATGACGCGACGGCCGATGCGGAACGACGACCCCTCGCCGGTGAAGGTGCCCGAGAGCAGGCCGGCCTTGGGGGCGTACTCCTCGGTGAAGGCCGTGACGCAGCCTTGCGTCATCTTGCCGACGCAGAAGACGTCGACATAGTCGCCCAGGTCGAACTGCTCGTAGGCGAACATGCGGGGCAGGCGGCCGAAGGTCTGGATCTCGTCGTCCCAGATCGCGATTCGCTTCGACCGGCAGTAGTCCATCAGCGTCTTGAAGTAGTCGCGATCGCCGACGTTGAAGCCGCCCTCGCCCTGCACCAACTCGAAGATGAAGCAGGCGTGCTGGCCGGGGTAACGCGTCACGTACTGGTCGAGGTGCCAGAGGCACATGTCGATGTACCGGGTCTTGCCCATGCGTTCGGCGGCGATGGGGTCGTAGAAGGGCATGTAGTCGACGTGCGTGTTGATCGGCAGGCCTTCGCGACCGGCGTGGTTGTCCCCCACGGCGAGCATGGTGAGGCTTCGGCCCATGAAGCAGTCCTTGAAGGCCAGCACTCGCGTGCCGCCGGTCTTCTGCATGCACACCTTGAGGGCGTTCTCGTTGGCCATCGCGCCGCTGGTGGCGACGTAGCCGTGCTTGAGGCGACTGTGGCGGGCGGCTTCCTTCAGCAGCGTCTCGACGAAGGCATAGGCCTCGAAGTTGCTCGAGAGGTTGCCGTGCTTGTTGACGTCATCGAGGCCGGCCTCGAGCGAGGCGCGGGCGAGGTCGGCGTCGGAGTGGCCGAAGAAGTTGACGCCGATGCCGCAGATCATGTCCCACTTCACGCTGCCGTCGGCGAGTTCCACCAAGCCGCGGTGGCCGACGCCCGAGCCGAGGAACGGGTACAGCAAGGCGCGTCCCCGCACCGCCGCCGCGCGGGCCATGAGGGCTTCGTAGTCCTCCTTCATCCCGGGCAACGGCCCGCGCACGTCCGTCACCTTGGCCGAATGGGCCGCGATCTCCTCGACGATCGTGTCGATGGCGCGTCGCACCGTCGAGCTCGCGTGAAGCCCCGCGCCCACGGTCGTGGCGGCGGGCTGTGCGGGCGTGACGGGTGACGGCGAGAGCGTGCTCATGGACGCGTTCCTGCAACGGAAGGATCGGGGCCGCCCCGCCATACGCGGCAAGGCGGTGTCCCGCATGGCGCAACATTATGCAAGGGCCACGCCGCCGCGACCCAACCGGGCCATCAGCACGGCCACCAGTTGCGCCCGCTCCACCAGGCTCGCCGCCTCCACCCACTCGCTCGTGGTGTGCAGGCCGCCGCCTCGGACGCCCAAGGTGTCGATGGTCGGCAATCCCGCGGCTTGCAGGTTGTTCCCGTCGCAGACGCCGCCGGTGGCGCCGAAGGGGAGCGACTGCCCCAGCGACGCCGCCGCCTCGCGGGCGGCGAGGGCAAGCCGCTCGGTGGCGGGCGTCAAGGGCTTGGCGGGCCGGTTGAAGCAGCGACGGACGGCCACGCGCGGCATGGCGGAGGGGTCGGTGGCCAAGGCGTCGAGTCGCGAGGCGATTTCCGCCGCCGCGTGGTTGTCAACGACGCGGAAGTTCCCCCATGCGGCGGCGTGATCGGGCACGATATTGGTCGCCTGCCCGCCCTGCAACGGCCCCACGCTGGCGATCAGGCCCCGGGCGGGATCCGACCACGCCCCCACGGCCACCAGCGTCTTGGCGATCGCCGTGACGGCCGATACGCACGAGGCGAAGTCGCGGCCGACGTGGCCGGCCTTGCCGAAGGTCTCGATCATGAACTGCCCGCTGCCGGGGCGGGAGATGGCCAGGCCCCCGTCGGCCATGGCGGGCTCGAAGACGAGTCCGGCAAGGTGGCCGCGGGCGGCCTCGCGGGCCAGCGTGGCGGCGGAGTGGAAGGAGCCGGTCTCTTCATCGCTGTTGAGGAGGAAGGTCCAGGAGAGGCGGATGCCGCAGTGTTCGAGGGCCTCGAGCGCGTG
This sequence comes from Phycisphaerae bacterium, assembly GCA_037139735.1. Classification (GTDB taxonomy): domain Bacteria; phylum Planctomycetota; class Phycisphaerae; order Phycisphaerales; family UBA1924; genus UBA2402. The sequence continues at coordinate 2,715 of JBAXFU010000078.1, forward strand.
CAGGGCGACGACGAGGCCGCCCTTCATGTCGACGCAGCCGGGGCCGGTGATGGTGCGGCCGTCAGGGCTGACGGCAAGGGCGCGGAACGGGGAGTCGGCCCGGTGGACGGTGTCGAGATGTCCGCCCAGGAGCAGCGACGGTCCTGCGAGCACGCGGCGGGCCACGAGGGTCGGCGGGACCGGGCCCGGAGCGGCCTCGCCGGCCGTCCAAGGTTCACGTGGTTCGCCGGGCACGAGTTCGCACGTGGCGCCGAGGCGTTCGAGCCGCTCGCGGAACCAGCGGCGCAGGTCATCGAGTCCGGAGCCCGAGCCGGGGCCGGTGGGCGTGTCCACGGCGTGGCGAAGATCGTCGAGCATGGCCCCGTGACGCGAGGCGATGAACTCGCGGAGGCGTCCCTCGGTGGCGTCGGTGGCCGTCATGGGCAACAGCGTAGGGGCGGCGAGCGAATCGCTCAGGCGTGGGCGTCATCGTGGTGCGGCACGGCCTTGTGGGTGGCGGCCACGAGCATGTAGATGGAGGGAACCACCAGCAGGGTGAAGAGGGTGCTGATGGACATGCCGGTGACGAGCACGATGCCGATGCTGTTGCGGGCCTGCGCCCCGGCGCCGGTGACGAGCACGAGCGGGAAGTGGCCGAAGACGGTGGCCGCGCTGGTCATCAGGATGGGCCTGAGGCGGGTGAGGGAGGCCTCGCGAACGGCCTCGAGCTTGGAGCGGCCCTGTTCCTGCAGGTGGTTGGCGAACTCCACGATGAGGATGCCGTTCTTGGCGACCAGTCCGACGAGGGTGATGAGGCCGACCTGCGAGTAGATGTTGATGGTGGTCCAGCCCAGGAAGGTGAAGACGAGCGCGCCCGAGATGGCGAGGGGCACGCTGCCGAGCAGGACGATGAGCGGGTCGCGGAAGCTGCCGAACTGGGCGGCGAGCACGAGGTAGATGAGGCCGATGGCAAAGCCGAGCGTGACGGCGAGCGAGGACCCCTCGGTGCGGAGTTGGCGGCTCTCGCCGGCGTAATCAAGGGCGTAGCCGGGCGGGAGGATGTCCTTGGCGGCGGTCTCCAGCGTGCGAAGCCCCTCTTCCTTGGTCACGCCGGGCATGACGCCGCCGTAGACCTTGACGCTGTTGCGCTGCTGGAAGCGATTGAGCGAGCGAGGCGCGGTCTCCATCTGGATCGTGACGAAGCTCGAGACGGAGACAAGCCCGCCGTCGCGCGTCTGCACCTTGAGGTTGAGGAGCGTGTCGGGGGTGAGGCGGCTGACATCGCCGACCTGCGGGATGACCTTGTAGCTGCGGCCCTCGAGGTTGAAGCGATTGACGTAGCCGCCGGCGAGCATGACGCCGAGTTCGCGTCCGACGGAGGCGAGATCGAGGCCCAGATCGGCGATCTTCTCCTTGTCGATGACGAGGCGTGCCTGGGGGAGATCGATCTTGAGATCGGTGTCGGCGTAGAGGAACTTGCCGCTGGCGAAGGCCGCGCCGACGAGCCGCCCGGCGATGCCGGCCATTTCGGATTCGTCGCCGCTGCCGGAGATGACGAGCTCGACGTCGAACTGGCCCGCGCCGGGGAGGGCGGGCGGGAGGACGGGAAAGGCCTGCAAGCCCGGGATCTGCGAGATCGCGCCGTAGGCGACGGGGAGGAGCTCGCTCATCGAGCGGTCGCGTGACTTCCAATCGACCGCCTGCATGCCGCCAAAGCCGCTGTTGGTCTGGAGCACCTGCCAGACGAAGCGGGTCTCGGGGAACTGCTTCATGATCTTCGAGAGGTCGGCGGCGGCGTGCTTGGTGTAGTCGAGCGTGGCATCGGGCGGGGCGGAGAGGACGAAGAAGAGCCCGCCCTCGTCCTCGGTGGGCGCGAGTTCCTTGGAGGACATCATGTAGAGGGGCGCGGCGGCGGCGGTGATGAGCACGGCGGCGAGCGCGAAGACCCAGCGAAGATCGAGGGTCCAGTCGAGCATGCGACCATAGAGGCGACGAACGGCGTCGAACCGATGGTTGACGAACCTGGTGAGCCACCCTTCGTGTCCGGAGGCGGCGACGAGGCGTGCGCTCATGACCGGCGAGAGGGTCAGGGCGACGATGCCGGAGACGACGACGGCCGCGGCGAGCGTGAAGGCGAACTCGCGGAAGAGCACGCCGGTGAGTCCGCCCTGGAAGCCGATGGGCGCGTAGACGGCGGCGAGCGTGATGGTCATGGAGACCACGGGCGCGAAGAGTTCGCGGGCCGCCATGAGGGCGGCCTTGACCTTGGGCTGCCCTTCGCGGATGTGCCGCTCGACGTTCTCGACCATCACGATGGCGTCGTCGACGACGAGGCCCACGGCGAGCACGATGGCGAGGATGGTGAGCAGGTTGAGCGAGAAGCCCATGAGCAGCATGAAGACGGCCGCGCCCACGAGCGAGACGGGCATGGCCACCAGGGGCACGAGCACGGAGCGGATGGAGCCCATGAAGAGGAAGACGACCAGACCGACGATCGCGATGGTCTCGCCGAGCGTCTTGGTGATCTCCTTGAGGGCGTTGTCCATGTAGTACGTGCCGTCGTAGGCCAGCTGCATGGAGACGCCGGCGGGCAGGGCGGGACGCAGACGCTCCATGCGGTCTCGGAGCCGAGCGGCGACCTCGAGCTCGTTGGCCCTGGGGAGCGGCCAGACCGAGAGGTAGATGGCGGGCTTGCCGTCGAGCCCGGCCTCGCCGGTGGGCTCCTCGCTGCCGAGTTCGACGCGGGCGATGTCCTTGAGCCGCACGATGGTGCCTTCGACCTCGCGGACGATGAGCTGCTCGAACTCGGGCACGGAGCGAAGGTCGGTGTTGGCGAGCAGGTCGACCTGCACCGCCTCGCCCTTGGTGCGACCCACGGCGGAGAGGAAGTTGTTGCGACGAAGGGCCGCGTCGACCTGCTCGCTGGTGACGTTGAGGGCGTTCATGCGGGCCGGATCGAGCCAGAGCCGCATGGCGAGGTTGCGGGGGCCTTCGATGCCCACTCGCTGCACGCCCTCGATGACGCCCAGTTCGGGCTGCACCTCGCGGGCGAGGTAGTCTGTCAACTGCGTGAGGTTCATCACCTCGCTGGTGAAGGAGAGGTAGAACGTCGCGAAGGGTCGATCGGCCCGCTGGATCTCGATGACGGGCGATTCGGCCTCGGGCGGGAGTTCGCTGCGCACCTGGTTGAGGCGGGCGCTGATCTCGGCGAGGGCGTCGTTGCTGTCGTGGTTGAGCCGCAGGCGGACGGTGATCCGCGAGAAGGAGGCGGTGCTGGTGCTCTCGATGTAGTCGATGCCGTCGATGGCGGAGACGGCCTGCTCGATCTTGGTGGTGATGAAGCCGCGGATGGTCTCCGCGCTGGCGCCGATGTACGCCGTCGAGATGACGATGGAACTCGACTCGATGCGCGGGTACTGGCGGATGGGCAGGCCGCCCAGCGCCCGCCAGCCCACGGCGAGGATGATGAGGTTGACCACCACCGCGAGGACGGGGCGGCGGATGAAGATGTCGGTGAAGGTCTTCATGGGGAGTGCGGCGTGCGTGAACGGCGAATCACCGGGGCCCGGCGGACGATCCGGTCTCCTTCACGGGAGTCGCGACCAGTCCGCCGTCGCGGAGCTTGAATGAACCCGACGTGGCGACGCGATCTCCCGCCGCGAGCCCCTTCTCCACGATCACGTCGCCGCCGACGCCCGCGCCCAGCGTCACGAACCGCTGTCGCACGCGGAACATCCCGGGTTGCTCCGCCGGTTCGGCCACGAAGACGTGATCGCCGTAGCTGGAGCGTCGCACCGCCACCGCCGGCACGAGCAGACGTTCGCTCGGCTCGCCCAGCGGCACCTCGACATCGACGAAGGTGCCGGGTCGCAGTCGCTCGCCGGGATTGGGCACCACCGATCTCACCCGAACGTTGCGGGTCGCGCGATCGACCGAGGCGTCGACGGCCTGCACCCGCAGCGGCACGACTCCGTCGCCCAGCGTCGCCGACATCGCCGGGAAGACCATGCCCGGCTTGACTCTCCATGCCTGATCCTGCGGAATCGCGAAGTCGAGGTACGCCGTGTCGGCGATGCCCTGAAGGTCCGCGATTCGGGTGTTCTCGCCCAGATACTGCCCCGGATGCACGGAGCGGATGCCCACGCGGGCCTTGAAGGGGGCCTTGATCGTCTTCTTCGCCAGCAGCACGCCCAGTTGCCGCACCTTGGCCGCGGCCTGCTCCGACGCGGCCTTGGCTCGTTCCACGCCGGAAGTCGCCTGCGCCAGGAGGGCCTGTGCCTTCTCGAGATCGGCCTGCGCGCGATCGAGCGTCGTCTCGGCGGCCGCCTTGGACTCGACCGCCTGGCGGGTGCGGCGAAGGTCGCTGGCCGCCAGCGTCGCCGCGGCCTGCGCGCTGCGAACCTGCGCTTCGGCCACCTGCACATCCGCCTCGGCGACGCGCTGGGTGGCCCTCGCCGCGGCGAGATCGGCCTGCTCGGTCGCGTCATCGAGTTCCAGCAGCACCTGCCCGGCCTCGACCACCTGCCCGGAGTCGAAGGCGACCGAGCGAACCACGCCGCCCACCTCGTTGCTCACCGCGATCGACTCGAGCGCGAAGACCGATCCGACCAGCCGCACCGTGGGCGTCCACGGCTTGGCGACGACCTGCAGCAACTCGACGGCGGCAGCGGGTTCGGGCGGCGGAGGCGCGGAAGCCGCCGCCTTGATGCGGCCCTGCTTCCACAGGGCCAAGCCGCCTCCCACCAGCAGCAGCGAGCCCAGGATGCACGCCGCGCCCAGGATCCTTCCGAACTTCATCGACTACGGCTCACTTTCTGCGGCACGGGCCGCGGCGACCGTCGCGGCCCGGAAGCGACCGACGACCCGCCGCGACGAACACGCAAGGCGCCGCGGCGATTCGGAGGATACCGACCGCATGGTAGGGTGTCAACGTGCGGCCTCGATGCCGCCTTCGCAGGGCACGCGGGAATGAAAACACCCCGTTCTCGGATGAGAACGGGGTGCGGGATGCTGCAGGATGGAGAGACGATCAGCGGCGACGGCGCGCCGCCGCGAGCCCACCGAGGGCGAGCAGGGCAGCCGCGCCGGGGGCGGGCACCACGAAGGTGTAGGACGAGATGCCCTGGTTGGAGGCCATGGCGTAGATCGTCGCGGTCTGGTTGGCGTGATCGATGGCGCCGAACTGGACCGAGCCAGTGCCGTTGCCGTTGGGGCTCAGCGTGCCACTGGTGGCGTTGGCGTTGGCCAGGAGGACCGGGTTGTTGGGGTCGGTCATGTCGTAGACGCGGAGCGTCGAGTTGTTCTGGTCGAGCGCCGCGAGGATGGGAGTGCCGCCGATGTTGGCGTAGTCAATATTCGACTCGCCGCCGCTGGTGAGGGCGATGGCGGTCGAGGTGCGGGTGCCAACGGAGTTGCCGTCGGCGTAGCTCGTGCCGTAGAGGCTGTCGCTGGAGACCTTGCCGAAGACGTCGTTGGCGGAGGCGCCGAAGGTCAGGCCGAGGCGGAAGCGGCTGCCGGCCAGGGCGGGCGAGAAGGTCGTGACCGACGTGCGGCTGGTGGCCGTGAAGACCGTGTAGCCGCCGATGGCGGCGTTGTTGCCGTGGCCCATCACGACGCGGACGTCGGAGCCCGAACCGGTCACGTCCATCGAGTCACCCATGCGGGTGGCAAGCGCGGCGGGAACGGGCGGGTTGAGGTTGACCGTGGTGTTGGCCCACGGCGTCGAATCGATCGTCGCGCCTTCGCTGGCCCAGCGGTAGATCTTCATCGCGTTGGTGCGGGTGTCGGCCTGGAGGTTGCCGACGAAGATCTGGCCGTCGCGAGAGACGCCGACCTGGTTGATCTGGAAGGTGCCGCCGCTGATCACGCCGGTGCCGAGGTCGAGCTGGCTGACCTGGGCGCCCGTCGAGCCGCTATAGGTCTTGAGCGAGTTGCCGCCGCTGCGGCTGGCGACGATGAGGTTGCCCGTCGCCGGGTTGTAGGCGAAAGCGCGCTCGTTGTTGCCGGTGCCGAGCGTGGAGCCGGTGACCGGAGCAACCCAGCCGTTGACGCCGAAGCCCGAGTTGGGGGTCAGCGAGACGGGAGCCGCGTTGGCGACGGCCGCAATGCCCGCCAATGCGACAAGCGAAAGGACGACGTTCTTCATGTGACTCTCTCCTGCAGGAACCCTGAGACGCCAAGGCCAGGCGGAACACGGCTGTCCGCGGGTGGAAACATGGCCGCGGCGTCTCGTTATATAAGCTGGAGTGTAACGGAAAGCCCAGCGATGGCAAAGGGTTGGAACGAGGTTTTTCATCCCGACTTCACGAAAGTGGCGCCGCGTCGTCTGATAAGCCGCGGAGAACCATGATCGGCGTGGGGTATGCCTCACGCCGCACGACCGAACACAATCCGATCTTCCCTGAAAACTGGCAAGCCGATCGCCATTGTTCCGAAGCAGGGAGGTGGCGAAGACACCAGCGTCTCGCCACGCCATGAGCCGATGGACACCTCCATCCCCATTCTGACGCTGGCCGCCTCGACCGGCTCGCTCGCCGGCGTGCCGCTGGCGGTGCATCTGCCGGTCGCGGTCGTGCTGGTGGCGGGGCTGATCCTCTGTGTCGCCGGCGCGAAACTCCTGCGTCCGGTCTACGTCCTGATGGTCGCGGCGGCATGCAGCCTGCTCGTGGGCCTGATGGCTCCCAACTTCATCGCTGATCGCCTGCTGGGCATCCCCTCGCCCGTCATCGGCATGGCGACGGGCGCGGTCTTGGGCGGCCTCCTTGCCGTGGCCACCTTCCGATTCGCCTTGGGGCTCACCAGTTGCGGGGCGTTTGTCGTGGCGGCCTTCCTTGCCGCCGCGGCGTATCTGTCGACCGTTCCCGGCGCGCTGCCCCCCTTGACCGAACACCGCGAGCGACTCGGACAGTCGTGGAGTGAACGCATCGACGAGGCGCCGCAGGCATTCGCCATCACGCAGGCACGTCGCCTCATCGCCGCCGCCGCGTCGTCCCTGGCCGCCACGCCCGCGGGGGCCGAACCCAAGGACGAAGCGGCGGCCAACACCCGCGGCTTCCTTGACGACTGCTTCCACGAACTCCACGCGGCGTGGGGATCGATGCCCGGCGACACCCGCCTCACCTTCATCGCCACGTGCCTCGCCGGCGCGATGCTCGGCTTTGCGCTCGGCGTCGCCGCCCCCGCCAAGGCCGGGGCGGCGATCACCTCCCTGGCCGGCGCGATGCTCGTGCTCCTCAGCGGTGCGTGGCTGCTGCGAGTTGCGGGGGTGATCGAGCCGACGCTCGCGGAACGCGGCGCCTTGGCGTGGCTTGCCGCGTGGATCGGCCTCGCGCTCATCGCGCTGGTCTTCCAGTGGCCCCGAAAGTCGCAGGCCAAGGCCGAGCCGGCCGAGGCCTGAAGCACCGGCTCACGTCGACAGCAGACGCACCACATCGAGCGCACACCCGCGACAGAGCGTGTAGCCGCTCCCGCCGTGGCCGTAGTTGTGGATCACCCGTCCCTCTCGCTCGAGGCGCACCGCGGGCCGATAGGGCCGCAGGCCCGAGGAATCGCGGAGCACCCGCTGCACCTTCAACCCGTGTGCCGCGGCACGCTCGAGGATGACGCGGCGCCACGCCTCTGTCGGCGGCGTGGGTGCATCACCCGACTCCTCGATGGCGCATCCGCCAAGGACCACCTCGTTGCGTCGCGGGATCGAATAGAAGAACCGCGACTCGTCGCGTTCGTCGCTGATCGAGAGCGACAGGTCGAGTCCGTCGGCGGCGACGATGGTCGTCTGGCCCCAGATGCCCTTGAGGGTGGTGTCGCCGCAGAGCGAGCGAGCGCCCAGACCCGTGCAGTTGACGACGACATCGCCCTCGACCTCGTCGAGCGAGCGAACGCGGCCGAAGGCGACGCGATCGGCGAGTCGCCGTTCGAGCCAGGCGCAGAAGGTGGTGGGCTCGACGCGGGGAGCCGCGAATCGCCAAAGGAAGGGGGCCTCGGGCCGCCCGACGATCGGATCGCCCAGGTCATCGACGGCGCCGGCCCACCAAGGACGCTCGGGGGTGTCGGCATAGACCTCTTGCACGAGCACGTCGATCCCGGCCTCGGGTGTGGTGACGGCGAGCTGCGTCTCCCACGTCCGCGTCATGGCGGCCCAGCGGTTGACGGTTGTCGGCGGGTCGGAGCGGAAGGGGAACCAGATGGCCCCCGCCGCGGCCGAGGTGATGCCAGCGCCGAGGGCGGCGGCAACCACGCGAACATCGTGCCCCGCTTCGAGCAGGGCATCCGCCGTGGTCAACCCGATCACTCCCGCCCCCACAACGGTCACGCGCGCCATGATGCAGCGTAGTCGCGGGCAAGGGCGATTCCACGTCAGGTCCGGGAAGTGCTGCCGCGGCTAAGACTTGGACGAGCGTCACGATGCGGATGAGTGGCGGCGGGGTGGCCTGCGTGGCGTGTGCTGCCTACCGTCTCGTTCACCAACGGGGTATAGCGCAGCTTGGTAGCGCGTTTGACTGGGGGTCAAAAGGTCAGCGGTTCAAATCCGCTTACCCCGACTTTGTTCAGAGTGAAGCCCTTCGATGAGCACATCGAAGGGCTTTCTCGTTGTGGGCAAGGGACTTGCCGACCATGACCGCGAGTTCTACCGACCGTGAAATCGTGGTCGGAATTCGACCATTGTGAGCCGACTCCTAGCAGGATTTGAATCAGTCACGCAGGCTGCATGCGGTGGCTCGCATGCGAGGGGCCAGCGGCACTTCGGTTCCGCATCTGGCCGGGCAGTACCATGGGGCCATGTTCCCAGCGCCTCCCCAACCCCAAGATGCCACGCTGCTGATGGCTGCCGCCGCCAGCGGGGACAAGTCAGCCGCCGATCGGCTCTTGCCGCTGGTGTATGACCAGCTTCGTGCTGCCGCGCAGAAACACATGATGGGTGAGGCCCAGGGGCACACTCTCTCGGCCACCGTGCTGGTGCATGAAGCGTATCTGAAACTGGCAGGTCCCCGAGCGGTGCCCTGGGCGGGACGGGGGCATTTCTACGCCGCCGCAGCCGAGTCGATGCGGAGAATTCTGATTGACCACGCCCGTGCCAAGGCCGCGGGAATACGGGGAGGCCCCGATGCCCGACGGGCGGCGGTAAGCCTGACCTCTCTCCCCGATCTGAACTCCGACACCGAATCTGCCGGATTCCTGATCCTCAACGAGGCAATCGCCCGCTTGGAGGGTGCGGACAGCGATGCCGCGGCCGTCGTTCGGCTGCGATACTTCGCCGGGCTGAGCATCGAGCAGACCGCGTCGGCGCTGGGGCTTTCGGCACCGACAGTGAAGCGGTCGTGGGCGTTTGCCCGAGGTTGGCTGAAGGAAGCGATCGAAGCCGGGCGGGTCTGAGTTGAATCGTGAGAGACGGTCATGACGGAACACAAGCACGAAGACCTGCGGCGGCTGTTCGACCTGGCCATTGCGGCTGCGCCTGGCGACCGAGGGCCGCTTCTGGACTGCGAATGCGGGGGCGATACCGGGCTGAAGAAGCGCGTCGAAGCCATGATCGCGGCGGCCGAAGACGATCGGTTCCTCTCCGAACCGACTCATGGGCATTACGACAGCTTGCCCACATCCGACTCCTCGGCGGCGGCAGAGACTTTGGCCGCGCCGCTGCGCGAAGGCCCCGGCACTCGCATCGGGCCGTACAAGCTTCTTCAGCTCATCGGCGAAGGCGGGTTCGGCTCGGTCTTCATGGCCGAGCAGGAGAAACCGGTCGCGCGCAAGGTCGCTCTGAAGATCATCAAGCTCGGAATGGACACGCGGCAGGTGGTGGCGCGGTTCGAGCAGGAGCGGCAGGCATTGGCGATGATGGACCACCCCAACATCGCCCGCGTGCTGGATGCGGGTGCGACAGACACGGGGCGACCGTTCTTCGTGATGGAACTGGTCAAGGGCGACCCGATCGTCGAGTACTGCGATAAGAACAACCTCTCCATCGAGGACCGGCTGGAACTCTTCGCGCAGGTGTGCAACGCCGTGCAGCACGCGCACACCAAGGGGATTATCCACCGCGACATCAAGCCGTCGAACATTCTGGTGTCCACGCAGGACGGCCGCCCGCACACCAAAGTCATCGACTTCGGCATCGCCAAGGCGACGGCGAGCAAGCTGACCGAGAAGACGCTCTTCACCGAGCACAAGGCTCTGATCGGCACGCCGGAGTACATGAGCCCTGAGCAGGCCGAAGGCAACCTCGACATCGACACCCGCACCGATGTGTACTCCCTCGGTGTGCTGCTCTACGAACTGCTCACGGGCACGACACCGTTCACGGGCAAAGAGCTCCGCTCCGCCGCGTTCGGCGAGATCCAGCGGATCATCCGCGAGGTGGAGCCTCCCAAGCCGAGCACGCGACTGAGCGCGAACATCGACACCATTGCCAGCGTTGCGGCCAAGCGGCACACCGAGCCCAAGCGACTCGGTACCGTCGTCCGTGGCGAGCTTGACTGGATTGTGATGAAGGCTCTGGAGAAGGACCGCCAGCGCCGCTATGAGACAGCCAACGGGCTTGCGATGGACATTCGGCGCTACCTCTCGGGCGAGGCAGTGGTCGCTGCGCCACCGAGCACCGCGTACCGCATGAAAAAGTTCATCAAGCGGCACCGCGGCGTTGTCATCGCTACCGGAGTCGTTGCCGCCGCACTTGTATTGGGTGTCGTGGGGACCAGCATGGGATTGATGGAAGCGCGGAAGCAGCGAAGCGCCGCCGAGCAAAGCGGAGCTCTCGCAAGTGAAGAGGCCGCTCGCGCGGCGAAAGCAGAAAGCATCGCGAAATTGCGCCTCGCGGAGTCCGAGGCGACTGTTGGGTTCTTGGATGAGATGCTTGGAGCGGTCGATCCGACCGCACAGGGCAAGGATGTGACGGTACGCAAGGTCCTCGACGGAGCTTCCAAATCACTTGGCGAGCGCTTTGCCGACCGGCCGCTTGTTGCCGCTCGGCTGCACGGCACCATCGGTCGCACCTATCTGGGACTGGGCGTGTACGACCAGAGCGAGCCGCACATTCGCGAGCAAATACGCATTCGCAGTGCTGAACTCGGGCCCGATCACGAGGACACCTGCAAGGCAACTAATGATCTGGGCGCGCTGTTAGTCAAAAACGGCAAGTACGCCGATGCAGAAACACTGCTTAAGGATGCGATTGCCAAGCACGAACGGCTCTTTGGTCGGCGCCACGAAGTTACGCTGATGAGCATCGATGAATTGACCACGCTTTACACCGAGCAAGGTCGGGGGGACGAGGCCGAACCCCTCCTGCGCGAATCACTTGAGGCACGCAGGTCCAAATCCCAGGGTGGTACATGGGAATCGCTCGCGACGATGAACTCACTGGCGACAGTGCTGGCTGACAAGGCATCGTTTGCGGAGGCTGAGTCGTTGTTTGAAGAAGCGGTGCGAGCCTCGGAAAAGCTGGGGAAGGGTGATCATCCGTTCGCGCTGGAGATTCGTGGGAACTTCGCGTGGATGGAGTACTGGGCTGGCTCGCAGGAACGCAAGACCAATCCTGATCAATCCAAGAAGCGCATGGAGCGCGCGCGCGTTCTAGGCGAAGAGGTGTATGAGGCGAAACTGCGTGTTCTGGGCGAGGAGCACCAATCCACGCTTTCTACAATGAGCAACCTCTGCTCGGTGTACGTCGACAGGGGTATGCTCGACCAAGCCGAGATTCTGAGGCGAAAAGAGCTCGCGATTACCGAACGCATCCTGGGAGCGGATCATCCTGACACGCAGATATCGCTCGCCAATGTGGGCGCACTCTTGCGCAAGAGAGGACGTTTTGAAGAGGCGATTGTCTTTCTTGAGCGCTCAATTCAAGGTTCGCGGAAGGCATTCCCACCCGACTATGAGGGCACCGGATTTACGCTTGGGTGGTATGGAAGTTGCCTCAGCAAACTGGGCCGCCACGCCGATGCCGAGAAGGCACTGATTGAGGCTCGCACCATCGTTGCGAAAAAAATGGGAGACGAAAACCCAATCACGAGGGAAGTGACCCGCGACCTGGTCAACGTGTACGAGGCGTGGGAGAAAGCTGAGCCGGGTAAGGGGCACGCCGCGGCGGCGGCCGAGTGGAAGGGGAAGTTGGATGCGATGGGTTCGCCTGCACAGGGCACACCGCCCGCCGGGAAGAAGTGAGCCGGTGTATGGCGGGCAGCGGCGAGTGACCAGCGTTCCCGGCGGCTCACAGCTCTTCGCCGAGCAACAACCGCTTCTCTGACTCCCAAAGGCGGATTCCCTCGACAAAAAGTTCAAACCGTGTCCTGTCACCCCGATTGCAATGCAACCGCCCGCAGGTCAGCGACTTGCGGGCGTTGTCATTGGGGGAGGCTCTTGCGAGCCATATGGCTCGCAAGAATCGTTCGGACCCGCACGGGGGACCTGCCGATGCTTCACGATCTCGACGCCGCCGCCCGTGCCGAGCGAGACTTGATCGTCACCGACATCCACGCGTCGTTCAAGGACGTCACCCGCGGCGAGTGCGGCATCTCTTGGAACGAATGCGTCGCACGCGACAACTACGAATCCGATGAGGCCTGCGAGGCGGCTCGACACACCGACTCGGATTCGCGCTGGACCGAGTTGGTCGACGACCCGACGTGGTTCCCGTTCCCGGGCATCGGCGGGTTCAGCTTCATCAACGCCGAGGGCTTCCGCTATTACCTGCCGCCGACGATGATCCGCCTGCTTCGCGGCGACGACGCCGAGTGGTATCCAGGGCACTTGCTCCAATCCATCGACCGCTTCACGGAGCCGCACATCCTCGGCCTTTGGTCGAAGCAGCAACTTCGGTGCGTCGCCCGCTTCGTGTCGTTCATGGCTCGCCATGACGAGGACTGGAGGCCCCAGGAGCCGAACCCCTGGTCGGCGGCGTTCGAGGCGAGGTGGCGTGCATGGCTTCAGTGAAGCCGCCGCCAACCAACTCAGGACCTGAACGCCGCCACAGCTGACCGGAGCTCCCCCGGAAACGAGTCCACAGTTGCCTCGCCGATCCGTCAGGTTCGCATATTGCTTGCGCGTACATTCACCT
>JBAXFU010000079.1:0-15553 GCA_037139735.1 Phycisphaerae bacterium
CGAAGCGGGCTGGCGTGCGCGATGCACTCAGGCCCCTCGTACCCTCCCCCATGCTCCCCGCCCCATCCGAGTTCGCCCGTCACTGGGCCATCGATCCTGGCATCTGCTTTCTCAATCACGGCTCGTTCGGCGGAACGCCTCGTGCCGTGATGGCCGCACAGGACGCCCTCCGCGCGAGGATGGAGGCCGAGACCATCCGCTTCTTCGTCCAGGACTTCAGCGGCCTCATGGATCGCGCTCGCCGTTCGTTGGCCGCCTTCCTTCGCTGCGACTGGGAGGATCTCGCGCCCGTTCCCAACGCCACCGTCGCCGTCGCCACGGTGCTCGACTCGCTCGTCGACGAAGGGCTCATCGCCCCGGGCGACGAACTGCTTACCAACGACCACGAATATCCGGCGTGCCAGAACAACCTGCGGCGGGCGGCACGTCGCTCGGGGGCCAGGGTCGTCGTCGCCGAACTGCCCTTTCCCTGCCCCTCGCCCGACGCGATGATCGACGGCGTGCTCGCCAAGGTCACGTCGCGCACGCGGCTCGCCCTGCTCAGTCACGTGACCAGCCCCACGGGGCTCGTGATGCCCGTCGAGCGGCTCGTCCGCGAACTCGAGCAGCGGGGCGTCATGACGCTCGTCGACGGCGCGCATGCTCCCGGCATGGTCAAGGGCCTCGACCTGCACGCGATGGGCGCGAGTTTCTACACCGCCAACTGCCACAAGTGGATCTGCTCGCCCAAGGGCTCGGCCTTCCTGCATGTTCGCAAGGACCTTCAGCCTCGCATCCGCCCTCTCGCCCTTTCCAACAACGCCGAGAAGCCCAAGCCCGGTCGTTCGCAGTTCCTCACCGAGTTCGAGTACGTCGGCACCTCCGACTACACGGCCTTCATGTGCATCCCCGAGGCCATCGACTTCATGTCGGGGGTGTTGCCCGGCGGGTTCGACGAGGTGATGGATCGCAACCGTCGCCTGTGTCTGGCGGGTCGCGACATCATCTGCCGCGAACTGGGCATCGCGCCGCCCGCGCCCGATGCGATGATCGGCGCGATCTGCACGATGATCCTCCCGCCGCACGATGAGGCCCGCCGCCAACGGCTGGCGCAGCGTCCGAGCGTGTACCACGACGCCATCCAGGACGAGATGCTCCGTCGGCACTCGATTGAGGTGCCCTTCTGGGGCCTGCCATCGCGGCCCGATCGGTTCGTGCGGATCTCGGCGCAGCTGCACAACAGCGCGGCCCAGTACGAAGCGCTCGCGGTCGCGATCAAGGCGTTGCTGGAGGAGGAGCGGCGGGCGTGACCGGTTCGGCGGAGGCGAGCGTCGCGAGCACCACCTCGACGCGCTGGCCCTTGGCGTAGTTGAAGCCTCGGGTGGCCGCGTTGGCCCGCAGGGCCGGAACCTGGGCGAGCAGGGGCTCGGTGATGCACACCAGCCCGTCGGGGTGCTGCTCGAGCCATGCGGGCAGGGCCTCGATGGTCACGCGCTCGGCCTTGCCGCGAGATTCGAAGATCAGGCTGTCCTCGTCGTAGCCGACCGCCGCGAAGGGACGCTGCCCGGCCGGATCGAGCGTCGATCGCAGGGCGATCACGCGTCGGCTGGTCCAGGCCGGCGCGATCGACGCCAAGGAGCCCATCAGCGACGCGCTCGACAACCCGAAGAGGAGCGTCGCCACGCCCAGCACGCCCACGTGACGCCCTGCTCGCAGCAGGCGGAACATGGCCAGCGCCGCGGCGACGGCCGTGACGCCGAAGGCGAGCATGAGCGCGTTGCTGGGTGCGTGCAGCGCGTCCGCGTCGTTCATCGTGCTCGCCGCGAGGAGGCAGGCGACCAGGCACGCGATCATCGCGGCAAGAATGCCCGCGCGGAGCCCGCGTCGCGCCCAGGTTGCGTCGCGAAGCGTCACGGCCCACGCGTCGCGCGAGGCCAGGCCGAGCACGCACAGCATGACCGCCGCGGGCGTCAGGGGCATGGTGTAGTGGGGGAGCTTGGTGCTCACCAGCTCGAAGACGATCCACGAGGGCGCGAGCCAGCACGTCAGGAAGAGCGCGGGCGACACCGCCACCGGATCCCGCCTCGCATGCTCGGCTCCGCGGCGGGCCGCATGCCTCACCGAACGCCACGCCGCCGCCACGCCAGCGCCGATCCCCAGCGATGCCGGGAAGAGGAGCAGCGGCGAGAGGAGCAGGTGATACCCCGGCGGACCCCAGTGTCCTTCCTTCGCCTCGATCGAGCGGCCGACCGTCTCGGTGAAGACCAGCCGCCAATACTCGGCCGGGCCCACCCTCGCCATGACCGCCGCCAGCCACGGGAGGCCCACCGCCGCCACCACGATCACTCCCATCCCCGGCCGCACGCGACGAAGCAGGTCGTACCGAGCGGCGATCACCGCCACCGACACCAGGCACGTCGCGACCACCAGCGGCGTGATCGGCCCCTTGGTCAACACGCCAAGCCCCGTCAGCACCCACAGCAGCAGCGGCTTCCATGCCGGCGTCCGCTCCTTGTCCCGCATGATGCTCCACAAGACCGCCATCGCCCCCGTGGTGAAGAGCACGAGCACCATGTCGGCTCTCGCCTGCCTTGCCTCCCACGCCATGACCGGGGCCGACGCGGTGCACGCCCCCGCCAGCAGCGCGGCCCACGGTCCCATGAAGGTGCGGGCGATCCGCCAGACGATCAGCGCGACGCCCAGCGCCGCGATCAGCGACGGCAGCCGATACATCCAGATCGCGTCGCGAGACGCGTCGCCCCCCGTCAATGCCCATGTCGCGCCGGCCTGCGCCCAGTAGATCAGCGGGGGCTTGTTGAGGCGGGGCGTCCCCAGCACCATCGGCACCACCACGTCGCCCGACTCGAGCATCTGCCGGCTCGCCTGCGCGAATCGCGATTCGTCGCGATCGACCGCCGGAATGGCGAAGAACCCGGGCAGGAGCAGCAGCAGGCATCCCAGCGCCAGGCCCACCCCCGCGGCATAGGTGCGGCCCCGCCAGGCCACTCGCGCCGGGGCGGCGTCATTCGCCAATGATTGCGTCGAATCCGGGTCCACGGGCCCACAGGATAGTGAATCCCGGCCCCTCACGCTCATGACCCCGCCTGTCGCAACACCGCACGAATCCCCGGAGGTCGCCCCGGCGGCGTTCCGCCGCTTCCGCGCCATGCTCGGCGTCGCCTTGCTGGTGGCCTTCCCCGTCGCCCTCGCGGCCGATCGGCATGTGGCCACCTTCTTCCAGTCGGTGAAGGTGGGCGGCGACGTGCGCCGCGAGCTCGAGTTCATCCAGCAGTTCGGCGCGGTCACGTCATGCCTTGTCGTCGCCGCGGCCATCGCCCTGCTCGATCCGGCCAGGCGCACGCTGCTGCCCCGCGCCGCGTTGGCGATCATCGCCACGTCCGCGGCGGCATGGACGCTCAAGGTGCTGGTGGGACGCCCCCGGCCCCGTCTCGAAGAGCCCTATCGATTCCTGGGCCCTTGGAACGATCACACGTACTCCAAGAATGGCGAGACGGTGACGATGCACGCGTGGGAGTTCTGGCGGGGCCCGTCGGACCTCTGGTCGATGCCCAGCAGCCACACCGCGGCGGCCTGCGCCCTGGCGGTCGTGATCGCGAGGCTCTACCCGCGGCTGACGCCGCTGATGATCGCGCTGGCCTGCATCGTCGGCGCGGCCCGCGTGGTGCTCGGGGCGCACTATCCCAGCGACGTGGTGATCGGCGCCGCGCTGGGAGCGACGATCGCGTCGCTGATGCCGCTCAGCAGCCGCCGGCTTCCCACAGCATGATGAAGGATTCGATGTCGGCGCCGTCGATGCCGCCGTCCTGGTTGACGTCGGCCGCGGTCGAACCGGCCTCCCATGCCGCGTAGAAGTCGGAGAGATCGGCGCCGTCGACGCCGCCGTCGAGGTTGAAGTCGGCGATGCATGGCGCCGAGACCGTGACGACCACGCCGTCCGAGGCGGTCGCGCCGGCGTTGTCGGTCACGGTGAGCGTGATGGCGTGGGAGCCCACCGCGAGCGTCGCGAGGGGCGAGACGCCCGAGGCGATCACGGCGCCCGCCTCGCGCCAGACATAGGAGACGATGGTGCCGTCGGGGTCGCTGCTGGCCGAACCGTCGAGCCTGACGGATTCGGAGCCGTTGCCGTCGGCGTCATCAACCTGCTGGTCGGGGCCGGCGTTTGCGGCGGGGGGTTGGTTGGCCGCGACGACGGTGGCGGTGACGGGGATGGTCAGCGAAGGCGAGTCGGCGTCGTTGCTGGCGATGGTGAGGGTGCCGCTGCGGAGGCCCAGAGTCGAGGCGGTGAAGGTGATGGCGTGGCTGTTGAGCGTTCCGCCGGGTGCATCGGTGCGAGTGCCGGCGGGGGCGACGAAGCCGCCGGTCGCGGACATGGAGTACGAGAGGGTGGCGATGCCGTTGACGGTCCACTTGGCGACGTCGCCGCCGTTGCCGACCTGGATGGTGACCGACGGGGACGACCCTTGAACGACAGTGCCGAAGTCGATCGTGGCGGGCGCGGAGATCTTGGCGGGCACCCGCATGTCGAGGTAGACGGGCAGGTGGCCGCCCGCGGTGGTGGCGCAGTTGCGAAGGGCCTGCGCGATGACGGGCCCCACCTGCGCGTTGGTGGTGGTGGCGAGCGAGGTGTTGAAGCTCGAGCCGTCGTTGCCCCAGCAGCGGTAGGAGTGGTTGGGGTCGTTCCACGTCGTGGTGCTGAAGGCCAGGGCGGGGTTACCGATGTAGTCGAGGCCCTGCCCGTCGATGAGGCCGACGCTCAGGAGGATCTGGTCGTGGCGATCGTCCATGCCGCCCGTGCCGCTGGGGTCTTGCGTGTGGATGTAGCGGAACGTGCCGTTGCCGTTCCACGAGCCGGGGCTGGCGATGGGGTCGAACAGGCGGCCCGCATTGTTGGTCTGCGAGCCGACGAGTTCGGCGTAGGCGGATTGCGAGGAGGATTGGGTGTTGAGGTCGCCGCCGACGAGGAACTGGTAGGCGGCGGGCTTGCCCGTGCCCGTGCCGTTGGTGTCGACGCCCTCGGCGTTGTCGCGGATGCGCTGGGTCTCGACGAGGCGGCGGGCGATGTCGGTCGACGCGCTGCCGGACTTGAGGTGCACGCTGTACATCGCGATGGTCGTGGCGGCGGCCGAGTAGCCGACGGGCCGAAGGTCGTAGCGATAGGTGTTGCGGGGCTGATCGGTCGTCGCGCTGCTGCCGATCGCGATGGTCCAGGTGCGGTTGCCCACCAGGGTCACCTTGCTCGTGCGGAAGACGCACACGCTCTGCGTGTCCGCGCCGGTGACGAAGGGGGCCGCGGTCCAATCGCCCGGGCTGCCGGAGGCCGTGTTGAGGGCGTTCACGAAGGCCGTCAGCGACGACGCGGTCGCGAACTCCTGCGCGAGGATGATGTCCGGCGACATGCTCCGCCCGTTGAAGACGCCGTAGACCGCCGTCTGCACGTCGGCGATGCGGTCGGCGCCGGTCCAGTTCGAGATGTTCCACGCGGCGACGCGGAGTTGCGCGTGGGCGAAGCCCCCCGACGCGACTGCGATCAAGCCGGTCAGTGCGGCCAAGGCATGACGGAGGCGGACGGGGACTCTTGACGCCACGTGAACGACGCTCCTCTCGAGGTGAACGACAGCCCGCACGCGGACGCGGACCGGTGCCACGAATGAAGGGTAGTTCGACGCGAGCGGCCCCTCGGTTCGCCGAAGGTCCGGGAATCCGGCAAGGCGGCGCGGGGCCGATCGGTCACTGGTCGTGGCCGGCGGTGTCGGGCATGGAGTGCCCGGCGTCGCGGAGGGTCCGCTCCCGCTTGGCGAGCTCCACGTCGTGGTCCACCATCATCGCCGCGAGCTGCTCGACCGTGGTGGTTGGCACCCATCCGAGCTTCTCGCGGGCCTTGGCCGGGTCGCCCAGCAGCAGGTCCACCTCGGCCGGACGCAGGTACCGCTGGTCGAAGGCCACGTGACGGGTGAAGTCGAGCCCCGCGTGACGGAAGGCCATCTCCGCGAACTCCCGCACCGTGATCGTGCGGCCCGTGGCGATCACGTAGTCGTCGGGCTTGTCCTGCTGGAGCATCATCCACATCATCTTCACGTAGTCGCCCGCGAAGCCCCAGTCGCGCTTCGAGTCGAGGTTGCCCAGGTAGACCTTGTCCTGAAGGCCCATCTTGATGCGGCCCACCGCCCGCGTGATCTTGCGCGTCACGAACGTCTCGCCGCGCCGGGGCGATTCATGGTTGAAGAGGATGCCGCACGAGGCGTGAAGCCCGTACGACTCGCGGTAGTTCACCGTCGCCCAGTGCGCCATCAGCTTCGCGCACGCATATGGACTGCGGGGATAGAAGGGCGTCTTCTCGGTCTGCGGCGTCTCGAGCACCTTGCCGTACTGTTCCGACGACGAGGCCTGGTAGTAGCGAACCTGACGCCCCGACTGCTGCTGGTGGTCGCGCACCGCCTCGAGCAGCCGCAACGCGCCCATCGCCACCGTGTCGGCCGTGTAGATCGGCATGTCGAACGACACGCGAACGTGCGACTGCGCGCCCAGGTTGTACACCTCGTGCGGCTCGCACTCGCGCATCAGCTTCGACAGGTTGTTCGCGTCGCACAGGTCGCCGTAGTGCAGCTTGAGCTTGCCGCTCTTGACGTGCGGATCGAGATAGATATGGTCGATGCGGCCCGTGTTGAAGCTCGACGAGCGACGGATGATCCCGTGCACCTCGTACCCCTTGTCGATCAGGAACTCCGCGAGATAGGAGCCGTCCTGTCCGGTGATGCCCGTGATGAGCGCTCGGCGGTTGGTCGTCATGGTCGTTCTTCGTCGGCGGTGCTGGCGGCTGCGGCCCGGGCCCTCCGCGAGGGCCCCGGTCTTCCTCCCTCCCCGGTGGGGGTCCGGGAAAGAGAGGGAGGATAGAGCGTTTTCGGCTCTTCGTTCGCCCGAATGAACCCCGCCCTCGCGACTCTCGAAGCCGCCGAAACACCCGTACGCATCCCTTGTTCGATGTCCGATCGGGTCCTCCTCCCCCGACGCCGCGGCCAGGCGGCTCTCCGCTCCCCCCGATCCTGCGGGCTTGCCAGTTGTCCCGGCTCGAGCCCCCACCTAGCATCAAGGCCCGGAGCACCGCTCCGGACAGCACGATTGGAGATCGGTCCCATGTACGCCATCATCGAAGAATCCGGCAGCCAGCGCAAGGTCGTCACCGGCGACGTCATCTCCGTCGACCTGCTGGGCAGCGGTCAGGCCACCATCGGTCAGGCCATCACGTTCGACAAGGTGCTGGTCGTCGGCGAAGTCGGCGGCAGCGCGAAGGTCGGCGCTCCCTACGTCGCCGGCGCGACCGTCAAGGGCGAAGTCGTCACCCCCGACGTCAAGGGCGAAAAGCTCTACATCCAGAAGTTCCAGGCCAAGAAGACCTGGCAGAAGAAGACCGGTCACCGCCAGCACTACACGCTGGTCAAGGTCACCGCCATCACCGCTTGATGGAACGCCCGAGGTGGCGGTCTTCGGTCGCGGGTCTCCGCCGCAGGCCTTTCGTGCTGCGTGAACTCCGTGTGCGCGTGGTCGTAGCCCGGCGTTCTGCATGAGAGGACGTGCCAGAGGACGTGCCAGATAGGATTTGACCTCGCTTCGTCTTTCCCCGAGCCCCGTCCCGTGACGGGGCTCGTCTCGTTTTCGCCCGCGAGGGGCCTCGGCGATCGCAAAAGCAAGACCTGAAAGCGTATTATTATAGGACTTTAACCCATGCGGCCACGGGCGGCGGCTGGTGGCGACCGGAACCTGACAAGGCACCGATTCGAACAGGGGTGCAGAGGTCCGCGTCTTACACTCAGCCGACGGCCGGGCACGCGGCCGCGGCGACCACGCACGTTTCAGCATCCAGCACGCTCGAGGACCTCATGAAGAACACGTTCCGCGGACTTGGCACGCATCTGGCTCGCTGCCTCACGGACGCCGCGGGCGGCGACGGTGGTCTTCCTCCGCGTCTGGAGGCCTTGGAGGGGCGCTCGCTCCTGTCGATCTCGGTGCTCAACGCGGTGCCCGATTCGGTGGTCAACCTTGCGTCGGCGGCGACGGTGGTGAACCTCGCCGGTCGCTACGACGATCCCGCCCTCAACGGCACGATCGTGAAGTTCGCCACCGACGTGGGCGACATCAACGTGCTCCTGTACGATCAGGCCAACCCGGGCGTGTCGCGGACGACGCCGCAGACCGTGGCGAACTTCCTTCGCTACATGAACGACGGGAAGTACAACCAGACGATCTTCCACCGCAGCGCGAGGAACTTCGTGGTGCAGGGCGGCGGGTTCACCCGTCCGACGCAGGCGGCCACCGGGCCGGGGACGATCGCCACATACGCGGCGGTGGTGAACGAGCCGGGCAACACCAACGTCCGCGGCACGATCGCCATGGCGAAGGTGGGGGGCAACGCCAACAGCGCGACGAGCCAGTGGTTCTTCAACCTGGGCAACAACGCGGCGAACCTCGACGCGCAGAACGGGGGCTTCACGGTCTTCGGCCGCGTGATCAAGGGCCTGAACGTGATGGATGCCATCGCGGCGGTGCCCGTCTGGGACTTCGGCGACCCCTACACGCAACTGCCGCTCCGCAACCATGTGCAGAACACCGACGTGCAGCCCTCCTCCTTCGTCGGGATGAACATCTCGGCGATCAGCGAGTTGACGTACTCCGTGACGAGCTCCAACTCCGCCGTGGTGAATCCCACGCTGAGCGGCTCGAACGTGACGCTGTCGTACGGCGCCGCCGGCACGGCGACGGTGACGGTGCGGGTGACCTGCGCCGACGGCACCTTCATCGACGACGCCTTCACGGTGCGGGTGAACGCCGCCCCCTCGATCGCGGGGCTCGCGGCGACGCCGACGAACGTCGGACGCAGCTCGCCCTTCGCGCTGGCGTTGGGTTCGGCCACCGACGACGTCGGCATCACCCGCGTCGACTTCTACCGCGACGTGAACGGCAACGGCCAACTCGATCTCGACGCCGACTCGCTCGTGGGCTCCGACGCGAGCGCCGAGGGCGGGTGGCGCATCAACGCGACCACGCAGGGCCTCGGGCTCGGGCAGCAGCGATACTTCGCCCGGGCGATCGATGCCGACGGCGCGCTGTCGCCCGTGATCAGCACGACGCTCACGGTGGTGAACGCCGGTCCCGTGGTCTCGGCCTTCACGGTGTCGCCCAATCCGGCGCAGGGCCGCGTGCCCGTGACGCTCTCGGCGACGGCGGCCGACGCCGACGGCACGGTGGCCTTCGTCCGCTTCTACCGCGACGCCAACGGCAACGGCGCCCTCGACATCGGCACCGACGCGCTCCTGGGCGAGGACGCCGACGGCTCCAACGGCTATTCGCTCAATGTCGACACCGCCGCATTCACCTTCGGGGCGACGCGCTACTTCGCGCAGGGCACCGACGTCGAAGGCAAGGCCGGCGATGCCGCGACGGTCACCGGGCTCATCAACGCCCCCTTCGTCGTGGGTTCGCTGGCGGCTTCGCCGACGTCGATCCTCCGCGGCGGGCAGGTCACGCTCGTCGCCGGCGACATCTTCATCCCCGCGGGCAAGCGTCTCAAGACCGTCGAGTTCTACGCGGACACCAACCGCAACGGCGTCTTCGACGTCGGCGTCGACCGCAAGATCGGATCCGCCGGATCCCTCCGCGACGGCACGGCGAGCGTGCGGGTGTCGACCAAGGGCCTCCCCGTCGGCGCCCAGGCCTACTTCGCCCGCGTGCAGGACAACCTCGGCGACTGGACGCCCGCCGCCGCCGTCTCCGCGACCGTCGTCAACAACGCGCCCGTCGCCGGATCGCTCAAGGTGTCGCCCGCCCTGATCAAGAATCTCGGCGACCCGATGACCCTCTCGCTCAGCGGCATGAAGGACGTCGACGGTCGCATCACCTCGGTGAGTTACTACGTCAACGTCGACGGACTCACGCCGCCCGCGGACGGCGCTCCCGACTGGCTGGTCAACCTCGTCCCCGGCGTTGCGCTGCTGGGCACGACGACCAACGCGGCGGGCGGCTGGAAGCTCGCGATCTCCAGTTCGCAGCTCGCCGTGGGGCTCAACCGCGTGTACGCGGTCGCCACCGACAACGACGGCACGGCCAGCCGCTTTGCCGCCACCACTTGCACCGTCAACGCCGCGCCGACGATCGGTTCCTTCACGGTGACGCCCGACACGGGCACGGTCGCCGCGACGACCTTCACCTTCGCCGCGGGCGGCGTGACCGACGCCAACGGCACGGTTCGCCAGGTGGAGTTCTTCCTCGACGTGAACGGCAACGGCGTGCTCGACTCGCGGATCGACAAGTCGCTGGGCAAGGGCAGGCTCGTCGGCGACGCGTGGACGATGACGCTCGGACCCAAGAAGCTCCCCGTCGGGACGTTGACGCTCCTGGCGAGGGCGACCGACAATGCGGGCGGCCTCAGTGCGTTGCGTGCCGCACAGGTGACGCTGACCTGATCCCCCGACCAGGGTCCTTCAGCGGCGCGTTCGGTCGTCCGATACTCGGGTGAGTCGAGGCGGTGCGCTGCGGGCCGCCGCGGCGTGCCCAGCGGCGGCCGGTCCGTCGTCGACGCGTACGCTCATCTCGACCGGCGGGGCGGCCATGCCTCTCGTCGGCGGCACCGGGAAGGAATCATTCGATCATGCTCAAGGCACACGCGTCACGAACCGGCTCCCTGCTCCGCTCGCTTCTGGGTTCGAGCGGTCGCGTGCCCGAAGCCTCGTCGCAGGCCCTCGAGGGCCGGGCGATGCTGGCCATCACCAACCTGTCGCCCATCCCCGACTCCGTCGTGTCGCCGGGCGCCGCCCCCTCGACGGTCGCGCTGGCGGGTCGCTACGACAACCTCGACCTCAACGGCACGATCACGCGGTTCGCCACCGACCTGGGCGACATCAACGTGCTGATGTACGACCAGGCCAACCCCGGCGTCACCCGCACCACGCCCCTGACGGTCGCCAACTTCCTGCAGTACCTCAACCAGGGCAGGTACGCGCAGACGATCTTCCACCGCAGCGTCGCCAACTTCGTCATCCAGGGCGGCGGCTTCACTCGCCCCGCCACCGACGGCAACCCGCCCGACTCCATCACCGCCAACGCTCCCGTCACGAACGAGCCGGGCAACACCAACGCCCGCGGCACGATTGCCATGGCGAAGGTGGGGGGCAATCCCGACAGCGCGACCAGCCAGTGGTTCTTCAACCTCGGCAACAACGCCGCCAACCTCGACAACCAGAACGGCGGCTTCACGGTCTTCGGTCGCGTGATCAAGGGTCTCGACGTGATGGATGCCATCGCGGCCGTGCGGGTCTGGGACTTCGGAGACGCCTTCAACGAACTGCCCCTGCGCAATCACACGCAGGACCTGCCCGTGGCCGCCGCGGAGTTCGTCGGGATGAACATCTCGACGATCGCCGAGTTGGACTTCTCTGCGACGAGTTCCAACCCCTCGCTCGTGAGCCCGGCGATCGTCGAGGGCGCGCTCAGGCTCACCTACGGCGCGGGGCTCACCGGCTCGGCCGACATCACGGTCCGCGTCACGTGCGCCGACGGCAGCACGCTCGACGACGTCTTCACCGTCCGCGTCAACGCGGCTCCGGTCATCGGCGCCATGACGGCCGCGCCGACCAGCGTCGACGTCGACGCCCCCTTCACGCTCACCGTCGGCACGGCCACCGACGACGCGGGCGTCACGCGCGTCGACTTCTACCGCGACGCCGACGGCGACGGCGCGCTCGACACGGCCGTCGATCCGCTCGTGGGTTCCGACACGAGCGGCGCAGACGGCTGGCGCGTCTCGCTCACCACCAGCGGCCTTTCGATCGGCACGCACCGGTTCTTCGCCCGGGCGACCGATGCCAACGGCGCGACCTCCAACGCCATCTCGACGACGATCAGCGTGATCGACATTCCGCCCCCGGTGGCCGTCCTGGCCGCCGCGCCGGGCTCGGGGCTCCGCGGATCGACGATCACGCTCTCGGCCTCGCAGTTGACGCTCCCCGACCTCGTGGGCTTCCGCTCCATCGAGTTCTACGCCGACACCAATCGCGACGGCGTCCTCCAGGCCTCGGGCGCGGATCGTCGCGTCGGCTCCTCCTCGCGGTTCGGTTCGGGCGTCTCGGTGACGACCTCGACGCGAGGGCTCCCCGCCGGCGAACAGGTCTACTTCGCCCGCGTGCAGGGCACCAACGGCGTCTGGTACGGTCCGGTGCAGGCCTCGACGATCATCCTCAACAACGCGCCGACCATCCGCTCGCTCGCGGCGTCTCGCCCGGTCGTCGCCACCGTCGGCGATGCCTTCTCGATCCAGGCCCGCGGCATCGCCGACGTCGACGGCTCGATCGCCTCGGTGCGCTACTACCGAGAATCCGACGTGGCCGGTTCGGGCACGTTCGATCCCGTCTCCGACGTCCTGCTCGGGACGGTGACCGGCTCGGCGATCAACCGACCCTTCGCCGTCGCTTCGCTCGCGGCGGGCGTGCATCGCTTCTACGCCGTCGCCGTCGACAACGAGGGCGCGACGAGCACGGCCTCCACCGTCACGGCCCGCGTCAACGCCGCCCCGACCATCGCGACCTTCACCTCGTCGCCCGCCTCGGGCCTGCGCCGCTCGACGACCTTCACGCTCACCGCCGGCGGCGTCGCCGACACCGACGGCTCGATCCGCTCGGTGCAGTTCCACGTCGACGTCAACGGCAACGGCGTGCTCGACTCGCGAGACCGCTCGCTGGCCGGCGGCACGCGGTCAGGGTCGGTCTGGACCGCCCGCATCCGCCCGGGCCAACTCCCGCTGGGCACGATGTCGCTCTTCGCCGTCGCCACCGACAACGACGGCGGACGCAGCATCGCCAGCTCCTTCCGCGTGACGGTCGGCTGATCGCGTGGCGGGGAGCAGGTCCGCGGCTGCCGGGGGAGCCGCCACGACGATCCCTACCATCCCCGCGCACGCATGAACGATGAGCTTCCGGAACCCCTGCTGGCCTTCGATTCGGTCGCCCGCGAGCTGTCCGCAGAACTCGACCGACTCGATGTCATCGTCGCCGGATACCGCGACAATGTCGCCGCCGGAAGGATCCCCGCCAACTCGATCGACGCGATGCGTCTCGAGTTGACGTACCACTCGAACGCGATCGAAGGGTGCACGCTCTCGCTGCGGGAGACCCAGCTCGTGATCGAGGGGCGCACTCCCGCGGAGGGCAAACCGCTCCGCGAGATCTACGAGGCGAGGAACCACGACCTGGCGATTCGAATGATCGAGCGATGGGTCGCCGAGCGATCGCCCGCCGAATTCCTCGACGAGCGGGACCTGCTCGCGTTGCACGCGAGGGTGCTGGCGGACATCGAGCCCGGGTCGGCCGGTCGCTTCAGGACCGATCGCGTGCTCATTCGAGGCACGCGATTCGTGCCGCCATCGAGCGCGAAGTTCGATGCGCTCGTGCCCGCAACGCTGGATCGAGCGAGAAGGCAGGAGCTTCATGTCGCGCTGCGTGCCGCGGAACTGCACTACAACCTCGTCGCGATCCACCCCTTCGTCGACGGCAACGGCCGCACCGCGAGATTGGCCATGAACCATCTGCTGCTCGCGAGCGGCTATCCGTTCGCGATCATCGAGGTCGAGCGGCGAGGTCGCTATCTCGAAACGCTCGAGGCCGCCAACGCCGGACAGGCGATGCCGTTCGCCGCCTTCGTCGTCGACAGCATCCGCGTCTCGCTCGAGCGGATGCTCGGCGCCGATTGACCGACCGGTCCGCGCGACGCGCGGACCGGCTCGTGTCGGGATCGACGACCGACGCCGCTCGCGGACGGTCAACCCATCGCCATCGTCATCAGGAACTCGGCGTTGGTCTTGACCTTCTTGAGCTTGGTCTTGAGCAGCTCCATGGCCTCGACGACGTTCATGTCGCTGAGCACCTTGCGGAGGCGGTAGATCAGCTCGAGCTCCTTGGAGTCCATCAGCAGCTCCTCGCGGCGGGTGCCCGAGGCCGAGACGTCGATGGCGGGCCAGATCCGCTTCTCGACCAGCTTGCGGTCGAGGTGCAGCTCGGCGTTGCCCGTGCCCTTGAACTCCTCGAAGATCACCTCGTCCATCTTGCTGCCCGTGTCGACCAGGGCCGTGCCGATGATGGTCAGGCTGCCGCCGCGCTCGATGGCGCGGGCTGCGCCGAAGAACTTCTTCGGGCGCTGCAACGCGTTGCTGTCGAGGCCGCCCGACATGATGCGGCCGCTGTTGGGCTGCTCGGCGTTGTACGCGCGGGCCAGGCGGGTGATCGAGTCGAGCAGGATCACCACGTCCTCGCCGAACTCCACCATGCGGCGGGCCTTCTCGATCACCATCTCGGCCACCTGCACGTGGCGAGCGCTCGTCTCGTCGAACGTGCTCGCCACCACCTCGATGTTGTCGCCCGTGCAGTGGCGGCGGAAGTCCGTCACTTCCTCGGGACGCTCGTCCACCAGCAGCACGATGATCTTCACGTTCGGGTAGTTCTTCGTGATCGCCCGCGTCATCTTCTGCATCAAGACCGTCTTGCCGGTGCGGGGCGGCGCGACGATCAGCATGCGCTGCCCCTTGCCGATGGGCGTCACCAGGTCGATCGTGCGGCACTCCACCTCGTCGGGCGTCGTCTCGAGCACGAACCGCTTCTCGGGGTGCAGGGGCGTCAGGTCCTCGAAGTTGCGCATGCCGTGCGCCTTCGAGGGCTCGCGGCCGTTGATCGAGTCCACGCGGAGCATGGCGAAGTAGCGCTCGGCCTCCTTGGGCGGCCTCACCACGCCCTTGACCACCATGCCGCGGCGAAGCCCGTACTTGCGGATCAGGTTCGGCGAGAGGTAGATGTCGTCGGGGCTCGGCAGGTAGCTCTGATCCGAGCTGCGAAGGAAACCGAAGTGGTCGGGCATGATCTCGAGCGTGCCCTCGCCCACCATCAGCCCCTGACGCGCGGCGCGGGCCTTGAGCAGCTTGAAGATCAGGTCGTGCTTGCTCGACTCCTCGAACTCCGTGAACCCCTCGGCCTTCGCCAAGGCGTGCAGGCCCTCGATCTCCATCTGCTGAAGCTCGGCGATGCTCACCGTCTGCAGGGAGCCCGGCGCGGCCGCCGCGATCACCCGCTCCAGTTCCGCGGCCTCGCGCTCGAGTTCCTCTTCGCTGGGCAGTTCGAAGCTGCGGATCGGGGGCATCATCCCGCCGCCGCCGCCCATGCCCATGCCACCCTTGCGACGCTTCTTCTTGCGACGGCCGAAGCGGTCCTCGCGGTCGCCGCCTCCGTGCTGGCCGCCGCCAGAGTGACCGGCCCCCGAATGACCAGCCCCCGAATGACCGGCGTGGTGGCCCTGCCCGTGATGGTGCCCGCCGCCATGATGCCCTTGGCCCTGATGACGCTGGCCGTGCTGGCGTTGCTCGTGACCCTGCCGCTCGCCGCCCTCGCCACCCTCGGCACCCTCGGGCCGGCCTTCACGCTGGCCAAACTCTCGCTGGCCGCCCGTGTCACGCGGCTCGCGGTGCTCACGCTGATCTCGAGGACCCTGATCTCGAGGACCCTGATCTCGAGGCTCGCGGTGCTCT
>JBAXFU010000080.1:0-15187 GCA_037139735.1 Phycisphaerae bacterium
GTCGCGCCAGAAGCCCGGGTAGGTCTTGGCGACGCAGCCGGGATCGTCGATCCACGTATTGGGCCTTCGAAGGCCGATGAGCGCGAAGGCCATCGCCATGCGGTGATCCTCGAAGGTGTCGAATCGCACCGGCGCCGCGCCTGACGAGCAATCGACGCCTCCGACGGGCGGGGTGATCGTGACGGCGTTGGCGTCGCCCGCCACGTCGGCCTCGACTCGCACGCCGATCTTGGCGAGCTCCGACTGCATCGCGGCGATGCGGTCGCACTCCTTGACGCGGAGGGTGCCCAGGCCGCGGAGGATCGAGGTGCCCTCGGCGAAGCACGCGGTCGAGGCGAGCGCCATGGCGGCATCGGGCATGTCGGAGCAGTCGACGAGGATGGGCCGCAGCCCCGGCGCGGCTCGGACCTCGATGCGTCCCCCCGCCGGCGAAGGCCGCATGTCGACGGCCGCGCCCATGCGTCCGAGCGCCTGCACGACGTGCACGTCGCCTTGAAGCGAATCGACGCCCAGCCCCTCGACGCGACAGGCCACCTCGGGACGTCCCGCCATCGCCGCGGCGGCCCAGAAGGGGACCGCGCCGCTGGCGTCGGGTTCGATGTCGAGGTCGAAGGAGGCGATCCGCGGCGGGTCGCCGGCCGCCGCGGGCACGCGGAGGATGCGGCCGTCGTGCGACGCCTTGACCTCGACCCCCACTCGCCCGAGCAGGCCCGCCGTCATGCGGATGTACGACTCGCTGACGGGCGGACGCTCCAGGCGAAGCGTGATCCCGCCGGGGAGAAAGGGAGCCGCGAGCAGCAGCGCGGAGATGAACTGGCTGGACGGGGACTCCCCCACCGCGAGCGACGCGTCGACGGGAAGCGAGGCGGGGGGCATGATCCGCAGCGGCGGGCACTCGGAACGCCGCCCGAGGAAGGTCACGACGCACCCCAGCCGCTCGAGCCATGCGGCGAGTTCGCCGATGGGCCGCTCGTGCATCCGCGGATCACCGTCGATGGTGACGGGCACGGGGCTGCACAACGCGGCGCCCGCGAGGAACCGCACCGCCGTGCCGGCGTTGCGAAGGTGGAGATGCACCGAGCCATCGCCGTCGACGCGGCCGGGCCGCCAGCGTCCGGCGACACCCTCGATGCGCAGGAGCGTGGGCTCGCGAACGACGCGTGCGCCAAGACGCTCAACGGCCTCGAGCATCACCTCGGCGTCGGCGGCGTCCACGAGCGGACGACGCAACGTCGACACGCCCTCCGCAAGGGCGGCGAGCAGAATGGCCCGATTCGTCAGGCTCTTGGACCCGGGCGGCGCAACCTCCACGGCCTCGAGCCCGCGAGGTCGAACCTGGTCGAAGGTCGGGATCAGCAAAGGCCCGTGGGGCCGGCGGGACGGGTCCGCGAGCAGCGGCGCAAGGAGCGAGGATGCCTCGCTCTTGCTCACGCCGATTCTTCCTCGCGACGGAAGACGGCGACGACGTCCTCGACTGGAATCACGAAGAGGCGATTGTCACCCTCGAGATCGACGGGAATGGCGTGCTTGGGGTTGAAGAGGATTCGGTCGTAGCGCTTGATCGGGTAGTCGTCGTCCTTGCCGACCTGCGCGGAGACGGCGACGATGCGGCCCGTGAGCGTGGGGATCTCGATCTTGTCGGGAAGATGGATGCCCGCCTTGGTCTGCTTCTTGTCGTCGTCCTTGCGGATGAGGACGCGCTTGCCGATGGGCTCGACGATCTCGAGCTTGGCGGCACGCGAGGCGCGGTTGGATTCGGCGTTGCTCATGCGTGGCGGATGATACGGCCCCCGACCGATCACTCCTCGGGCATCGGACAGTGGCCGCCGTTCTTGGCGTGATAGTCCTGGTGGTACTCCTCGGCCTCGTAGAACTTGCCCGCCTTGGCGGCGGTGTCGACGACCGTCACGATCTTGCGTTGCTCGAAGCGAGCCGTCTTGGACTGGACGGCGATGAACTCCTGCGCCTGGCGGAGCTGCTCGTCGTCGCTCGCGAAGATGGCCGAGCGGTACTGCTCGCCGTAATCCGGCCCCTGCCGGTTGAGCTGCGTGGGGTCGTGGAACTTGAAGAAGCGTTCGAGCAGCTGCGGATAGGTGATGCGGGCGGGGTCGAAGACGACGCGGACGGTCTCGGCGTGGCCCGTGTTGCCGTTGCAGACCTGGCGATACGTGGGGTTGTCGAGGGTGCCGCCCATGTAGCCGCTCACGGCGTCGACGACGCCGGGAAGTTGCGCGAAGCGGTCCTCGACGCCCCAGAAGCAGCCGCCGGCGAAGTAGGCGGTGCGGGTGGGAATCGGGCGGCTCGCGGGGGGCAGCTCCGTGCCCTTCTCGAAGAAGGTGAGGGAGGCGGAGTTGAGGCAGAAGCGAAGGCCGGTGGGTTCGGGGCCGTCGTCGAAGACATGGCCGAGGTGGCCGCCGCAGCGGGCGCACACGATCTCCTCGCGGACCATGCCGTGGGAGCGATCGACGTGCACGCCGACGTGGGCCTTGTCGAAGGGCTTGAAGAAGCTGGGCCAACCGGTGCCGCTGTTGAACTTGGCGTCGCTGGAGAAGAGGGGCAGGCCGCACAGCTTGCAGACGTAGACGCCCTCTTTCTTGTTGTCGAGGAGGTTGCCGCAGAAGGGGCGTTCGGTGCCCTTGGCGAGGATGACGTCGGCGTCTTCCTTGGAGAGCCTGGACGCAAGGGCTTCGATGCGGTCCTTGGGGAGCGGCGTGACGTCGTAGGCGGAGGCGGAGTAACGCGGCGAGGCGGGCATGGCGGATGATTCCTTGGCGGGGACCTCGGGCGAGCCCGATGTGGCGGGCGGCGTCGATCGCGGGGCGATGCCCAGGGCCACGAGGGAGGAGAGGACGAGTCCGATGGCGAGCAGGCCGACGACCTTCATGGAGAGGACTCCTGGGCGGCCACGCCCTGCAGGGCGAGCCGCGGCGGCATGGGTTCGACGCGGGCCGCCCGCTGGATGGAGCGACGCCTCGAATGGTACGGGCATGGCCCCGGGGGATGTTCGGGAGCGGTTCGCACGAGGCAGGTTCCGCCGCGTGGAGCGGGGAAGCGTGACCCGTACCATGCGGTCCATGCCCTCAAGCCCACGACGGCCCCGGCTGTGCGACGGCTTCACGCTCATCGAGCTGCTGGTGGTCATCGCCGTGATCGCCTTGCTGATCGGCATCCTGCTGCCGTCGCTGGGAGCCGCGAGGGAGACGGGCCGCCGGACACGGTGCCTGAGCAACCTGCGGCAGTTGGCCCTGGCCTCGGCTGCGTACGTGAACGAGACGCGCAAGGGCGTCTATGCCCCGACGCTCTTTGACTGGGAAGACAACATCGGCTGGTTCTTCCCCGACTACATCTCCGACGTGAAGGGGGCGATCTGCCCCTCGACGCGGAACGTGGTGCGGCAGAACCTGTCGCTGAGCGAGGACGCGGGCGAGGACATCTCGCCGATGTACGGGCGGGACTTCATTCGCGACACGTTCTGGGCGGCACGCGACCGCGACGACGACGGAGGCGGCCACTCGTACGAGGTGCGGGGATGGTTCTCGGCGGGCCGGTACCTCGACGGGCAGGTGGTCTTCGGGTACGAACGCGGCACGGTGAACGACCAGTTGGGGTGGTCGGAGCGTGACGTGCCGAGCGTTCCGACCTCTCGCACGCTCAACGTGCTCAAGACGACGACGACGGTGACGTTCCCGAGCCGCTGCATGCTCTTCGCGGACAACGACAACGACGAGTCGATCAGCGATCAGATCGGCCGCCGCGACGGGATCAACAACTGGCCGGACCCTTGGAACAACCACCGGGCGGCGGGCCACAACGCGAGCTTCGCGGACGGCCACGCGACGTGGGTGAAGGCGGACGCGGGGTTGATCCGCGTGTTGCTGGATTCGTGGGACGAACCGCCGACGAACTACCGGCAGGTGTCGCCGTACCGCGATCGACCGTACACGTACAAGGGGTACTCGGTTCGCGAGTACTACGAGCCCTGACCGGTTTGCTGACCCGGTGCGCTGACCCGGTGCGCTGACCCGGAGCGC
Source organism: Phycisphaerae bacterium (assembly GCA_037139735.1). Classification (GTDB taxonomy): domain Bacteria; phylum Planctomycetota; class Phycisphaerae; order Phycisphaerales; family UBA1924; genus UBA2402. The sequence continues at coordinate 4,032 of JBAXFU010000080.1, forward strand.
CGACCCGGCGCCTCAACCCGCTTCGAAAGCGTGAACGAGTTCGGAAGAACTCAGGCCTTCGAGGACTCGCGGAGCTTGGCCTGCATGCGGACGGCATCGGGGACGCGGACCTTGGAGGCCATGCCGAGCTTTTCCATGAGGCGGATGAGCAGGTAGCTGGAGTCGAACTGCCACCAAGCGAGGCCATGGCGGGCGGAGGCGGGGAAGGCGTGGTGGTTGTTGTGCCACCCCTCGCCGAAGGCGAGGACGCCCATCACGACGTTGTTGCGGCTCTCGTCGTGGCTCTTATAGGGGCGGGCACCCCAGATGTGGCAGACGGAGTTGATGCTCCAAGTGACGTGGTGGACCCACAGCACGCGGACCGCGCCGCCCCAGAGGAAGCCCAAGAGCGCGCCCTTCCACGACATGTCCCAGAGGCCGCCGATGACGGTCGGGATGATGAGGCCGACGATGAACCAGAGCCCGAACTGGCGGCTGACGGCTTGAACGACCTTGTCGTCCTTGAAGTCGACGACGTAGCGATCGAGGCTGACGGGATCGGGCTTGAACATCCAGCCCGTGTGAGCGTGCCAGAAGCCGCGGACGAGGCCCTTGATGCCCGAGCCGTGCTGGTGGGGCGAGTGGGGATCGTGATGATCGTCGCTGTGCTGGTGGTGGCAGCGGTGCATGCCGACCCAGTCGAGGACCGGCCCCTCGGCGGCCATGCTGCCGGCGACCGCCCAGAACCAACGAACCCATGCGGGGGCCTCGAAGGAGCGGTGCGTGAAGAGGCGGTGGTAGCCGATGGTGATGCCCAGGCCGGAGATGAGGTAAAAGGCGAGGAAGAGACCCAGGTCGATCATCCGGAAGCCGCCGCCCCAGGCGAGGATCATGGCGGCGACGAGTCCGACGACGGGGAGGACGACGGCCGCGAAGGTCGCGACGCGTTCGCCGGTGGACATGGTGGTGTTTTCGACGTCGGCGTCGCGATCGAGTTCGCAGAGGGCGTCGGCGGCGTGTGCAAGGGACGGGATGGAGCTGGACGAGGCGGGAATCTCTGGCGTCATCGGACCTCTTGTGCACGGGGTGACACGACTTGGGGACGGCCGCTGCATCGCGCATCCCACTCCAACCGCCCGGCAAGTGTACGGACCGGGTCCTGCGGCGACGGGCCTTTGCGCACATTTCTTTCGCCCTCGCGGGGGGCGCCGAGACGACGCAGGCCGGCGGGTACCCTTGGCCCATGATGACGTCGCTGTCGGTCGGGCTCGTCGCGTTCCTGCTCGCCACGTTCTCGTCCGAATCTCGCGCGCGCCTCGCGACCGACGCACGCGTGACGTACGTGGTCGGGCTCGAACGCCGCGGCGAGCAACTGGTCGACATCGAGATGCGCGTGCGAGACTGGGCCGAGCCCACGATGCAGGTGCACATGCCGATCTGGCGACCGGGACGCTACGAGGTGCTCGAGTCGGCGGGAAGCGTTCGCCAACTGGAAGCCGTCGACGCCTCGGGCGCGGCGTTGCCGGTCGAGAAGACGGAAAAGGCCACCTGGACCATCACGACCCGGGCGCGGGGCGACGTGACGATCCGCTACCGGCTCTACGCCAACTCGATCGCCAACCGCACGCGGCACGTCGACGACACGCACGCCTTCCTGAGCGGGGCGAGCGTTTTCCTCTACTGCCATGACCGGCGGAACGACCCCCTGACGGTGACGCTTCGCCTCCCCGAAGGGTGGCGGATCGCCTGCGGTCTTGATGCCGATCCGACGGAAGCGTCGACGCTGGCGGCGAGCGACTACGACCAACTGGTGGACAGTCCGATCGAGGCGGGGATCCACACGACGCGGACGCTGGAGATCGAGGGAACGCCCCACGAGTTCGTCTTCTGGGGCCGCACCGACGCGGTGCCGGAGGGATTCTACGAGGAGGCGGCGAAGATCGTGCGGGCACAGCACGCCCTGTTCGGGTCGTTTCCGCACCGGCGCTACGTCTTCATGACGCACATCGCGCCGGGGCTGGGCGGGGGCACGGAGCACGTGAACTCGACGATCATGCAGGCCAAGCCGACGGTCTTCGATTCGGCGAAGGACCGCCGCAACTTCCTCGCGCTGCTGAGCCACGAGTTCTTCCACACGTGGAACGTGAAGCAGTTCAGGCCCGAGGGGCTCAAGCCGTACCGCTACCAGCGGGAGAACTACACGAAGCTGCTGTGGGTGGCGGAGGGGACGACGAGCTACTACGACGAACTGCTGTGCGTGCGGGCGGGCTCGTGGAAGCCCTCCCAGTATCTCGAGTCGCTCGGGAAGCTGATCGAGGAGGAGACGACGCGGCCGGGCGCGACGGTGCAGTCGCTCGAGTCGTCGAGTTTCGACTCGTGGATCAAGTTCAACAGGCCCACGCCCGACGGGGTCAACTCGACGGTGTCGTTCTACTCCAAGGGTGCGCTCGTGAGCTTCCTGCTCGACGCATCGATCCGCCGCGACACCGCCAACGGCAAGACGCTCGACGACCTGATGAGGCTCCTCTACCAGCGGTTCCCCCTGGCCTCGCCGGGTTCGTACACGACGGCCGACCTCCTGGCGATGCTCCGCGAACTGACGGGCGCGGACTACGCCCCCTTCTTCGCCAAGTACGTCGCAGGCACCGATCCGATCGACGCCACCGAGGCCATGGCGACCTTCGGGCTCGAGTGGAAGTCCGAGGAGGGCGAGGCCGACGACGAGAAGCCCTCGCGGGCGTGGTTGGGCATCGACGTGCGCGACGCCGACGGGACCGCGCAGGTGTCGAGCGTGCGATCGGACGGCCCGGGCGCGGCGGCTGGGCTGATGGTGGACGACCAGCTTGTGGCCCTCGACGGCATCCGCCTTCGGGCGGGCGAGATGGACGGGCGGCTCAAGCGGCTGCAGCCCGGGGCCAAGGCGACGCTCACGTTCTTCCGCCGCGACCTGCTCCGCTCGGTCGAACTGACGGCGGGCGAGAAGCCGGTGCAGGGTCGCAAACTCGTCCGGGTGAAGGAGCCGACGACGGCGCAGCGGGCCGCGTACGAGCAGTGGCTCGGGCAGCCGTGGGAACCCAAGGACGGCGATCGCGCGGCGAGCGTTCGCGTGGAGTGAAGGGGGCGTGCGGGCGTACCCTTGACCCGCATGCCACTGACGCGCGAACAGATCACGCAGCGTGCCGCCCGCGAACTTCGGGACGGCTATATCGTCAACCTGGGGATCGGGATGCCCACGCTCGTGGCCAACTGCGTGCCGGCGGGGATGGACGTCTGGCTGCAGTCGGAGAACGGCCTGTTGGGGATCGGCCCCTTTCCTCGCGCGGCGGAGGTCGACGCGGACCTCATCAACGCGGGCAAGCAGACGGTGACGGCCCGCACGGGCGCGAGCTTCTTCTCGTCGGCGGACTCCTTCGCGATGATCCGCGGGGGGCACGTCGACCTGTGCATCCTGGGCGCGATGCAGATCTCGCAGGAAGGGGACCTGGCGAACTGGATGGTGCCCGGCAAGATGGTCAAGGGCATGGGCGGCGCGATGGACCTGGTCGCGGGCGTGAAGCGCGTGGTGGTCACGATGGAGCACACCGCCAAGGGCGCACCCAAGATCGTCCGCCAGTGCACGCTGCCCCTGACCGGCCGCCGCTGCGTCGACATGATCATCACCGAACTGGGCGTCTTCGAGATGGACCGCGCCAAGCGTCGGTTCACGCTGACGGAGATCGCGCCCGGCGTGACGGTCGACGAGGTCAAGAGCAAGACCGAGGCCGAGTTCCTCGTGGCCCCGGCGCTCGCGATCATCGCCTGAACATCCGGCCTGCACGGCTCCGACGGCCCGCGCAGCTCCGAAGGCCCGCGCGGCTCCGAAGGCCCGCGCGGCTTCGAAGGCCCGCGCGGCTCCGACGATTCATCGCGTCGACGCGATGGCGAGCAGCGGCTCGATGATGTCGCGATGGTTCGCGCATCTGGGGCACTTGTGCTGCCCGCCGAGCTTTCCCTTCGACTCCAGCCAGCGGTGGAAGGAGCCCACGGGCATGGTCGAGATCGTCGGCGCGGTCATGCCCACGCCGTCGGTCCGCTTGGTGGTGTAGTCGACGTTCTGCGACTTGAGGGAGGCGTCAAAGGCGTCGCGAAATCGCTCGATGGCCGGCGCGTCGGGCGTGCCGCCCGCGATCTCGACGGCGAGCTCGAGCCCGGCGCGACGGTCGCCCTGCGGATAGACGGGCGCGGCGGTGAACTCCCCCACCACCAGCCCCGACGCGGCGGCGGCGGCGGCCACCGCCGTCTCGACGTGCTCGACGATGAGGTTCTCGCCGAAGGCGTTGATGAAGTGGCGGTGGCGACCGACGATCCGCAGGCGGCAGGGGCCTTCGCCCGCGCCGGATCCCTCCGAGGGGAGCCGGGCGGGAATCGTGTCGAACTCCACGACGTCGCCCAGCACGTACCGCCAGAGCCCGGCGCAGGTGGACATCACCACGACGTACCGCTGACCCTTCTCGACCTGCTCGCAGGTGAAGGCGCGGGCGTCTGGACGATCGATCTCCTCGAGGGGCACGAACTCGAAGAAGTTGTGCTGGTCGACATTGAGTCGCAGGCCCGGATCGCCGCGGGTGTCCTGCATGGCGATGAACCCTTCGGAGGCGGGGTAGAGCTCGAGTCGCGTGGGGACGTCCGCGCCGTCGGGCCTGCCGGAGAAGACCTGCCTCATGCGCTGGTCGAAGGGCGCGTACTTGACGCCGCCGTGGACGAAGATGTCGAGTCGCGGCCAGACGTCGCGGATGGTCGAGACCTGGCGGCCGCGTTCGCGGGCCATGGCCATGACCCGCTCGAAGAGCACCAGACCCCAGCTGGGCATGCCGCTGATCATGCGGACATCCTCATCGATGCAGCGCTTGGCCATGGCCTCGATCTTGGAGGGCCAGTGGCTCAGGAGGGCGACCTCGCGACCTGGGAGATAGATCTCGCTGATGGGCCAGCGAATGAGCGGGGTGACGATGCCCGAGAGATCGCCGGTGCGGATGCCCTTGTCGTTGACCGAGAGGTCGGTGGAGCCGCCCAGGAAGAGGCACTTGCCGCCGAGCATGCCGGGGAGCGAGACGCCGAAGCGGCTGAGGTGGCCGAAGATGTCGAGGGAGGCGAGGAAGTTGCTCTTGAGCATCATCTCGCTGACGGGGATGAACTTGTCGCCGGCGGTGGTGCCGCTGGTCTGGGCGAAGTCCTTGACCAGACCCGGCCAGAGGACGTCGGGTTCGCCCCCTTCGCGCATGCGGGCGATCTCGGTGCGCCAGGCGTACCAGTCGGCCACGGGCAGGGCGGCCCGGTACGCGCGGAGCATCTCGGTGTTGTCGAGTTCGGCGATGCGGGCGAACCCGTGGCGACGGCCCACGACGGTGCGGGAGGCCAGGCGGAGCAAGCCTCGCAACTGGGCCCGCTGGATGCCCGCGGAGTTGTCGCGCCAATGACGCTGATGGCCGAGCAGGCGAATGCGGCCCGCGAGCCAGAGGCGCATGCCAGCGCCGACGAGCGACGTCCAGGAGGTTGTCATGTGAGCGATCCCTGCGACCGCCGGCGGGGGCGGCGCTCGCGAGCGTCAGCGAAGCGAGGCGACATAGTCAACAAGGGCCGAGGCGAAGGAGTCGGGACTCTCGATCATCGGCGCGTGGCCGCAATCCTCCAGCCACACCACCTTGTTGCTCTTGATGCCCTGCGCGAACTGGTCGCACGCCTCGGGCGGCGTGACGATGTCGTGCCGGCCCCAGAGGATCAGCGTGTGGCAGCGGATGCGGTGCAGCTCGTCGCCCAGATGGTTCCGACGGGCCGAACGCGAGAGCTTCACCATGGCGCGGGCCTGACGACGGTTCGAGAGGGTCTCGAAGGCGCGATCGACGTCGGCCGGGTTCATCTTGGAGCGGTCGTGGAAGAGTTCGCCGATCTTCCGCTCGAGCCACCCGCGGCTGGGGCGGATCTGCACGTCGCTGACCATGCTCTTCTCGATCAAGCCGCTGGCGCCGGCGAGCACGAGTCCCTTCACCAGGTCCGGACGGCCGATGGCCAGGCGAAGGGCCACGTGGCCGCCGAAGGAGTTGCCCACGAGCACCGCCGGGCCACCCAGCTCGCGTTCGAGGAACCGCGCCGTCAGTTCGGTGACGCCGTCGATCGAGCAGTCGTCGTCCTCGAGGTCGAGCAGCGGCACCTGCAGCATGACGCAGCGGGCGGCATGGCTCGAGCGGGCGACGACGCCCTCCCAGTGGTCGTTGAGACCCACCAGACCGTGCAGGAAGACCACCGGCGTGCCAGCGCCCACCGAGCGAACGACCACGGGCACGGGAATGTTCGCCATGCCACGCACTTCGAGCGACACCGCCTCGCCCTCGACAGGCGCGGAACGGTCGATCCTCACGGGACTTGGCGCGTCACTGCCCGACATGATGGCTCCGGACTTCCACACGGCCGATGATAGTACTCACTAAGCTGCGGCGGACTCCAGCGATGATAGAACCCCGCCGACCCCCGCCGAACTCTGACAGATCCCCAACATCGGCGAACATCCTCCTCACGAGGCGAGCCGCTGGACGGCTTCCCGGTACTTGGCGAGCGTGGCCTCGATGACCTCGGGGGGCAGCCTTGGACCGGGTGCCGCCTTGTTCCAGCGGCCTGCCGCCACGAGCGACTCGAGATGTTCGCGGAGGAACTGCTTGTCGAAACTCTTCTGCGGACCGCCCGGCGCGAACGTCGCCGCGGGCCAGAACCGGGAGCTGTCGGGCGTCAACGCCTCGTCGACAAGGATGATCTCGTCGGAGTCGGGAAGCATGCCGAACTCGAACTTCGTGTCGGCGACGATGATGCCTCGTTCGGCCGCGTAGCGGGCGGCGTCCGAATAGATCTGCAGCGAGAGCGTGCGGAGCCGCTCCATGACCGGCCGGTCGACCAGTTCGCACGCCCGCTCGAAGGAGATGTTCTCGTCGTGGCGACCGGCGACCTCCTTGGTGGCGGGCGTGAAGATGGGTTCGGGGAGCCTCGAGCACTGAAGCAGGCCGGGGGGCAGGGGGATGCCGCAGACGCTCGAGGAGGCTTGGTACTCCTTCCAACCCGAGCCCTCGAGGTAGCCGCGAACGACACACTCGATGGGGATGACGCGGGCCTTGCGGGCGATGGTGGAGCGTCCGACGAGTTGGCGGCGGGTGGTGCCTCCCGGGCGGAAGGCCGACTCGGGGAGCGTCTCGACGTTGGTGGAGATGACGTGGGTGCGGCAGATGGCGCGGCGTTCGATGAATCGCAGCCAGAAGGTGGAGAGTTCGGTGAGCAGGCGTCCCTTGCCGGGGACGGGATCGGGCATGACCACGTCGAAGGCGGAGATGCGATCGCTGGCGACCATGAGCAGCCGCGGCTCGGGTCCCGGGAGGTCGTAGACGTCGCGGACCTTGCCGCGGTGCAGCCCGGGCAGGGCGAGGTCGGTCTCGAAAAGCGCTTCGTCGGTCATGCTCAACGATATCGCCGCGACGGCGGCTGTCGCGTCGGCGGGGATGCCGCGTGATACACTGCGGCGACGGCGGCGACGGACGATCGTCCGGCTGCCGGTCCGATGCCCGCCGAGCCGCCGATGCTGAGTTTCGTGGTCTTTGACGCCGAGGGGGTTGATTCGCGGCACTTTCCGCCGCGGAAGGCCTATCTCGTGGGCCCGGACGAGACGCCGGTGCAGGGGATGATCGAACTGCGTCACGGCGTGGTGGACGCCCGGAAGATGGTGACGTCGACGGTCGGCCTGGCGGTGCAACTGCAGGTCGCGGGCGGCCATGTCGGGCAGGAGTCCGCCTCGCAGGGGCTGCTGACGGTGCACACGTGCCTGCTGCCCGATCGTGACGAGCCGTACCTGCTGACGATCGAACTCGCCCGGCGGCAGATCATGTTCGTGCTGAACAAGATGGAGGACTGGGGGCTGTTCGACCTGGGCGCCGAGCATCCGCTGATGTCGGAGTTCGACGGCGCGAGGGAGACGTTCACGCAGGCGCTGGTGGCCCAGCGCGAAGGGACGGGAACCGGTGCCGGTGCCGGTGTGGGCGGGGCCGCTGGCGGGTTCAATCCGGCGGCGGACGGCTTGGCGACCAAGGCGTTGACCACCGGCATCCGCGTGGGCGAGCGGATGACGCTGCTGAACGCGGAGCGGCAGTTCCGCACGCGGGTGTCTGGGGCCGGATACCGGGACGCGGCGGCCCATCTCGCGCGGCTGACGCCGGAGAAGCCGCGGCCGGGGTCGCCGATCGTGCTCCCCGGGGCGGGGCACTGCGTGCTGGAGGAGATGCCGCAGATCGGGTGCGCGGTCTCGCCGGGTTCGTTCACGGAGATCCAGCAGCGGGCGATCCTGGCGTCGTGCGACTTCGTGACGATGCCGATGCGATGGGTGGACCTCGAGCCCTCGGAGGGCAAGTACCACTTCGCGTCGACGGATCGGTGGATCGAGTGGGCGGTGCGGACGGCGAAGTTGCCGGTGGTGGCGGGTCCGTTGGTGGACCTTCGGCCCCAGTCGGCGCCCGACTTCCTGTTCATCTGGGAGAACGACTACGACACGCTGCGGGAGATCGTGCAAGAGCACGTGACGGCGGTGGTGACGCGGTACCGGCGGACGATTTCGAGGTGGACGGTGGCCAGCGGGCTCAACGTCAACATGAACCTCAAGATCAGCTTCGACCAGATCGTGGACCTGACGAAGCTGTGCATCGCGCTCGTCCGCAAGCTGCACCCTGGCGCAAAGGTGCAACTCGAGGTGGCGCAGCCGTGGGGCGAGTACCACTCGATGAACCGGCGTTCGATCCCGCCGCTGCAGTACGCGGAGACGATCGTGCAGATGGGGGCGGCGCAGCCGTCGATCCAGGTGGACGCCATCGCCATCCGGACGCAGATGGGCCACGCGGAGCCGGGGCTCTCGACGCGGGACCTGCTGTCGCTGTCGGCGATGCTGGACCGCTTCGCCTCGCTGGAAAAGCCGATCTTCGTGTCGTCGTTGGGGTGTCCGAGCGGGCCCATCGCACCCAAGCCCTTCACGCCCCGGGCGGGCGCCGAGCCGGTCGAGCCGTACGAACCGGGGTACTGGCGGGAGCCGTGGAGCGAGACGCAGCAGGCGTCGTGGCTGGCGGCCGCGGCGGCGGTGTGCGCGAGCAAGCCGTACGTGCAGGGCATCTGCTGGCAGGATCTCTCGGACGCCGGGCCGGGGCAGACGCCCCCCGAGATGCCGCTGGGAGGGTTGCTGGGCCCCGGCGGGGCGCCCAAGCCGTCGCTCACGAGGCTGGCGCAGGTGCGCAAGGGGATCAAGGAAGGCCGCTGGCCCCTGCCCTCGATGACGGGCGCGTGAGCCGGACGACGCAGGCCCCGGGCCGTCATGGATGATCCGGGCGGCACGGACCTCGCGCAGGTCGATGCGGCGCGGGCCGATGCGGCCATGAAAGTGGTGACGCCGGGAGTGCGAATCCGATATAGTGAGGCCTCGCCGCGACAGGGACGTCGAGGCACTCCGGCCCCCACTTCCGATCGGCGCGCGACCAGCGACGCCCGACCGATCGGAATGAACGCACGCAAGGACGCCCGCATGCACGCCCGACCGCTGACCGCCGCATTGACGCTCGTCCTGGCCGCCTCCGCCGCCCTGGGGCAGGCGGGGGATCTCAATGACGGGGTTCGACGCCTGATCTCATCGCACAAGTGGGGCGAAGCGAAGGTGGGCGTCAGCGTGGTGGACGTGGCGACGGGCACGGCGTTGGCGAGCGTCCGGGGCGACGAGCCGTTCGTGCCGGCGAGCAACATGAAGCTGCTGACGAGCGGGGCGGCGTTGATGGTGCTGGGCCCCGACTTCGTCTTCAAGACCAAGCTCGTGCTCAAGGACGGCGTGCTGGTGGTGAAGGGCGACGGCGACCCATCGCTGGCGGACCCGGAACTGCTCGAGAAGATGGATCCTCGCCTGACGGTCGCGGACATGCTGTCGACGCTGACGGCGGCGACGACGCAGGCGGGCGTCACCAAGCTGGACGCATTGATCGTGGACGACCGGGTCTTCGACCGCGTGCTGGTGCACCCCCGGTGGCCGGCGGACCAGTTGTCGCGTCCGTACTGCGCGGAGGTGAGCGGGATCAACTTCCACGCCAACGTGCTGCACTTCTTCCCCGGCCCGAACCCGTCGGGACCGGGCAACCCCGCGATCTACTCGCTGCAGCCGCCCGCGCCGTGGCTGACGGTGGAGGTCCGGTCGCGGACGGTGGCGGAAGGGAACAACTCGGCGTGGATCTCCCGCGACGAGCAGGGCAAGACCTTCACGCTGCGGGGCGACATCCGCCACAAGGCGCTCTCGCCCATCGAGGTGACGTACCACGAGCCGGCGAGCTTCGTGGCGAACCTGCTGGCGACGGAACTGGGCAAGGCGGGCGTCGACATCCCGTCGTCGAACGTGCGCATCGCGAAGGAAGGGGCGGACCCCGAAGCCGACGTGGCGTTGGCCGAGGGACGCGTGATCGCCGTGGTGAGCACGCCCATCGACGAGGTGCTCAAGCGGTGCAACACCGACTCGATGAACCTCTACGCCGAGTCCCTGATGAAGCGCATGGGGCATGCGGTGACGCACGAGCCCGGCAGTTGGACCAACGGCCCGACCGTGCTGCGGATGATCCTGACCGAGAAGGTGGGCCCCGGCGCGGCGGCGAGCACGCTCATCTCCGACGGCTCGGGCATGAGCCGCGACAACGGCGTCTGCCCGTCGACCTTCACGCGGTGGCTCTCGTCGATCGCGGCCGACCCCAAGCTCGCGACCATCTACGCCGACTCGCTGGCCGAGGTGGGCACCGGCACGCTCCGCAAGCGGTTCCGGGATGCCAAGCTGCGGAATCACCTGCAGGCCAAGAGCGGGTACATCACCGGCGTCCGAACGCTCTCGGGCTACCTCACCGACCCGGGATCGGGCCGCAAGGTGACCTTCAGCGTCATGGTCAACAACATCAAGGTCGATTCGGCCCACACGGCCGCCCTCGAACTGCACGAGGAAGTGGTGCAACTGGCGGACAAGTGGCTCTCGCAGCGCGTGGGCAACACGCCGACCAAGTCCGGAGGTTGAGGCCTGCCGCGGCCCCGTCAGGGTCCCCTACCCTTCGGGCATCGCCACCGACCGCATCATCTCGGCTTCGTCGCACGCGTCCGGATTGGCG
>JBAXFU010000081.1:0-15023 GCA_037139735.1 Phycisphaerae bacterium
TCGTCGAGCGGTTCGAGCGGCGCCTCTGCATCGGCGATCGGTTCGCCCGCCGCGGCACGAGCCGTCACGTCCTCGTCGTCCCAGTTGCCGCCAGCCGCCAAGGGGACAAACTCGCCGCTGGGCGATGCCTGGGCGTCTGCCTGTTCGGCCATCTGACCCGAACCGTGATCCGCCAGCATCTCGCCCTGCTGCATCGACTGGTCGCCACCCTCGCCGCCACGACCGCGGCTGCGACGGCGGCGACGACGGCGACGACGACCGCCACCCTCGCCCCCTTCACCGGGCTGGCCTTGTTGATCACCGGCCTCGGGCGCCCCCGCCGCGGGAGCGGGCCGTTGCTGCTGGGGTTGCTGCTGACGCGGCTGGCCCGGCTGGCTTTGCTGTTGACCGCCACGGCCTTGCGACTCGCCGCGACGGGGCTGATCCCTTCGCTGCTCGCCATCTCGACCGCCGCGGCCACCGCGACCACCCTGGCCGCCTTGGCCACCCTGACTTGCTTGGCCACCCTGACTTGCTTGGCCACCCTGACCGCCGCCTCGACCGCCGCGTCCGCGACGACCCGAGCGGTTGGCCTTGTTGGAGCCGCCGTCCATCGAGGGCCAATCCTCGTCGATGATGTCCCCTTCGTCGATCTCGATGGGGTGAACGTCGACCTCCTCGGCGCCGAGACTCTCCTCCGCGGCGGAGTCGGCCTCCAGCAACTGGCGACGCTCCTCGTCGGGGTTGGCCGTCCAGTCCTCCTCCGTGGCCTTGACGGCCGCCTCGATCTCGACGAGGTCCTTGGGCTTCTTGGGCTGCGGGAGGTTGGTGAGGTCGATGTCCGCGCCGTGCTCGTCGTAGGCGTAGAACGAGACGCGGTCGACGGGAAGCGATTCGCTCACCCGCACGTCGACGTGCTTGCCGTAATGACGCTCGATGCGGCCCAGCAGCTGTCGCTTGTGGCTCAGGAGGTCGCCGGCGACCCGCGCCGAGACCGCGAGCTCCACCTTGTGCACGCGGGGCACGTCGAGCACCGCCGCCAGGTCGCGGAGCGCGTCGACCGCCACCGAGTCGGGCTTCTGCACCAGGCCGCGTCCGCGGCAGGTCGGGCAGTCGGTGAAGTGCGTGCTCTCGTGACTGGGACGCATCCGCTGACGCGTCATCTCGAGAATGCCGAACTCCGAGATCTGCAGGACCGTCGTCTTGGCGCGGTCCCGCTTCATCCGCTCCTTGAAGCGGTTCTCGATGTCCTTGCGGTGCTCGGACCGCCGCATGTCGATCAGGTCGTTGATGACGATGCCGCCCATGTCGCGCAGGCGGAGCTGGCGGCAGATCTCGTCGACGGCCTCGATGTTCGTCTGGTAGGCGTTGGTCTCGGCGTCGCGGCTCTCGCGGCTCTTGCCGCTGTTGACGTCGATGGCCACGAGCGCCTCGGTCTGATCGATGACCAGCCGCCCGCCGCTGGGCAGGGGCACCTCGCGGGCGTGGATGAGCGCGATCTCGCGTTCGATGTTGAAGGCGTGGAAGATGGGGCTCTTGCCGGGGTACTGCAGGAGCTTGGTCGTGCCGCGGGGCGCGACGATCTTCATGAACCTCGCGGCCCGCTGCACCGCGACCTCGTGGTCGATGATGACCTCGCTGATCTCGTTGGTCAGCATGTCGCGGAGCGAGCGGACCAGAAGGTCGCTCTCGCTGTAGAGCAGGCGAGGCTTGCCGCCCGCGCTCTTGCGACGCTCCATGTCCTTCCACAGCCGCTGCAGGTACGCCAGGTCGCGCTTGAGATCGGTCTTGGTGCGGTCCATCCCCGCCGTGCGGAGGATGAAGCCGAAGCCCTCGGGCAGCTCGAGCTGGTCGAGGATCTCCCGCATCTCGCGCCGCTGCTCCTCGTCCTCCACCTTGCGCGACACCCCCACCTTGTCCATGTAGGGCATCATCACGAGGAACCGACCGGGAATCGAGAGGTAGCTCGTGAGCGTCGGGCCCTTGGTGCCCACGCCCTCCTTGAGCACCTGCACGATCACCTCGTCGCCGCGACGCAGCGCCTGCTGGATCAGCGGCCGCTCGCGACGCGGGGTCTTGAGGCCCACCCGCTCGGTCGTCTCCTCGCCCTCGCCCGGGAAGTACCGGGGGTGCAGGTCCGTGATGTGCAGGAAGCCGTTTTCGCCAAGGCCAAAGTCGACGAAGGCCGCCTGAATCGCGGGCTCCACGTTCATGACCTTGCCGACGTAGATGTTCCCCACGCGGCTCGCCGAGGCGAACTTCTCGTGGTAGAGCTCCTCGAGGCGGCCGTCCTCGACGATCGCCACCCGGCACTCCTCGCCGGGGACGTAGTTGATCAGCATCTGGGATTCTGGCATCGTTCGTTCCTTCCGCGCGTCGACGCGCGACTGCATCGGACGCCTCGCCTTTCGCGATGCGCCCTCGTCACCGATGCCGGCATGGAAGGACTCGTTCCCGATCCAGCCCCGCTCCTCGAGCGGGGCCTGATCGTCGCCCGGACTTTGCGCCCCGCAGACGCGACGCTCGCGCGGCAGGAAGCCGCTCGCGATCGTCGCGCCGGGTGCTCGCCCGGCCGGCGGTGACGGGGCCCTCGATTCGCCCAAGCGGTGACGCCCTGCGCCACGTCGCCTCGGAGGCGGGGGTCGGCCGTCGCGGCCGTGTTCTTCCGATGCCCGGCGGGCCGACTGCGAACCGCTCGACGCCCTGAACACCAGGGCCCGACCGACTCGCGGGCAACATCGCCGCACCGATGGTTCCTTGCCGCCACGCCCCGCCACCCGGAAACCCCGGAAGCCGAAACGCCGCGGCGTCATTCACCAACAACCCGTCATCGTGCCCTCGCGAACACCTGACGAACAACCGCACCCCCGCCCCACCATCGCGCCCACCGGAAGCCGTGAAGCATAGCCCGACCATTCTCTATCGGTCCCCCTTCCTCCGTTTCGGTACCGCACGTCCTACGAACTTCGTTGAAGATTGTTCGCGCCCATGCTGACCAAACACGAACACATCGTCCCTTCGCTGGCCCTGCGACCTCCCGTCCCACCCCCGGTCCGCCCACTACGCTCCGCCGCCATGCGAGAGGTCTACTGGGTTCGGCACGCACAGAGCACCGCCAACGCCGGCGGCCGCTCCGACGCCAACAAGGCCGTAGTGCTCTCGCCGCTGGGCGTCGAACAAGCCGCCGCCTTCGCCGCATCCTGGTCGATCCGACCCGGCATGATCGTCGTCTCCCCCTACGTCCGCACGCACCAGACCGCGATGCCCCTCCGCCGCAAGTTCGAGGCCGTGCCCGTCGAGGAGTGGCCCATTCACGAGTTCACCTTCCTCTCGCGGGGCCTGGGCGACGGCACCACCGCCGCCGAGCGGCTCGAACTCGCCAAGCCCTACTGGCAACGCATGGACCCCTTCGAGGACCTCGGCGAAGGCAGCGAGAGTTACGCGTCGTTCCACACCCGCGTGGCGTCGTGCCTGTCGCGGGCGGCGTCCTTCCGGGGCACCGGCCCGCTCGTGGTCTTCACCCACAACCGCGTCCTGTGCCAACTCATGACCATGGTCGTGAGCCCGCCACGCGACGTCCACGAGGGCATGCGCCGCATCCACGGCCTGTGCTCGGTGGGCCGGTTCGAGGTGCCCAACTGCGGCGTGCTCCGCATGACCGTCACCGATGGCGGAGCCGTGTCGCTGGGTCGATTCGATCCCGCCGCCTCACCCGTCCCCGCCACGTAAGAACGCAGGACGATACCCTGAAGGCCGCATGAGCACGCTTCAGGAGACCGTCGCGTCCTACGCCGCCATCGAGGAGAAGATCCGCCTGGGAGGCGGACAGGCGGCCATCGACCGCCAGCACGAAAAAGGCCGCCTCACGGCCCGCGAGCGAATCGCGCTGCTCATCGACCCCGGCACCGCGCTGCAGGAGTACGGCCTGTGGGCGGCCCACGGGATGTACAAGGAGCAAGGCGGCGCGCCCGCCGCGGGCGTCGTCACCGGCATCGGCCGCGTCGAGGGCCGCCGCTGCATGATCATCGCCAACGACGCCACCGTGAAGGCCGGCGCGTTCTTCCCGATGACGTGCAAGAAGATCATCCGCGCCCAGACCATCGCGCAGATGGCCCGCCTGCCCCTGCTCTACCTCGTCGACTCGGCGGGCGTCTTCCTCCCCATGCAGGAGGACGTCTTCCCCGACATCGACGACTTCGGCCGCATCTTCCGCAACAACGCCGTCATCTCCGCCGAGGGCATCCCGCAGATCGCCGCCATCATGGGCTACTGCGTCGCCGGCGGCGGCTACCTCCCCGTCCTCTGCGACACCCTCCTCATGACCGAGGGCTCGGGCCTCTACCTCGCCGGCCCCGCGCTCGTCAAGGCCGCCATCGGCCAGGAAGTCACCGACGAGGAACTCGGCGGAGCGGCCATGCACGCCTCCATCTCCGGCACCATCGACTTCCGCGAAAAAGACGACCGCTCGTGCATCGAGCGACTCCGGTCGCTGGTCCGCAAGTACCCCGCGCCCGCCGCCCCGCGCAAGGCCCCCGCGCCCTTCCACGCCGCCGAACGCCTCTACGAGGTCTTCACCGACAAGCCCGGCTCGCAATACGACGTCAACGACATCATCGCCTGCCTCGTCGACTCCCGCGCCGCCAAGGGCGACGACGGCGCCGAACGACTCGCCCCCGACTTCGACGAATACAAGGCCGAGTACGGCCAGTCCATCGTCTGCGGCTACGCGGCCATCGGCGGCCACCCCTGCGGGATCGTCGCCAACCAGAAGAAGATCACCATGCGCACCACCGCCGGCGGCAAGGCGGGCCCCGGCAAGAGCGTGCAGATGCCCGGCGTCATCTATGACGACTCCGCCGACAAGGCCGCACGCTTCATCATGGACTGCAACCAGCGGAAGATCCCCATCGTCTTCCTCCACGACACCACCGGCTTCATGGTCGGCCGCGACAGCGAACAGGGCGGCATCATCCGCGCGGGGGCCAAGATGGTCAACGCCATGAGCAACTGCGTCGTCCCCAAGATCGTCGTCATCCTCGGCGGCAGCTACGGCGCAGGCAACTACGCCATGTGCGGCAGGGCCTTCGACCAGTTCCTCGCCTTCGCCTGGCCCGGCGCCAAGTGCGCCGTCATGGGCGCCAACCAGGCCACCGGCGTGCTCACCACCATCGAGGAAGCCAGCCGCAAGCGCAAGGGCGAGACCATCGACGAGGCGGCGCACAAGGCCATCTACGGCGCGATCCACGCGGCGTACACCGAACAGGCCGACATCCGCCACGGCGCGGCCCGCGGCTGGGTCGACCGCATCATCGAACCCCACCACACCCGCGCCGAACTCATCGCCGCCCTCGATGCCGCCAACCAGGGGTGGAACTACGCCCAGCCCTACAAGACGGGCGTGCTGCAGACCTGACGGGCGAACACCCCCGGTCGGGTGTCACACTGTCCTTCCCAGAAAGACCGTTCGACCCGGAACTGTCCTTCTGGGAAGGACAGTTCCGACTATCCTTTCGGCATGACCCTTTCCTGAAGCCCTGCGAGAGCGGCTGAACGATGCCCTGGCCCCGATGCGGCCCATCGCCCTGACGCATCGAGACGCGTCGCTGCCTCGCGTACCCGGCAAGGCACACGCCGTGATCGGGATGCGTCGCTCGGGGAAGACCTGCTTCCTGAAGCAACTCCTCGCCGATCGTCGCCGCCTCGCACCCGCGGAACGGTCGATCTACCTGAGTTTCGACGACGACCGCCTGGCGGACATCGACGCGAGGCACCTCGACGCGCTGCTGGAGGAGTATTTCATTCGCCATCCCGAGTGCCGCACCGGCGAACGGTGCGCGTGGTTCCTCGACGAGGTTCAACTCGTGCCGGGGTGGGATCGGTTCGTTCGTCGAGTGCTCGACACCGAACCCATCGACATCGTGGTATCGGGATCGTCCACCAAGATGCTGTCGCGGGAGATCCACACGTCGCTCCGGGGCAGGGCCATGCCCACGACGATCAGCCCGTTCGGTTTCCGCGAGGCGCTCCGTCATCGCGGCGAGGAACCCGCCGCTCGAGTCTCGACGTTGCCGACAGCCAGACGAAACCAGGTGGAGCGCCGCTTGCGGGAATACCTCGCGGTCGGAGGCTTTCCCGAAGCGCAGGGCGAGGCCGGACCGGAGGGCGTCTGGCGACCGCTCGATCGCGGCCCGCGCATCTCGCTCCTCCAGGGCTATGTCGACACCGTGCTCTTCCGCGACATCATCGAGCGACACGGCGTCACGCAACCAGCCGCGTTGCGGTGGATCATCCGTCAGGCGCTCCGCAACCCCGGCGGATCGTTCAGCGCGAGCCGGATGCACGCCGACCTCAAGTCGCAGGGTTTCTCCATCGGCAAGGACACCGTGCACGCGATGCTCGACCATCTGGTCGACGCATTCCTGATTGCCGCCGTTCCCGTCGCCACCGAATCCGAGCGACGACGCAACACCAACCCTCGCAAGCTCTATCCCGCCGACGCGGGCCTCATCGAGGCCTTCGACGCGAGCGGTCGCCCTAACACCGGCCACGCGCTCGAGACGGTCGTGTTCAACGAGCTCGCCCGTCGCGGGGCGACGATCGCCTACTTCAAGTCGCCCGAGGGATTCGAGGTCGATTTCGTCGCCAATCACGCCGACGGGCGTGCCGAACTCGTGCAGGTGTGCGCCTCGCCGGCCGAGCAGGCCCACCTGGCTCCGGGAAACTCGATCGCTCGACGCGGCGTCCCGCGAGCACCCGCGGGCGGAACGCACGGCCATCGTGCTCGACACGACATGCGCCCGGTCGCTCAAGCACCCCGGAACTCGCATTCTCCCGGCGCACGAATGGCTTCTCGAAGACCGCTGACGGTCCCTCCACGTCGCCGTGCTCGGCTCCGGCGGACCCACGGACAACCACCGCATTTCGACCCGCTCACCCCCCGAACTTCCGCGACTCGATCACCGCCAACTCGTCGCACCGCTCGTTCTCCGGGTGGCCGTCGTGCCCCTTCACCCAGTGGAACGACACGTCGTGGCGTAGCCGCATCGCGTCGAGCGCCTGCCAGAGGTCGACGTTCTTCACGGGCTCCTTCGAGGCCGTCCGCCAGCCGTTGCGCTTCCAGTTGACGATCCACTTCTCGAGCCCGTCGAGCACGTACTTGGAATCCGAGTACAGCAGCACGTTGGTCGGCTTGCTCAGCGCCGACAGCCCCTCGATCACCGCCGTCAGCTCCATGCGGTTGTTGGTCGTCGACGCCTCGCCCCCGCTGGCCTCTCGCATCTTGCCCGTCGCCGGGTGCTTGAGCACGTACGCCCAGCCGCCAGGTCCCGGGTTGCCCGAACACGCGCCATCCGTATACAGCTGAACTTGCGGCTTCATGGAATGAGATTCATCGTGCGCCGGCGAGACGCCGGACCGTGACATCGAACGAACGGACCATGCCGGCATGGATGCCGTAGCAGACGACCGAATAGACCGCCGCCGCGACCACCGCCCCCACCGCCAGCGACAGACGCGCCCCCGGCACGCCGAGCTTCGCGAGCGACTCGCTCACCCGGTCGCCCGGCGTGATCACCGAGGCGATCAGCGAGGCCGGACTGAGGGCGCCGAAGACCGGACCCACGCCCGCGAAGCCCGACGCGGCGTTCCAGCCGCAGAGCCCCACGACGCCGGAAATCGCGCCCACCACGCCCACCGTCCCCACGATCGAGCCCAGCGTGCCACGACTCTTGAGCGACCACTGCAGCCCCACCATCACGCAGAAGGCCAGGAAGGGCAGCACCGCCACCGCCGCCAGCAGCCCCGCCTCGGGAAGGATCACCGGCAGCAGCACCGGCACGCCCCCGATGGTCTGCGGCCCCACCTCGACGCCCCCCTCGCGCGAGAAGCCGTTGAAGAGCACGTACGCGCCCGCCAGCAGCAGCGTCCCCAAGGGCACGCTCAGCAGCGGCAAGAGATACCAGAGCAGGCCCTGCAGCTTCCCCGTCAGGTACGACGAGGCCGTGATGGGCGTCGTCAGCAGCAGGTCGAGCGTGCCGTCCTCTCGTTCGCGGCTGATGGCCGTCGCCGCCGCCATGATGGCCACGAGCGCAATCACGCTCAGTTCCACCCACACCGTCGCCAGCAACGCGAACTGGAACTGCGCGCCCGAGAAGGCCCCGCGGTGGTACCACCAGATCAGTCCGATCGCGAAGAGGAACCCGAGCCCGACGAACGTCCACCGGGCGGCGATCTTCGCGGGCTGGCTGTTGCGCGACGAGGCCTCTCGCCACGCGATGGGGTTGACGCCCACCGGCCGCGGCGCGCGGTGGCGGCCCTCCTCGCCTTCGGCCGCGCCCGTGCGGCGACCGAAGACGCGATCGAACCAACTCACGCCCGACTCGTCGGTGCCCAGCGTCTGCAGGCCGCCCGACCGAACCGTCAGCGTCGAGACGCCCATGAAGAAGATCGACAACAACGCGCTGCCCAGGCAGAAGGTCGAGACGGGCCGCTCGAGCATCCAGCGGGCGATCATGCCCTCCTGGCTCCCCGTCGCCGCACGCGGGTAGTTGGCGGGATTGAGGAGCGACTTGAGCGCAAGGAAGGGGTTGAGGGCGGTCATGTACGTCACGCCGCCGCCGCCGGACGCGCCCTTGCCGCCCGCCACCAGCCACGCATCGATCGCCAGCGTCACGCCGAGGTACGACACGATGGCGATGTAGAAGGCGAAGAAGGCCCGCTTGCCCACCAGGCGGCTGACCGCCAGCGCGATGGCGAGGGCGCCCACCAGCAGGGCGGCGCACGCCGCGATCAGGTAGCTCGCGAGGATCGCGCTGCCGGGCACCCCGCCGAAGTACTGCGTGAGGGCGAAGAGCGGCAGCGATGAGAAGAGCAGGCCCAGGATGAAGAGCAGCCGCCCGAAGAGATTGCCCAGCACGATCTCGCCGGCCGACAGGGGCGTCGTCAGCAGGATGTCCCACGTCCTGGGGCTGGCCTCCTGCGCGATCGCGCCGCCGAGAAAGACCGGGGCGAGGATGCAGATGAGCAGGATCTGCAGGTACGCGATGCGGGTGAAGGTGCCCGCGCCCGCCTGGGCCAGCTGCTGATAGGCCAGCGTGTCCTGCGTCGAGGTCAGCAGCGCCCAGAGCATCACCACGATCATCACCGCGAGGTACGCGGCACGGATGTACATGTGCTTGGTCCGGCGCGACGCGTTGTGCACCAGCCGCAGGGCGATCGGGTTGGAGGGTCCCTGGCGGAGCAGCCAGCGGAGGATGATGGGCATGCCGCGGAGAGCGTATGAGGCCCCGCGACCGCCGACGGAGCGGCCGATCAGAGTTCGATCGTCTGGAACGGACCCGGCAGGGAGGCCTCGAGCCCGAACCTGGCCTTGATCGCCGCGGCCAACGCCGTCCGGGGCTTGTCCTCGCCGTGCGTCAGGAAGATTCGCGGCGTGTTGGCGGCAAGGGGCTCGAGCCAGCGGAGGAGCTCCGACTGTCCCGCGTGGGCGGAGAAGCCGCCAAGGGTGTGAATGGCGGCCCTGACGGGGATGGTGCGGCGGTGGATCTGCACCTGGTCGACCCGGTCGATGAGCTGGCGGCCCAGCGAGCCCGCGGAGGCGTACCCGACCATGACCACGCTGACGCCCTTTCGCCAGAGGTTGTGGCGAAGGTGGTGGACGATGCGGCCCCCTTCGCACATGCCGCTGCCGGCGATGACGATGCAGCACTCGTGCCGATCGTTGATGGCCTGGGACTGCTCGACCGTCTCGAGGAACTCGAGCCGCCGGAGATCGCGGGAGAACTGCCGCCGCCGGGCGAGGTCGGCGGATTCGCGATCGAAGAGGTCCTGATGCTTGGCGTAGAGCTCGGTGGCCTTGATGGCCATGGGGCTGTCGAGGTAGATCGGGAACTCGGGCAACGCGCCCGACCGGATCATCTCGGCGAGGTGGAAGAGGATGTGCTGGGTGCGGCCGATGGCGAAGGCGGGGATGAGGATCTTCTCCTTCGCCCAGATCGCCTGCTCGATGATCTCGCGGAACTCGCGGATGGTCTCGTCCTGCGAGCGGTGGTCGCGATCGCCGTACGTCGACTCCATGAAGACCACGTCGGCCTTGGTCGAGGTCAGCAAGGTGGGATCTCGCAGAAACGGCGTGTTCCATCGCCCGATGTCGGCGGAGAAGACCACGGTGCGCGTCGCGCCGGGCTCCTCGAGCCGCATCTCGACGTGGGCCGAGCCCAGGATGTGCCCGGCATCGGAGTATCGCACGCTGACGCCCGGCGCGATCTCCCGCCACTCCCCGTAGGGCACGCCCCGCGCCAGCGGCCGCAGGCGTGCGGCGTCGTCGCGCGTGAAGAGGGGCTCGAGATCGGGCTTGCCCTCGCGGCGACGGTACTTGTTCTCGCGGGCGGTGTCGGCCTCCTGGATGCGGGCGGCGTCCTCGATGACCAGCGTGGCGAAGTCGATGGTCGCCTCGGTGCAGAAGATCGGGCAGGTCAATCCGCGGCGGGCGAGGATGGGAAAGCGTCCGCAGTGGTCGAGGTGGGCGTGCGTCAGGACCGCCGCATCGAGGGAGGCGACGGGCACCGGGCCCAGGTCGGCGTTGAGCAGGTCGTCCTTGGGACCATGACCCTGGAACGCGCCGCAGTCGACGAGCACCTTGGCCCTCGAGGTCTCGACGAGATAGCACGAACCGGTGACCTCGCCCCCGCACGCCCCGCAAGTGGTGATCCTCATGGCGGCAGGGTATGGAGCGGACGCGTCGTCGCCCTGCCCTTGCAACCGGCACGATCGTCATGATCGTCGCCGCCGGACGCGGGGGCCGTGGGAGTCGCATCGAGGAGGGGGACCTTCGGTCCGATGACCACGGGTGCGCGCTCCATCGACGGGCGACGCGCCGGAGCACCTCATGCAGATCGACCTGCTCGACATCCTGAAGGCGGCGCACCAGGCGGGCGCCTCCGATGTCCATCTCGCGGCGGGGCACCCGCCGATGATGCGTCACCTCCAGGTGATCAAGGCGCTGCCGTTCCCGATGCTGACGGGACCGGACTGCCGCCGCTTCATCGAGCAGATGGCGCCCCGCGAGGCCCTCGAGACCTACGGCCGGGTGAAGGACGCGGACTTCTCGTACCTGGTCGTCGACCAGGCCCGGTACCGGGTGAACGCCCACATGCAGGGCGGCTGCGCAAGTCTGGCGATGCGGGCGATCCGCACGGACGTGCCCCCCATCGAGGAACTCAACCTCCCCGAGGTGATCTCGCGACTGACCTATCTCCCCCGCGGACTCGTGCTGGTGACCGGCGACACGGGCTCGGGCAAGTCGACCACGCTGGCGGCGATGATCCAGGAGATGAACCTTCGCTACCAGAAGCACATACTCACGCTCGAGGATCCGGTCGAGTACCGCTTCGAGAGCAAGCAGTGCCTGATCGAGCAGCGGGAGCTCGGGCTCGACCTTCCCAGCTTCGCCAGCGGCCTCAAGCACGCGCTGCGTCAGGACCCCGACGTCATCCTGGTCGGCGAGATGCGCGACCTCGAGACCACCGCGTTGGCGATCTCCGCCGCGGAGACCGGCCACCTGGTCCTCTCCACGCTCCACACGATCAACGCGAGCCAGACCGTCGACCGCATCATCGACATGTACCCCGACGGCCAGCAGAACCAGATCCGCTCGATGCTCGCGTCGACGCTGCAGGCCGTGGTGAGCCAGACGCTTTTCGCCCGCGTCGACGGCAAGGGCATGATCCCCGCCGTCGAGGTGCTCCTCTGCACGCCCGCCGTGCGGAACCTCATCCGCGAGGACCGCACCTTCGAGATCCCCAACGTCATCGAGACCAACCGCCAGCTCGGCATGTGCTCGCTCGACAGCTCGATCCTCGAGCTCTACTTCAACGGCCTGATCACCCGCGAGGACGCGCTCGCCCAGGCCGCGTACCCCGACAAGCTCGCCATGCAGCTGGCCGCCTGAACGACCCGCGATCCCGGAGACACGCATGCCCTCGTATCGCTTCACCGTCAGGTCCTCGTCGGGTCAGGTCAGCTCCGGCAGCCTCGCCGCGGAATCGGTCGCCGCCGCCGCCGCGACGCTCCGCGGCCGCGGCTTGCACGTGGTCTCCATCGGCGCCGACAGCTCCGGCAAGTCGCTGCTCGAGCGATTCCGCGACGCCAACACGGGCCGTCCGAGCGACAAGCACATCCTCGACTTCACCACGCAGCTGGCCGTCATGATCCGGGCGGGCATCAACCTGCGTTCCGCCCTCGACGGCATCGCCCAGCAGACCACGCACCCGGGCCTCAAGCGCGTCCTCGACCAGCTCAAGACCGACGTCGAGAGCGGACAATCCTTCTCGGCCTCGCTCGCCAAGCACCCCACCCTCTTCAACCCCCTCTACCTCAACATGGTGAAGGCCAGCGAGATGTCGGGCGGCTTCTCCAAGATGCTCGACCGCATCGCCGAGTACATGAACCAGCAGATCGAGACCCGCAAGATGGTCATCGGCGCGTCCATCTACCCCGCCGTCATCGGCACCCTCGCCATCGGCGTCACCATCTTCCTGCTCGTCGCCGTGCTCCCCAAGTTCGCCGGCGTCTTCGAGGGCAAGGAGAGCGTGCTGCCCTGGTCCACCAAGTTCCTCCTGGCGGTCTCCGCCTTCATGATCAAGAACTGGATGTTCCTCGCCGCCGCCGCGGTGGGCGTCGTCGGCGGCGTCTACGCCTTCCTCCGCACCGAGGTCGGCATCTTCTGGTTCGATCGCTTCCGGCTCGCGGTGCCGATCATCCGCACCATGTTCCGCTCCCTCTACATCAGCCGCTCCCTGCAGACCATGGGCCAGCTGATCAACGCCGGCGTGCCCATGCTCGACACGCTCATGATCACCGGCGAGATCTCCGGCAACATCGTCTTCAAGACCATGTGGCGCAAGGTGCACGCCGCCGTCAAGGCCGGCAACAAGATCTCCAAGGTGCTCGTCAAGGACAGCGTCCTTCCCCCCGCCGTCACCCAGATGATCTCCGCCGGCGAGGAATCGGGCAAGCTCGGCGAGGTCCTCGACGAGGTCTCCGCCTACTACGGCAAGCAGCTCAAGGACAACATCAAGACCGCCACCGGTCTGATCGAGCCCATCATGATCCTCTTCATGGGCGCCGTGGTCGGCTTCATCGCCATGTCCATCATCCTGCCGATCTTCAAGATGAGCTCCATCGTGAAGTGAGGTCGGGGCGGGCTATCCTCCCCCGACGCATGGACCTGGGGCTGCCCCCCTTCAACCCCGACGCCGTCTCCAAGCCCTATCGCCGCCGCCACTGCACCGACCAGTACGACGCGCGGGCCATGGGCCACCACGCCCTCGACGCCGGCATGTTCGACGCCTTCGAGGCCGACGACATGGAGGGCGAAGGCAAGGCCCACTACAACGCCGGCGTCGTCGCCTACGAACGCGGCGACCTCGACGAGGCCGCCGCCTGCTTCATCAAGGCCATCTCCAAGGCCCCCGACGCCGGCCCGGCCCGCAACAACCTCGCCATCGTCCTCTTCCAACGCGGCGACCGCGCCGAGGCCCTCTCCCACCTCGAACGCCTCGCCCGCGATCACCCCGAGCAGCCCAACGTCCTCCGCAACCTCGCCGTCGCCAAGTGGCTCGGCGGCGACTCCGAGCAGGCCCTCGAACTCCTCGAACGCGCCGCCGAGCTCGACCCCCAGGACGGCGAACTCCTCTTCCTCCAGGCCCGCATCCACGGCGATCTCGATCGCCCCGATCGCATGGCCGAGTGCATGCAGCGTGCCGCGGAACTCGAACCCGACAACGCCGCCGCCTGCGACAACCTCGGCGTGGCCCTGCAGAACGCCGGGATGATCGACGAGGCCATTCATCAGTTCGAGGAGGCCCACCGCCTCGAACCCGACAACCCGCTCCCCCTCTACAACCTCGGGCAGGCCCTCCACGAGGCCGATCGCGACGAGGAGGCCGTCGAGATGCTCCGTCGCCACCTCGAGATGCGGCCCGATCACTCGTGCGCCCACCACGCCCTCGCCCGCGCCCTGAGCGAACTCGGTCGCCACGACGAAGCCCTCGAGGAGTTCCGCCGCTACGAGGAACTCGAGCCCGACGACCCCGCGGGCCTCTCCAGCACCGGCACCGAACTCGGGCTGATCGGCCGCCACGACGAGGCCGAAGCCGCCATCCGCCGCGCCTTCGTCAAGGACCCCGCCTTCCACTGGGCCATCCACGCCCTCGCGCTCGTCGCCCGCGCCAAGGGCGACCACGCCCGCGCCCTCGCGCTCGCCGCCGAGGCCGTCCGCCGCGAACCCGATCAGCCCGTCTACCAACGCGTGCTCATCGAGGCCCACGTCCGCACGCACGACATCCAGCAGTCGATCGACATGGTCCGCTCCCTCCCCGGCCGCGGCGAGCCCTCCGTCTGGCTCCGACTCCTCACCACCCTCCGCGACGAACAACGCCCCGCCGATGCCGTCGCCGCGGGCCAGGCCGCCATCGCCGATCACCCCGACCACACGCCTCTGCTCGGCACCCTCGCCCTCGCCCTCGACGACCTGGGCCGCAAGGACGAAGCCCTCGCCATGCTGCGAAGGACCACCGCCGCCGACCCCGACGACCTCCTCGCCCACTTCCACGCCGGTCGCATCCTCGCCGAACAGGGCGAGTTCGCCAAGGCCCGCGCCGCCCTCGAGTTCGTCATCGAGCACGACCCCAAGGCCATCCGCCCCCGCGAGTTCCTCCTCTACTGCTGCGGCAACCTCGAACTCGAGGACGAATGCGACCGCATCGCCCAGGAAATCCTCGAACTCGATCCCGACAACGCCTACCTGAAGGAACTCTCCGAAGCAGGCGAAGAGGAATCGGAAGAGACGGACGGGCCGGACCAAAGCAGTCCCGACGTGGAGAGGCCCGCGGATGATGAGCCGCGGTGAAGGCGTGATTGCACCGCCCCAACGCGGCCGAGCCATCAACCACGACATCCTCCGCGCAAAGCCCCACGAACGTTCCCGCACGCACGCCGCCCGGAGGGCGGACGAATGTTGCCACGGGTGACCGAACCCGCGCAGC
>JBAXFU010000082.1:0-14888 GCA_037139735.1 Phycisphaerae bacterium
CAATTCCGAGTGTGTCTTTGCGGGATTGGCGGGTTAGCTGTACTACGTGGGCATCTTGGTTCCGTTCGTCCTCTGCATTCTGCTGACCAGTCGCGCCCGCTGTGTCCCCCCCTGGCCCCAAGCCAGCTGTGGTTGGGGGATGGCTGGCGGCGGGGGGGGGGGATTGTTAGTTCAAACACGCCCGCGCCGGGCGCGCGGCGCTCAGTCCGGTCGCCCGGTCGCCCGGTCGCCCGGTCGAACGCACGACGAGCGATGGTGTCAGGGCTTGGGTGACAGCGTGAAGGTGCGGCCCTGCTCGGTGGCGAAGTTGGCTCGTCGGGTCGAGCCGTCCGCGGCAAGGAAGTTGCCGCAGTCGGGCTTGCCGTGCCAACTCGCCTCGAGACCGGCGTCGGCCTCGATGGACGTCGGGAAGGCGTACCGCCACGTGGCGTCGCCCGCGACCAGCAGGCGGCTGGCATCCACCATGATGTCCGAGAGGCGAAGCGGACGGGCAACGCCGTCGAGCCCGGCCAGCCGCGAGTCGAGCAGCCACGGATTCGCGCTGTAGCTGTTGCCGTAATGCTGATAGCAGGTTTCGCCCCCGGCCTGTCCGAGGATGGAGAAGCCACGCTCGCCGGATCGCGATGACCGCTGCCACACGCCGGTGTCGCCGGGGCACATCACGACCTTCGACAGGGCTTCACCGGCCATGTGGCTGCCGCCAAGGTAGCGGTTGATGGGCCGTTCGCGATCCAGCACGGGAAGCTTGTCGACGCCGACGAAGGTGACGCCGGCGAAGTGCCAGTCCGGTTGGACGCGGGCGAGGGGGAAGGTTTCCTGGTGGTCGGCGATGTATCCCTGCCAGGCGGCGTTGAGCTGCCGCAGGTTGTTCGCGCAGACGGCCTCGAACCCGGCATGGCGGGCCTTGGAGAGGGCGGGCAGGAGCAAGCCAAGGAGCACCGCGATGACGGCGATCGTGACGATCAGCTCGATCAGCGAGAAGCCGCAAGCCCGGCAAGGAGCGCAGCGGCGGAGGTGGGGCGTGGCGGCGTGCACGGTGAGGGAGGGATGGTACCCGAAGCCAGACGCCAACAAAAGCGCAAAGTGTGCAGGGATATACGTACAAAACACGATCAAACAGGGTGTCGAGGGGCACTGCGGGTTGACAGGAGGGGGGTCGATGGCTTTACTTGGGGCCCTGCTGCTCGCATTGGGTGGCGGGTCGTCGTATGGCGGGCCTTGAACCCCGCAGGTCGCAAGTCGTTTGTCGTCAGTCTTCGGGCTGGCGGCGATCGGCCATTGGTGGAAGGTTCGAGCGAGCGAGACGGTGAGGGCTGGGTTGGTCGTGGTGAAGGTGTGTCGGGCGCGTGGTGGTGTGGTGTGGTGATGGTGATGTGGTGATGTGATCGCGCCTGTTCAAGCGTTGCAACGAGTGTTGGCCGAGTGGTTTGGACGAACGTCGAGGTATTCATGTCGATTCGAGTGAAGTCACGTGGTGGAGAGTCGGTCGAAGGCCTGATGCGCCGCTTCAAGAAGCTGTGCGAGCGCGAGGGCCTGATCAAGGACATCCGCCGCAAGGAGTTCTACGAGAAGCCCAGCGAGCGTCGCCGTCGCGATGCTCGTCGGAGCCAGGCGCGTCGGAGCGGCGAGTTCCCGGCGCCCCAGGGCCGCGGCGGCTCGAAGTCGGCGGACTGAACTTTGTGCAGCGTCAATGCGCCGCGGGTCGATCTTGTTGCAGCCGGCCGGGATGGATCGGTCCGGCGGTGGAGCAACCGGCTCGTCCGCGGCGATGTTGTTTCGCCGCTGTAACCGTTCCACGCGGGTGCCTTGATGCGCTCTCGTGGCGGTGGGCGGCATGACCATCGGATTCGGCACCGGGCTGCACGCAGACCGAGCCGAGGGTCGATGGGTTCCGATGGCGTCGCGGGCCACGTGGTCATGAGTTCCGTGGCCCGGCATGGTGGTCGCGGGCCCGGCAGGGAGTGGAGCAACGTCGCGGGGCTGGTCTCCGCGGTCGAACCGCACGATTCAACGAGGGCGTCCCGCTCGGGGCCCCGCATTTCGGAGGTCATCGCTTGATTCAGCTGGCAACTCCTCGATTCAACGGGCTTGGCGCTCGGCTCACGGCCGGGGCGACGTGTCTGCTGTCGATGTTCGGCGTGCTCCCGGCCTTCGCGGGCGAAGGGGGTCACAAGCCCGGCGGCGAAGTGAACATCATCCTGCCCGACCTCACCAACTCGGCGGTCAAGGCCACCTTCCTCGGCGGCATGAGCGGCCACACGCTGCTGCTGGCGGGCATCGTGGTGAGCATCCTGGGGCTGGTCTTCGGCCTGCTGATCTCCTCCCAGCTCAAGAACATGCCCGTCCACCGGAGCATGCTCGAGATCTCGGAACTCATCTACACCACCTGCAAGGCCTATCTCTTCCGCCAGGGCAAGTTCCTGCTGGTTCTCTGGGCCTTCGTCGCCGCGGCGATGACGGCCTACTTCCTGCTGCTCGTCAAGGTGTCCCCCTCCGAGATGGGCATCATCCTGCTCTTCAGCCTGGTCGGCATCGCCGGCTCCTACGGCGTGGCCTGGTTCGGCATCCGCGTCAACACCTACGCCAACAGCCGCGCCGCCTTCGCCAGTCTTCGCGGGAAGCCCTGGCCCTGCTATGACGTGCCCCTCAAGGCCGGCATGTCGATCGGCATGGCCCTGATCAGCGTCGAACTGCTGATCATGCTCATCATCCTGCTCTTCCTCCCCAGCGAGATCGCGGGCAAGTGCTTCATCGGCTTCGCCATCGGCGAGTCGCTGGGCGCCGCGGCCCTCCGCATCGCCGGCGGCATCTTCACCAAGATCGCCGACATCGGCTCCGACCTCATGAAGATCGTCTTCAAGATCAAGGAAGACGATGCCCGCAACCCCGGCGTGATCGCCGACTGCGTGGGCGACAACGCGGGCGACAGCGTCGGCCCCTCCGCCGACGGCTTCGAGACCTACGGCGTCACCGGCGTCGCCCTCATCTCCTTCATCATGCTGGCCATCCTGCCCAAGTACTTCGAGCAGGGCGGCATGAACCCCGCCGACGCCGCCACCGCCGCCGCCCAGGTCCAGGTCCAACTCCTGGTCTGGATCTTCATGATGCGCATCATCATGGTCGTCGCCTCGGCCGGCGCGTACTTCGTCAACCAGTTCTTCGCCAAGGCCGCCTACGGCAACGCCTCGAAGATGAACTTCGAGAAGCCCCTCACCAACCTCGTCTTCATCACCTCCGCCATCTCCATCGTCCTCACCTACGCCGCCAGCTACATCCTCATCCCCGAGATCGCGGGCGACAAGTCCCTGTGGTGGAAGCTCTCGTCGATCATCACCTGCGGCACGCTCGCCGGCGCGATCATTCCCGAGCTCGTCAAGGCCTTCACCAGCACCGAGTCCCGCCACGTCAAGGAAGTCGTCACCAGCTCCGAGCAGGGCGGCGCGTCCCTCAACATCCTCTCCGGCTTCGTCGCCGGCAACTTCTCGGCCTACTGGCTCGGCATGGCCATCATGTTCCTGATGGGCGTGGCCGCGTACATCTCGGCCCTGTCCGACGCCAACGGCCACTCCCTCGCCAACATGATGGCCGCTCCGGCCGTCTTCGCCTTCGGTCTCGTGGCCTTCGGCTTCCTGGGCATGGGCCCGGTCACCATCGCCGTCGACAGCTACGGCCCCGTGACCGACAACGCCCAGTCCGTCTTCGAACTCTCCACCATCGAGACCATCCCCGGCATCGAGGGCGAGATCAAGAAGGACTTCGGCTTTTCGCCCGACTTCGAGAAGGGCAAGGAGTTCCTTGAGGAGAACGACGGCGCGGGCAACACCTTCAAGGCCACCGCCAAGCCCGTGCTCATCGGCACCGCCGTCGTCGGCGCCACCACGATGATCTTCGCCCTCATCGTCGGCCTCACGCACGGCCTCACCGTGAACATCGAGAAGCTCAGCATCATGCACTGGCCCTTCCTGCTGGGCCTGGTCTCCGGCGGCGCGGTGATCTACTGGTTCACCGGCGCCTCCACCCAGGCCGTCTCCACCGGCGCGTACCGCGCCGTCGAGTTCATCAAGGCCAACATCAAGCTCGATGGCGCCACCAAGGCCAGCGTCGAGGACAGCAAGCGAGTCGTCGACATCTGCACCCGCTACGCGCAGGCGGGCATGTTCAACATCTTCCTGGGCGTCTTCTTCTCCACCCTCGCCTTCGCCTTCTACGAGTCCTTCTTCTTCATCGGGTTCCTCGTCTCCACCGCCCTCTTCGGCCTCTACCAGGCCATCTTCATGGCCAACGCTGGCGGCGCGTGGGACAACGCCAAGAAGATCGTCGAGACCGATCCCGCCTACAAGGGCACCGGTCGCGGCAAGGGGTCCGAACTCCATGCCGCCACCGTGGTCGGTGATACCGTCGGCGACCCCTTCAAGGACACCTCCTCGGTGGCCATGAACCCCGTCATCAAGTTCTCCACCCTCTTCGGCCTCCTCGCCGTTGAACTCGCCATCTCCCTCAAGAACCCCGACGGCACCCACACCAACACCACGATGGGCCTCACCATCGCCTTCTTCCTCGTCTCCGCCTTCTTCGTCTACAGGTCCTTCTACGGCATGCAGATCGCCGGCGCCCGCCACTGAGCCGCGTCGACCATCCCCTGTTCCCTCCGTTCCGCGGCGTGCCCGCCTCGCTCATTCGAGGCCGTGTACGCCGCGGAACCGCTTTTGTCGCCCCTCCCGCGGACCGATGTATCCTGAGTCATGCTTGATTCGCGTCACCAACGAATGCGGGCGTCGGTCTTCGTGGCGTGGGCCGCCACGTGCGTCGTCGTCAACTTCCTCGCCATCTCGCGGTGGCGCAGCCTCCCCATCCCCTACCCGGTCATGAACGTCCTCACCGGCACCGCCGTCCTCCATGGCTGGCCGGTCATCGAGCCCGACGAATGGATCGTCGTCGAGCCCGCCGGCGGCAAGGCCGCCGTCCAGTCCCTCACCGGCACCGTCGAGGAGTGGCTGCCGCGGCTCATCGGCGGCGGGGCCCGGGCCTACAGCGTCGCCATCGAGACCCGCCGCGACGAACCCGGCGCATGGTCCCCCTGGTGCCAGCGTGCGGACATGACCTTCGCCGTCAAGCCGCTCCTGCGTCGCGACGAGGCGTTCGTCGCGGCCGACATGCCCCGCATCCGCGAGGTCTGGGTCGAATCGCAAGTCGCCCGCGGCGCGGATCGACGCCTGGTCGACGAACTCTCCACCGGCTCGGCCGCGAGGATCGACTGGTTCCCGGGGTTCATCGTCAACGACGTCGTCGTCTCGCTCATCGCCGCCGCCGGGCTTTGGAAAGCCTGCTCGCTGGCGATGACGGTCGTCAGGCGCCGACCCGTTCGCTCGCCCGCCTGATCGCCTGATTGGCGATCGATCCGAGGATCAACGCGATGGCGACGGTCACGGCGATGCCCGCGATGATCATCCACCGCGGCATGGCACGATCGATCGACTCTCGCGTCAGGGCTTCCTTGATGCCCGCCCCGATCGCCACGGCGGCCGCCGTGCGAGGCGCCATGCCGATGCAGGTGCCCACCAAGTAGGCCACGCGAGGCACCTTCACGGCCGACAGGAGCAGATTCATCAGGGCAAAGGGCGAGTTGGGTGGCAGTCGCAGCAGCGTCACCGTGCCGATCGACTTGAGCAGGTCACTCTGGTCCCGCGTCCCCACCAAGGCGTCACGCACGGCCTTCCACTTGGGCTTGCGGGCGATCAGCCGCTCGACCCGTTCCCCGCTCGTCCTGACGCCGATCTCGTACGCCATCACCGCCCCGCCAGCGAAGCCCGCCAACGCCGCGGGCACCCCCAACATCATGCCGAAGGCGTAGCCCCCCAGCACCGCCTGCGCATAGGTCGGCAGCAACGCCAACCCCGACAGCACGGCGAAGCCGACCATGTAGACCACGATGCCCGTCTGACCGTGGCTCTTCAGCCACGCCGCGGCGTCCCCGATGTTGGCCAGCAGGAAGATCCCGACGATCGCCGGCATGAAGGAGGCCACCGCCGCCAGCACGCCCGTCGACCCCAGTTCCTTGACGATCGACCCTTCACGATCGGCCTCTGGGGTGGCAAGGTCGTCTCGGGAGCCGGGTTGCGTCGGGTCGTCGGTCATGGGGCTCAAGCGTAGTGGGCTTGCGTGCATGGTCCGCTCGAGCGTCGGCGGGCCCTGTGGTCGACGCCGGGAAGGGGGGGTCCGAGTATTCCTTTTATTCCAATTTTGCGGCATGGGCTGGCATTGCCCTGCCCATGTTGTACCTTGAAGGTGTCACCCCGGAGCCGTGCAGAGACACAGACATTCACGCTGGGCGTCCGTTTGCGCCTCGCGGAATTTTCCGTGCGCTGCATGCGACCGGGGTGCCTGCGTTTTCCGGTCCCGCCACTCGGACCGGAGGGGTATGTCCACGATGTTGCTCTTCGGCAATCCATCCATTGTCCGCCTCGCCCTGCTCGCCGCGGTCGGCACCGCCGGTTCCGCGATGGCGGCGCCCATCGGCATCCCCGGCCAGGGCCCCTCCGCCCCTGCCTTGCTGCCTCCCGACGGAGGAGCGTCGCAACCCGCCGATGGCGGCGGGTACCTCCCGCGAGTGAATCCGCTTCGCGGGGTGATGCCCAACGACCGAGTCTCCGTGACGATCACGATGTACGACTCGATCTTCAACTCCGTCACGGTCAACTCGCTGGGTGATTGGCGATGCCTGCGGGGCAACTCGCTGGTGGACGGGGGCACCAATCGCAACGGCACGGGCCGCGTGCAGTTCTCGTGGGACGAAACCGTCTCGGGCACCCGCACGTTCATTCGCGCCACCATCCGCACCAGCAACGCGGAACCCCTGCTCCCGCTCACCGCCACCGTCGGCAACAACCCCGCCGCCTACTGGTCGTGGCGGTTCGGCTCCACCGATCCCGTCAACTTCCAGACCAACATCACCCAGGTCACGCTCCTGCGAAGCTCGATTTCGCTGAGCAGCGACAACGGCCAGAGCTACTTCTCGACGATGACGACGACCTCGGGCATTCCCAACGCCACCAACTGGAATCCGGGCGCCGACCCCGGCCAGCTCATGACCAACTTCGGCGACGGCACCAACTTCGTGCTCCTGCAGTATGAAGTGGCCTATGTGCCGCCGCCGGGAAGCGCGGTGCTTGTCGCCGCGGGCCTCGCGACCATCGCCTCCCGCCGGAGGCGGTGAGTCAAGGATCGACTCCACTGTCGCAAGTCCAGCGCCGTCGGCATTCGTGCCGCGGCGTTTTTTCTTTTTCACGACGCTTCGCGCCCGCGATGGCGCGACGGCTCCTCAGGCCGGAGCGCTCGCGAGCCCCAGCTTCATCGCCGTGTGGCGATAGCGTTCCCACATCGACTCGAGCGCGCCGGGCACGATCCGCACCTGCCCGATCACGGTGATGAAGTTCGTGTCGCCGCCCCAGCGGGGCACCAAGTGGCCGTGCAGGTGCTGGGGCACGCCTGCGCCCGCCGCACGCCCTTGGTTGATGCCCAGGTTGATGCCTTGCGGGTTGAGCGTCCGCTCCATCAGGTCGCACGCCACGTCCATCAGCCCCCAGAAGTCGGCCCGCTGCGACGCGGAGTAGTCCAGCAGCCGCGGCGCGGGTTCTCCCAACGCCACCAGCAGGTGACCGCTCGCGTACGGATACGCGTTGAGCAGGATCATCCCCGTGGCGGTGCGGAGCACGACGCGGTTGGTCGCGTCGGCCGCGGGATCGAGCCAGTAGTCGCGGAGGAACGAGCCCGACGAGGGCTTGGGCGGCCCCGACTTGCGTTCCTTCTCCTCGAGCGATTCGAGATAGGCCAGCCGCCACGGCGCATGGAGCATCGCGGGCGTGGGGTCGACCGGGCTGTCGTGGGGCTGCGGGGGTTGCTGGGAGCCGGACATGTCGCCAGCGTAGGGGCCGCCGCGGCGGTTCAGTCCTCGTCGGCCGCCGCCCGCTTGCCCTTGCCGCCGGGGAAGAGGGCGCGATCGAACGAAAGCGCGCCCGGCCCCGAGAAGGTCAGCGACAGCCCGATGCACAGCAGCGAAACCTGCCAGAGCAGCATCGCGAAGAGCGGGCTGCCCGCGGCATCCGTGGCATACGGCGGGTGATCGGGAATGAATCCCAGCACCGTCCGACCCGCCTGAATCGCCGGTCCGATCTGCGTCAGCCAGATGGCGCCGAGCATCGTGCACGCCAAGGAGAACCCCGCCAGCCGCGTCAGGAGACCCACCAGCACGAAGAGCCCGCCCACGAGCTCGGTGATCGCGCTCGCCCACGCCAGTCGCGCCGGCCAAGGCCCCTCGGTCAGCACCGCCGGCACCAGCGGCATGGTGCTGGCGCCCCCCCCGCCCGCGCCCCCTTCGCCCGCGGCCCCTCCGCCACCGCCCTTATTGACGGTCGCCAGCATCAACGTGATGCCGTGAACCTGACGAACGCGGACGTCGTCAGGAAAGTCCGCCGCGTTGTACGTGTCCTTCGTCTTGCCGTCGGCGGGGGTGACGATGCCCATCGTCGCGAGCGTCGCCGCGGCTTGTCCCTTCACCGGGATCGTCTCGAGGATCTTGCCGAAGCCGGCCCACAGGAAGGTCGCGGCGAGGGCGAGGCGGAGGAAGAGCGGGGCGATCGAGGATCCTGCCATGGGATCATTCTAGAGGAGCCCCGCCACCCGGAAAGGGCGGCGACGACGCCATCCGACAGCCGCACTTTCCAAGGGGCTAACCTCTCCTCGCGTCGCGGGTGTGGCGAAATGGGAGACGCGCGGGATTTAGGTTCCCGTGGCCGCAAGGCCTTGCAGGTTCAAGTCCTGTCACCCGCATTGCAGCGACCCTTCGCTGGCGTGCTGATCCGCGAGGGCGGCGGGTGGTCGGCGCGAATCAACGCCGCGGCCTTCTTCAGCCCGCTGCAGGCGCCGATGCCAGACGCATCGAAGGGCCGTCACGCGATGATGCGATTCTTCGCCCCGCCCGTTGCGGCTCGGCATCCGCGTCTTCAGGGCGTGTCCGCAAAGCAGGGATGCGCCGCACGGCTCAACCAAGGGAGGCCAGAAAGCGGGCTCGCCGTGCACGCCATCATCGCCCCCGCTTGGCCCGTCGCCACAGCATCGCCCCGCTCACCGAACCCACCACCAGCGCGGCCGAGACCTCGCCCGCCCGGTTCACCAGGTCCGCCGCGAGCGCCGCGTTCGGGTCGCCCCCGGCGTACCACGATGGCAGCCATGCCGCCGCGAGGCCGATGGCCACCTCTCGCACGCCCAGGCCGTTGCCCGCCCACGGAATCAGCATCGCGGCCTGACTGACCGCGGCCACCGCCGCCGCCTCGCGCACGTCAAGCGTTCGGCCCGTCGCGATCGCGAAGACCGTCGCGTAGCGGGCCATCCAGACCATCACGTCGAGACTCCGCACCGCTGCGGCCAGCCAGAACCACCGCCATGCCGGGTTGGTTCGGCCGACGACCGTCGCGATCGCCGCGAAGATCGCGGGCGGCGCGGCCAGCGCCGCTGCGGTCCAGGTCGCCGGGTGGGCCGAGGTCGCGGGCACGGACCGGCAGCAGGCCACGAGGAGGCCCACGGCCAGGCACCCGCAGGCGATCGACCAGGCGATCGACCACGCCGACCGGGCCATGGGGATGCCTCCACGCGAGGCATGCCACCAGACGCGGAAGAAGAGTCCGGGCCGCACGGGCGAGTAGTTGGCCAGCCACGCGAAGCCAGTGAGCAGTTGCATCTCGCCGCGGGAAGGGCCGGTGAAGGTCTCTCCCTTGCCGGGCAGCATCAGCAACCGGAGCATCTCCGCGCTGAGGAGCCAGTTCAGGCACGGAAGCAGCAGCGCGAGGGCGAAGAGCCACGTCGGAGCCGCACGGACGGACGCGAGGGTCTCCGTCAACGCGTCGCCCTGGCGCAGCACCACGCTCCCCGCGCCGGCAAGCAGGCACACGCCGATGGCGAAGCCCGAGACGTGGACCCACCGCATCGCGGTCCGGGCCGGCGGCGAGGAAGGTTGGGGATCGATGCCGCTCATCGCAGCGAGGGGACGGCCGAGCCACCCTTGGGCTTGATCAGGTCGGCCGTGCCCACCGTGGCGAACGTGGGCTTGCCCGAGGCCAGGCGTTCGGATTGGATCGCCGCCGCCTTGACCACCGATGCGTCGGCGTCCTTGGCGCCGGCCGCGAGCGAGGGATCATCGGCCTTGGCCGTGCGGGTCAAGAGCGACACCACGCGCACCGAGGGATGCGGGTCCGCCGTGATCGCGGCGTCGAGCGGCTGCAGTGCGGCGAGTTGCGACGCCGGTGGCAGCGTCGCCGCCACCAGCAGACGGCCCTCGACGCTGAGCGTCGGATACTTCTTGGCCAGGCGTGCGACCATCTCGACCCGGAAGTCCTGGCCGAATCCGGTCGAGCCCGCCTCGCCTTCCATGAGCATCGCCAAGACGCCCGTGGTCACGGCGCCGATGGTCGCGTCGGTGGCGGCGTCGATCCGCTCGTTGAGTTGATCGGCCGAGAGTCGCGCCTCGAGCAGCGGCTCGCGGGCGGTGGTGGGGGTGTTGAGCTCGATGCAGCCCGCCCCCTTGTCGGTCACCTTGAATCCCTGCAGCACGCGGTAGCGGACGCGCGACGGACCCGCCGCGCCCAGTTGCGCCACGTAGCCCGTCAGCCCCGCGTCGGGCCGCAGCGTGATGACCAACTCCTCGCGGGGCATCAGGCGGAAGCGTCGATCGAACTCGAAGACCTCCGGCACGATCGCGGGCGCATCCTTCACGGCCGCCGCCTCGATCATCGGGCTGAAAAGGAAACGGGCGTTGATCGGCTTGTTCGAGCCCAGCGCCAGCGGAATCGGCGAGGCGTTGCGAATCCGCAGCGTGAGCGTCGAACGCTCGAGGGGCCCGATCCGCGACGGCGGCGCATCGATGCTCACCAGTTGGAAGAGTTGCGGCTGCGACACCATCGAGTCGATCCACGCCGGGATCTTCCGGGCGTACGTGTTGGCCTGCTTCGCCGTCGTCGTGTCGGCGTCGCCGCGACGGTTGGGCGACCCCGCCAGCCGGTTCGCGCGGTCCATCGCGAACGTGCAGTGCGTCGTCAAGGGGTCCGCCGCGGCGGCGGCCGTGAAGGCCGCCACGGCCTCCGTCGTCCGGTTCATCGCGACGAGCGATTCGCCCTTGGCCATCAGCAGGTGCGGATCGGTCGGGTCGTCGGTCTCCTGCGAGGCCAGCGCCAACGCCTGCGCCGCGTCGCCCTTGCGGAGCGTCAACCACGCCTTGAGCGCGACCACCTTGGGGTTCGTCTCCGGCTGGTCCTGCGTGCACGCCGGAAGGTCCGCCTCGACCTGGGCGATGTCCGAGTTGGTCATCAGCCGCCAGAAGTTGAGTTGCTGGCGGAGGCGACGGCTCTCGGCGGCGGCGGTCTCGTTGGTCCACTCCGGCTCGCGGGCGTTGGGAAGCGACAGGACCTGCGTCCGCTCCGCCACGGTGGCGGTCATGTCCTTGACGGATTGCGCCAGTTCCGTGGCGTCGCCCAGCGCGGCCGCGGTCGCGAGACGGACCTCCTCGAAGAGCATGTCCAGCCGCACGTCCTGCGGTCCGGGCATGTTGACGACGTTGCCCGCCGCGCCCTGCACCGCCTCGGCCCTGGCCTCGCGCGCGTTGCGGGCCGCGGTGTTCCGCTCGGCGTAGAGCCGCTGGCGGATGAAGTCCGCGGGGCTCTTGGCTCCGTCGCACCGCCAGTCGAGCATCAACGTCTCGATCGTCGTGCGGAAGTTCATGCGCATGCCGTCGGCCGCCAGGATCATCGTCTGCACGCGGTGGAAGCGCCGCGCCTGGTCGAACGCGCCCATCTGCGTCAGTTGCCGCGACAGCGTCAGGTGCGAGTTGGGATCCAGCGGATCCGCGTAGAGCAGGTTCGTGATGAGCTCCAGACGCCCCATCGGGTCGTCCGACCGCGACGAGAAGAACGTCAACGCCAGGAGCGCCGCGTCCTTGTTCGTCGAGTCCAGCCCCGTGGCCAGCTTCAGCTTCTCGATGAACTTCTCCTCCTCGCCGCGCTCGCGATGAAGCATGGCGGCGTCGAGCGACAGACGGCTGCGAATCGACGCGTCCAGCGAGGCCCCCTTGGGCCCGAGCAACGCGTCCATGCGAGCCAGCCGCTCCTCGACCGTCTGGTACTTCGCCAGCCGCGTCGCGATCAGGCGAAGTTGGGCCACCGTGTTCGACGAGTCGAGTTGCACCGTTCGCTGCGTCAGTTCCAGCAGCAGGTCCTCGTCACCGGCGCCCCACGCCGCCTCGACGCGCCGCCGAAGAAGGTTGAGGTCCTCCGGCGCGTTCGCCTGCGCCAGACCCAGCAGCATCGCCGCCGCCGCGAAGTCCTTGCCCGTCGGCGATTGGGTCGTCCGCAGGGTGAACAACGCGAGCCGTTCCAGCCCGTCGGCCACCATCAGCCGCAACACTTCGGGCGTCGCCTCGGGCGTGGGAGTCGGTGCGGCCGCCGGCTTGGGCGCCAACGCGGCCGGCGCCTTCATGCCCCCCTCGGACCCGCCCGCCGCGGGCGGGGTTTGCCTCGCGGGCGAGGTCGCCACCAGACCGGCCACCACGGCCAAGGCCGCCGGAAGGCCACGGCGGCACGCGGCCTTCCCGGGGGCCTTGCCGAGGCCCGTGCCGAGGCCCGTGCCGAGGAGCGGAAGGGGAGAGGGGTGGCGGAGGCGGTTCTTGGAGTCCATCGATGCCTTGTTTTTCGGGAATTGTCGGTACCTGACAGTAAACATACGGGCACGGAGGGGGCCTGTTCTCGGCAGGCCCGCCCCTCCCCCCCGAATCTTCACCATCCCCGCACCCTCACAGGGGAGCCCCCCCGGCAAACTGGGGCGCGTCCGCGGCATGCCCCCGGAAAGATGCGCGCGTGCGCCGTACCCTGCCGCCATGATCCGTCGCGTTCGTTCTGGAGTCGTTTGGATCGGCCTTCTCTCCGGCCTGGTCGCCCCGCTTGCCGCCTGCAGCCACTCCGTCTATCCGTACGGAGAGCGGGTTGAGGCCAACTACAGCGGCCGCACCCTCACCGTGCGCCTCGACCCCTCGGTCCGCGTGCCTCGCGTCATGGCCGCGCTCGACGAGGTCCTTCGCGACCGGGGCTACTCGGTGGCCAGCACCACCGCCACCGAAGAGGCCGGCGAGATGATCGCCCGCGGTCCCCGCGTCATCACCTATCCGCGGGTCGTCATCAACGCCCGACAGACCAGCACCGCCTGCGTGGTCTCCATGCGCAACGAGCCCTTCGGCGACAAGGACCAGGTCGAGCAGATGATGCGAGCCCTGCTCGTCAAGCTCGGCATCTGACCTTCCCGACCCAGTCTCCTACCCTGCTCCCACGCCCGCTGCGGCATTCGGATCAGTCTCGGCCCTCCGCGGAGAAGCACCCCCATGACCCGCCTCGCATCCACGCCCCGTTCGTTCACCCGCTCCCTGGCCACGACCGCGGGCCTGTGCCTTTCCTTGGCCTTCGCCACCCTCGGCGGCTGCTCCGTCTCGCCCACCAAGCCCGCGCCCGCCGACAAGGCCGCCTCGTCCAACCCGCCCAAGGCCGCCACCATCGACTTCCCCGTCGATCACGCCGCGTGGTCCACGCTGGGCTATCGCCTCGACTGGGTCGGATTCCCCTTCAAGTCGCGCCACGACCAGCCCATCACCGCGGCCGTCTCCCTGGGCGACTGCTTCGTCATCCAGGATCGCACGAGCGAGACCGTCCTGCTCGACGGCGCCACCGGCGAGCGTCGATGGGGTTCCAGTCTCGCCAACCCGCTCACGAAGTTCGTCGGCGTGGCCCGCGACACGGTCGACGCGTCTCGCGTGCTGGTCAGCAGCGAGTCGGAAGGCTACTTGCTCTCCGTCGCCACCGGCGCGCTGGTCGCCAAGACGCATTACGAGCGAGTCGTCAACACCCGGCCGATCCTCGCCGGTCGCGTCGCCATCTTCGGCACCTCCACCGGCGAGGTCGTCAGCCACGTCATGAGCCAGAGCGTCAAGGCCTGGGGATTCCAGATCGGCGGCGCGATCGAGGCCGCTCCCGTCCTGCTCGCCGATGGCGACATCGGCGTCGTCTCGCAGGCCGGCGACGTGCTCTTCCTCAACCAGCGCGGCCAGGTCGTCGGCCGCAACCGCATCCTCGGGCCCGTCTCGATGGATCCCGTCACCGACGGCCAGAGTCTCTACATCGGCGGCACCGATCAGTCGATCTGGGCCTTCGCCTCCAACGGCGCGCTCCGTTGGCGCCATCGCACCTCGACCCCGCTTCGCGAGCAACTCGCCATCCGCCAAGGCACGGTCTATGCCGCCGTCCCCGGCGAGGGGCTCGTTGCGCTCAGCGCCGCCGACGGCAAGGTTCAGTGGAAGACCCCCGGCGTCAGCGGCTCGGTCATCGCCGTCCGCAACGGCCGCCTCCTGGTTCGCACCGCCTCGGGCGTCGACGTGCTCGATCCGGCCAACGGCTCGCTCGTCACGAGCGTCGCCCTCCCCGGCATCGTGACCCTCGTCCCCGAATCGATGGACGATGGCATCATCTATGCCGTCTCCAAGCAGGGGACCGTCGGCAAGTTCCTGCCGAGGTGAACGAGCCCGCCTTCCACGGGTTTCCCTCACCCGCGTTGCGGGTTCGGTCACCCGTGGCAACATTCGTCCGCCCTCCGGGCGGCGTGCGTGGTGGTGGGGTCGTGAGGTTGCTCGCGAACTTGGGTGGTGCCTGATTGCTCGCCCGCTTTGGGGCGCACCAGGTGTTGCCGTGGTGCGCTGCCCGGCTTTGCGGGCGAGCCCACGGACGCGGCGTGCGTGCGGGCCGGATCGGGACCTTCCACGGGTTTCCCTCACCCGCTGCGCGGGTTCGGTCACCCGTGGCAACATT
>JBAXFU010000083.1:0-14272 GCA_037139735.1 Phycisphaerae bacterium
GCGAGCACGGGCCTTCCGCTGCCGTCGTGTCCCTTCCCCGACAGCGATCGTTCGGTGCTCTTCGGCAACAAGTCGGGTGCACCGCTGGGCGGCAACCCCGCCGTGCCGGGCTTCAACCGCAACAGCTACGGCCGCGACATCGCCAGCCCTGCGCTTGACTCGAGCGCGGCAGTGTGCACGCACATCGGCCAGTTGATCGGCAACGGCGCGGGCCCGGCCACCGGCGGCGCGGTCGAACACCGCCGCATCAACGACGGCAGCGATGCCTATGCCTATCGCTGCCAGCTCAAGGGCAACGTCGTCGTCACGCCTCCCAGCAGCCCACAGGACCTGGGCTGCCTGGCCGACGCCCTGACCACGACCAACAGTTCCGTCGCCACCGGCGGCGTCAAGTGGTTCAGCTTCTGCCTTCTGGGCGACGTCGAGGACGCCTTCCAGCAGTTCGTCGACCTCGACACCGAAGGTTCGGCCTCCGACGTCGACATGGCCCTGTATCGTTCCAACGGCAGCGTCATCGCCATCGATCGCAACGACGGATCGGGCAACAACGCGCAGATCACGTGCGGCGTCGGCCTCCGCGCGGCCGTGGGCGACGGCCGCCAGTACAACGGTCGTGACGGCGAGTTTCTCGCCGGCAACTTCTTCGTTGCGGTCGCTCCCGCAGGCAGCCAGTTCAACTTCGGCTTTGACGTCACCTCGGCGGGCACCGGCGGCGCCTTCCGCCTGCGGACCCGCACGAACGTCAACTCCGGATCGCTCGATCCCTCCGTCGCTCCGGCGGGCATCGACCTGGGCGACGTCTCGAGCGGGGCCGTCAACGGTCCGGTCACCGTTCCTCCGCAGGACTTCGTCTGGTTCCGCTTCACCACCAGTTTCAGCACCGCCACGACGCTCGACCGCTACGTCGACATCGCCTTCGACGGCGACGGAAGCGACTTCGGCGACACCGAGGCGTTCGTCTTCAACAGTTCGGGCGTGATGATCGCCACCAACGACGACGACGGTCCTCCGGCGGGCTCCGGCTCGCTCAGTCAGTTCTCGTTCAACCATCCGGCTGGCGACGGCGGCCCGGCCAACCGCCCGTCGGCCGGCGATCGTCCGTTCGGCGGACAGGATGGCGAACTCCCGGCAGGCACCTACTACCTCGCCGTGGGTCTGTGGGACATTCTCACCCTCCCCGGCAACGATCGATTCCACCTGCGGGCGACGAACGCCGACGGCACCGTGGTCGGACTCAGGATCATGACGGGCGCCGCGCCGGCCTGCGCTCCTTGTGCCGCGGACTACAACCAGGACGGCGGCGTCGACGGCGCTGACATCGCCTCGTTCTTCCCCGACTGGGAGTCGTCCGCCGGCTGTGCGGACGTCAATCAGGATGGTGGCGTCGACGGCGGCGACATCGAGTCCTTCTTCCTCGTTTGGGAGGCGGGCGGCTGCTGATCCGCCCTCCCTGAAGGGCTCCTCGGTCAGGCACACACACGACGCCGCGGCGGACACATCCGCCGCGGCGTTTTTTCATCAACGCCTCCAACGCCCACCTGCAGTCGACTCCGTTCGCCTGGACAGTTCCGAGGCTTTG
This sequence comes from Phycisphaerae bacterium, assembly GCA_037139735.1. Taxonomy (GTDB): domain Bacteria; phylum Planctomycetota; class Phycisphaerae; order Phycisphaerales; family UBA1924; genus UBA2402. Next base: position 1,580 of record JBAXFU010000083.1, read on the forward strand.
TTCGAGTCAACTCGATTCAAGCTCCAGCGGGAATGACGCCCCCCGCCGACGGTGTACCACCCGATCTTCGAGCCCATGGCCGACCTCGCCTCGTCGAGACCGACCTTGCCGTTGAGCAGGTCGAGGACGATCGCGAAGATGCGGCCGGCCGGCCACCGCTGGATCTTCTGGCCCGACTTCCTTTTGCCGACCTTCTCACGTCCGGACGCGTCGTTGTTCGCCGCCGTTGGATGCTCCCCTCACCCCCCATGATCGCGCGTCCGGCGCGTCGGGGAAACGGAACAGATCGGGCTCAACGCCGCCGCCGTCTGGCCTGAAGGAACTTCCACGCCTCGTCGGCGAGCAGTACCGTCGTCGCCAACGCGATCATGGCGGCCCATGTCGAGCCGGACACCGGCGCCACGCCCAGCACTCGCTGCAAGGGCGGAAGGTGCATCGCCGCCACGTGCACGGCGAGCGCCGAGAGGGTGCCCGCGAACAACACGGGCGACCGCCACGGAGCAACCGCGAACGCCGATCGCCGTTCCGACCTGCAGTTGGCCAGCAGGATGTTCTCGAAGAGAACCATCAGGAGCAACAGCCCGTTGCGGGCCTGGGCTTCCGGCCACCCCGCGCGGACCATCCACGACCACGCGCCCAGGGCGACCAGCGTCATCACGCTCGCCGACACCGCGACCCGCTCGACCATCGCGCGATCCAGCAACCGCTCGGCGGCGGGGCGAGGCGGACGCTGCAACTCGTCTCCCTCGCCCGGCTCGAACGCCAACGCCACGTCCTGGATGCCGTTCGTCACGAGATTCAGCCAGAGCAACTGCACCGGCATCAGCGGCAGCGGCCATCCACCCGCCACCGCCAGCGTCGCGAGCAGCACCTCCGCCGCGCCCGTCGACACCAGCAGGAAGACCACCTTCCTGATGTTCGCGTAGGCGATCCTCCCCTCCTCGACGCCCGCCACGATCGTCGAGAAGTCGTCGTCGCTGATCACCAGGTCCGCGGCATCCCTCGCCATGTCCGTGCCGCCCCGCCCCATCGCCACGCCGATGTTCGCGGCACGCAGCGCGGGCGCGTCGTTCACGCCGTCCCCGGTCACGGCCACGAATCGACCGCTCGCCACCGCGGCGCGAACGATGGCGAGCTTCTGGTCGGGCGCGACCCGGGCGAAGACCCGCACGCGTCCGACGGCCTCTCGCAAGGCCGCCTCGCCGGCGGGCAAGGTCGCTCCGCTCACGACCTCGCTCGGCCGAGTCGCAAGGCCAAGCTCCTTCGCGATGGCCAGGGCGGTCACCGGGTGATCACCCGTGATCATGGACACGTCGATCCCAGCATCGCGACACCGTTCGATGGCGGCCGCGACCCCGGGCCGCAACGGATCGATCATGCCGACCAGGCCGCGGAAGACCAGCCCCGCGGGGACCGCGGTCTCGCATGCCGTCGCCGCGACCGGGCCGCCGGCCAACGCGAGCACCCGAAATCCTCGCTGCGCCATCAGGTCCGCGTGCCGATGAGCCGTCTCGCGTGCCCGATCGTCGAGTTCGCACATGTCGATGACGCGTTCGGGCGCCCCTTTCACGAAGACCCGCACGCCGGTCGCGTCGAGATGGAACGAGGCGGCGAACCTCCGCTCGGGTTCGAAGGGGATTCGGCGATGCTCGGGGTTGCGGGCGACCGCCTCTTCGCGGACCACCCCCACCTTCCTCGCCATCGACAGGAGCGCGACATCCGTCGGATCGCCTCGCCAGACCCACCCTCCGTCGCGTTGGTGCAGGTCGCCTTCGTTGCACAGCGCGGCCGTCAACGCGAGTTCGACCAGCGCCCCGTCGTCGGTCGCGTGCCCGTCGACGAGACGAACCGAACCGCTCGGGGCAAACCCCTCGCCCGACACCAGGAAGGTCCTGCCGTCGGACAACCGCACCTCTCGCACCGTCAGCTCGTTGCATGTCAACGTGCCGGTCTTGTCGGTGGCGATGAGGGAGCAGCTCCCCAGTCCCTCGACCGCGCCGAGCCGACGCACGATCACGCCCCGATGCGCCATCCGCCTGCCGGCCACCGCCAACGCGACGGTGATCGCCACCGGCAATCCCTCCGGGATGGCCGCCACGGCGAGCGAGATGCCGAAGAGGGCCATCTCGGCCCAGCCGCGTCCATGAATGAGGACGCCCGCGATGGCCACGATCGCCGACGCGCCCACCACCCACGCGCCAAGCACGCGGCTGAACCGTTCCAGACGCACCGCCAAGGGCGAGCGGCCCGCCGGGCCGGACCGCACCTCGCCCGCCAGCCGCCCCACTTCCGAGTCGGCGCCGGTGGCGACGACGACGGCACGGGCGCGTCCCTGCTGCACCATGGTGCCGGCGTGCAGCATGTTGAGGCGGTCCGCAAGCAGCGTGTCCGCGGGACCGATCCATGCCGCCTCCTTCTCGACCGGGAGCGACTCCCCCGTCAGCAGCGACTCGTCGACCCGAAGCCCTTGCTCGACGAGCAGGCGGGCATCGGCCGGAACGCGAGCTCCCGACTCGAGCAGGAGCACGTCACCCGCGACGACATGCCGAGCATCGACCTCGAGCGGCACGCCGTCCCGCACGACGACGGCCGTGCATCGCAGGAGGCGGCGGAGGGCGTCGGTGCTGCGCTCAGCTCGCCACTCCTGCACGCCACCGATGGTCGCGTTGATGGCGAGCACGATGCCGATGAACGCGGCATCGGCGACGTCGCCCATGCCGACCGACAACGCCGCCGCGGCAAGCAGGGCCACAATCAGCGGACTGGTGAACTGACGAAGCAGCACCCGCCACCACGGCGGGGTCGCCTCGAGTGGCACGTCGTTGCAGCCGTTGCTCGCGAGTCGTGCCGCCGCCTCGGACGACGCGAGCCCTCGAGTCGCATCAGCACCGACGGCCGAGAGCGATCGACCCGCCTCGATTGAATGCCACGCGAGCGGACCGACACCGGTTGGACGCGCGGCGTTCATGGGGAGCCTGCGATTCTACGGGACGGCGACCGGCCGGCGCGTGCGGGGCCCGCACCGGTTTCAGGCCAGGAGCGACGCGCCGGACATCTCGGCCGGCGTGGCGAGCCCCATCATGTCGAGGCAGGTGGGCACGATGTCGGCCAATCGCCCCCGCTTGCCCCTGACGGCCGGATCGAACCAGCCGGCCGGATCCCGGTCGCCGCGAAGCCGCCGGCCGCGGAAGGACTCGCCGACGACGATGAGCGGCACGTCGTAGGTCGTGTGCGCGGTGTGTGGGGCGTTGGTCTCGGGGTCGAACATCTGTTCGCAGTTGCCGTGATCGGCCGTCACGACGAGCGATCCGCCCCTGGAGATCGTCGCTTCGACGATGCGGCCGACGCACTCGTCCACCTTGGCGCAGGCGGCCACGGCGGCCTCGAGCACGCCGGTGTGCCCCACCATGTCGCCGTTGGCGAAGTTCACGACCAGCAGGTCCTCGCAGTCGGACGCCTCAAGGCGACGGAGCACGGCCTGACAGACGAGTTCGGCCGACATCTCGGGCATGACGTCGTAGGTGGCCACCTTGGGGCTCTGGGGGTTCTCCCTGCGTTCGCCGGGAAAGGCCTCGTCGCGATAATCATTGAAGAAGAACGTGACGTGCGGGTACTTCTCGGATTCGGCGCAGCGGAACTGCGTGAGTCCGAGGGAACTGATGTATTCGCCGGCGATCATCCGCATCTTCGGCGGCTTGGGGAATGCGACCTTGACGAACGGCGCGAGTTCTTCCCAGTAGGCGGTCATGGTGACGTACTCGAGGTCGAGGCGCCGGCCCCGATCGAACCCGTGACGGCCCGAATCGGGGCTGGGCTTGACCTTCGCCCAGGCTTCGTCGGGGAAGACGAACGCGGCGGAGATCTCCCGGGGGCGATCGCCCCGGTAGTTGTAGAAGATCACGGTGTCGCCGTCGGCGATCCGCGATTGGGCCACGGCCTTGGCGTCCGAGCCGACGTAGCGGGGCGTGATGAACTCGTCGCCCTGCTGACTTTGGCTCGTCGGGTGCTTGTAATAGTCGTCGATGGCGGCGGCGGCGTTCTCGAATCGCGGCGTCGACCCCGCCGCGTCGGCCAACCCGGCGTCGCCGGTCAGGACCCCGTACGCCCGCGACACTCGCTCCCAGCGATGGTCGCGGTCCATGGCGTAGTACCGACCCATGACGCTGGCGATGCGTCCCACGCCGATGGAGGCCATCTGCGACTCGACCTGCGCCGCGCACTCGAGCCCGGTGAAGGGCCCGGTGTCGCGGCCGTCGGTGAAGAGGTGGACGTAGACGCGCGACGCGCCCAGGGTGCGGCACGCCTTCAGGCAGGCGTAGAGGTGGGCGAGCATGCCGTGCACGCCGGCATCGGAGTTGATGCCCATGAGGTGCACGGCCTTGCCCGCGCCGACGGCGCGGCGGATCGCCGCGGCGATCGGCCCGTTGTGCTCGAGACCGGCGCGGCAGGCCTTGGTGATCGCCACGCTCTCCTGGTCGACGATGCGGCCGGCGCCGATGTTCTGGTGGCCGACCTCGCTGTTGCCCATCGTTCCGTCGGGGATGCCGACATCCTCGCCGCTGGTCTTGACCAGCGTCCACGGCCAGTCCCGCATGAGGCGGTCGGCCACGGGCGTCAGGCCGCGATCGGAAGCGACCTTGACGGCGTTGAAGGCGTCGTGCGAGGGGTTGGGATTGAGTCCCCAGCCGTCGCGAATGATGAGCACCAGCGGCGAGTTCTTGTTCATGGCAGAGTGGCCCGCGTGGCGCGGGCGGCGAATCAGGCTCCGGTCAGTTGCGCGATGAAGTGGGCGTGGGAGCGCATGCCCAGACGCAGGCACTCGAGTTCGAACTTCTCGTTGGGCGAATGGACGCGGTCGTCATCGAGCCCGAAGCCCATGAAGATGGTGTCGATGCCCAGCGTGTCCTTGAGCATGCCCGCCACGGGGATGCTCCCGCCCGACTTGATCATCGCGGCCTGACGACCCGAGGCGGCCTTGAGCGCCTTCATCGCGGCGGCGAGCACGGGCGAATCGGTCGGCACCGTCACGCCGAAGCCGCCGTGGTGGTCGGTGAGCTCCCAGCGACAGCCGGGGGGCGTGTGGTCCTTGCACCACCTGAAGAACATCCTGGTGATCTTGCGCGGGTCCTGATCGGCCACGAGGCGGAAGCTGACCTTCGCGCTGGCCTTGGATGGAATCACGGTCTTGGCTCCGCTGCCGGTGTAGCCGCCCCAGATGCCGTTGACCTCGGCGGTGGGCCGTCCCCACTCGCGCTCGAGCGCCGTGAATCCCGCCTCGCCGATGTCGGCCGCGGGCGGGAGCCCGATCTTGCGGAGGGCGGCCTTCTGGTTGAACTTGAGTTTCGCCCACGCGGCTCGCTCGGCCTTGCCCAGGGGCCGCACGTCGTCGTAGAAGCCGGGGATCGTCACGCGGCGCTTCTTGTCGTGGAGTTGCGCCAGCACGCGGGCGAGTTCGGTGATGGGATTGGGGCAACGGCCGCCCCACATGCCGCTGTGCAGGTCCTGGTTCGAGGCGTGGAGCGTGACCTCGGTGTAGGCGAGCCCTCGCACGCCGTAGGTGATGGCCGGGCTGTTGCGACCGAGCATGCCCGTGTCGCTGATCAGGCACACGTCGCACTCGCCGAGCTCCGACTCGTGACGCTGCACGAAGTCGCCGAGATTGGCCGAGCCCGACTCCTCCTCGCCCTCGAGCATCACGGTGAACTTCGCGCCGTTGGTGGGGTGGCCGCTCACGGCCTTCCACGCGCGGCAGGCCTCGATGAAGGTCATGACCTGCCCCTTGTCGTCGACCGCGCCTCTCGCCACCACCCGCTCGCCGGGGCCGCCCTGCTCGGCCGCCTTGATCACGGGCTCGAACGGCGGACTGTCCCACAGCGACACCGGGTCGACGGGCTGCACGTCGTAGTGGCCGTAGAAGAGCACGTGCGGGCCCTTGTACGAGGCCGCCGCCTGCACCGTGGCCATGACGATGGGATGACCGGTCCCCAGCGGCGTGCCGGTCTCCTTGATGTCGACGGCGAAGCCCAGTTCGGTCAGTTGCGCGGCAATCCACTCCGCCGCTCGACGCACCTCCCCCTTGTACGCCGGATCGGTGCTGATGCTCGGGATCCGCAGCCAGTCGATCAACCGATCGACCGCGGCCTTGTCGGAGGAGGCGAGGGTGTCGAGAACCTGCTTGATGCTCATGCGTGGGCTCCGTGAATCTCGGTGTGGCGTGCCTCGATGCGGCTCAGTTCGCGCGACGATCGCGACGGGGGCGGGGACGCTCGCCCTCGGTCGCCTCCGCCGCGCCGGGCAGTTCGCGCGGGAGCAAGTTCGGCGCGCACGCGAGCCGGTAGGCCGCGATGGCGGTGTTGGTGGAAGACTGCACGAGGTACTCGGGGATGGCGAGATCGAGGTGATCGTGCTGCGTGTGCCAGCCGTAGCCGTAGTCGGCGCGTCCGACTTCGTCCCAGAAGAAGCCCGGGACCCCCACCGCGTTGAAGGTCGCGTGATCGGAGCCGCCCCCGCGAGGGTTGCGAGCGCCGTTCTTGCGGATGCTGACGTTGAGCCACTTGCCGTCGGTGGCGCTGAAGAACTGGTAGTTCGTCGGCGCCGTGGCCGCGGCGAGGTACTCGGCCATCACGTCCGCGCAGGGGGCGCCGCCCTGATAGTTGGTGCCGCCGTCGTCGACGAAGACGGCGGAGACCTTGGGCAGCAGGTCCTTGTTGGCGTCGGCGTACCCCTTGCTGCCCAGGAGCCCCTGCTCCTCGCCGGTCCAGTTGATGAAACGGATCGTGCGGCGGGGCTTGGCGCCCACGGCGGCGAGGATTCGGGCGGCCTCGAGCGTCACGGCCGAGCCCGTGCCGTTGTCGGTGGTGCCCTCGGAGCCGGGACCGTTCCAGGAATCGAGGTGGGCCGAGACGATGACGACTTCGTCGGGAAGTTCGCTGCCGCGGATCTCGGCGATGGTGTTGTAGAGCGGGATCGGGCCTTGCTGCAGGGTGTGCTTGAGGTCGGCCTCGAACTCGACGGGTTCGCCGTCGGCGAGGCGAGAGTTCAGGAAGTCGTAGTCGCTGAGTCGGATCTGGACGAGCGGTTCGGGCGGCACGGTGGCCAGGTCGAGCTCGCGCCAGCCGGGGACCGCGCCGGTCCAGACGCGTTCGTCTCGCGAGGTGGAGATGTACCCCGCCGCGCCGCTTTGGGCCAGTCGCTCGACGAGGGAGAGCGATTCGACCGACGCTCCCTCCTTGACCTTTCGACGAGCGTCGCGAAGGGCGTCGAACCGGGCGCCCATCATGCTGCGGATGCCGCGTTGACCGACCGGGGATGGCGCGGCGACGAGGATCCACGCGCCCTTGAGGCGATCCTTCACGGCCGCGTACTGCTCGTCGGAGATCGGCTCTCGCACGACCGGAGCTCGGAGGGAACCTTGCGTCCCCGAGGACCACGAGAGGGTCGTGAACTGGCAGTCGCGGAGCGTGTCGTAGCTGGTCTCGACCGCCTCGCCCTCCTTGCGCCGCTCGCGTCGCAGCACGATTTTCGCGGAGCTGGGCCCGCGATCGAATCGGACCGCCGCCTCGCCGTACTTCTCGATGCGGGCGTCGGTCAGCCCCCACCGCTCGTATTGCTCCTTGCACCACAGGTTCGCCTGCTCGACCGCCGTCGAGGCTGTGAGCCGGGGGCCGATCGCCTTGCAGAGGTGCGTCAGGTGATCCATCACGCGATTGCGGTTCTTGCCTTCGTCGAGGATCGAGTGCACGACCACCTCGTCGCCCATCGGCATCTCGGGCGCGGCCGCCGGCTTGCCGTCCACCACCGCCGTCCACCCGAAGGAGTTGCGGGGACGGTTCGCGGCCTCGTCCGCGGCGGCATCGCCCCCGCTCGCGACGGCGGCCGACCACGAGGCGGCCAGGGCGAAGACCACCATCGCCCTGCCTGCAACACGGATGATCGACGACGGAAGGGCGAATCGAGTCTTCTTCATGGGCGGAGCACCTCGGGAGCGACGAGTGGGAAGGCGGCATGCCCGCCCGCGGCGGGCGTGCGGGCGAAGTCTAAGTGCGCCACCCACCCGGAGGGTCGGATCCCCCGCTCGACCTGCCCATCCGAACCAAACACCGTCCGCGATGGGGCCCTCGACCGATGGATGAATCCGCGATCCACCCTGCGTACACTTGCCTTTCACGAACCGTCCGCCCCTGTTCGCATGCCGTTCGGACTGAATGCGGCAGACGGACGATCACAACGACCGCAGGCACGGCCGCTCCCGCGGCATGACGTGCAGAGCCCTCGGAGAAGTCACATGGCCAAGGCCCCTTCCAACACCCGTCCCAACAAAGTCAGCGTCGCGGACGCCGGTCCCAGCCGCAAGAAGCTGTCCATCGAGATCCCCGCCGAGACCGTCTCCGAGAAGATCCAGGGCTCCGTGGACCTGCTGATCGATCAGGCGGCGCTGCCGGGCTTCCGTCGCGGCAAGGCGCCACGCTGGCTGATCGAGAAGCAGTTCGGCCCCAGCGTCCGCAAGGAGGCCAAGAGCGAGTTGGTCTCGGCGGCGGTCAGCAAGGCCGTCGAGGAACTCAACCTTCAGGTGCTGGGGAGCTATCCAACCGATAGCCTGGACCAGGTGGAACCCGTGCTCGGCCAACCGCTGGCGTTCGACGTCGAGGTGGAGGTGCTGCCGGAGTTCACGCTGCCGGAACTCAACGGCATCGTCGTGAAGAAGCCGCAGGTCCCCATCACGGACGAGATGGTCGCCGACGAGGTGAACAAGCTGTGCGTGAACGAGGGCACGCTCGAGAGCTGCGAGAAGGCGGCTCCGGGCGACTACTGCACCGGCCACGCCGTGATGACGGGCAAGGATGGCGCGGAGTTCTACAACCTCAAGGGCGCGGTGATCCAGGTGCCCCCGACCGACAAGGGCGGCAAGGGCATGATCCTGGGCATCATGGTCGACGATTTCTCCAAGCAGGTGGGTTCGCCCAAGGCCGGCGACACGCTGACGGTGAAGGCCAAGGGCCCCGACAACCACGAGGTCGAGGGCATCCGCAACAACGACCTCACCGTCACCTTCAAGGTCGATCGCATCGACCGCATCATCGCCGCGACCCCGGCGCAGCTCGCCACGTCGATGGGCTTCGAGGACGAGAACGCGCTCAAGGCGATGGTGCGCGAGCGGATGAACCAGCGGGTGGCCATCCAGCAGCAGACCGCCATGCACCAGCAGGTGGCCAAGCACCTGCTCGACAACACCAAGATGGACCTGCCCGAGCGGATCACCTCGCAGCAGGCCGACCGCTCGCTGCAGCGTCGCCGCCTCGAGCTGATGTACCGCGGCGTCGACGTGGCCCGCATCGAGGAGCACATGGCCGAGCTGCGTCGCAGCAGCAAGGACGCCGCCGCCCGCGAACTCAAGCTCTTCTTCATCCTGCACAAGGCCTCGCAGGCCCTCAACGTCTCGATCTCGGAGCAGGAGATCAACTTCCGCATCGCCCAGATCGCCCAGCAGCGCGGCGTCCGCCCGGACCGCCTCCGCGCAGAGCTGATCCAGAACAACCAGATCAACGGCATCTACACCCAACTCGGCGAACACAAGACCCTCGACGCCATCGTCTCCAAGGCCAGCGTGACGGAGATGTCCGCCGAGGAGTTCGAGAAGCTCATGAAGGAAGAGGCCGCCAAGGCCTGATCGACCGCCTTCGCCAGCGACCATCCGGAGCCCCCGCGTCGGACGACGCGGGGGCTTTTGTTTGCAAGTCGTGCCTTCTATCATCCGCGCCATGACTTTCAAGATCTCCTCCGATCGCGTGGGCGTCTGCTCCTGGTCCCTCCGCCCCGCCTCCTGCGACGACCTCATCGCCGCCGTTCGCGCCTGCGGCGTGCGGCTCGTTCAACTCCACCTCGATCCGATCCGCTCCCTCCAGTGGCGGGCCGATCACGTCGGCGATCGCTTCCGCAGCGAGGGCCTCGCCATCGCCTCCGGCATGATGGGCATGAAGGATGAGGACTACTCAACCCTCGAGAGCATCAAGGCCACCGGCGGCATCCGCCCGGACGCCACGTGGGAGGCCAACCTCCGCGCCGCGGAGGGCAACGCCATTCTCGCGGCACGTCTGGGCATCGACCTGGTCACCTTCCACGCCGGCTTCCTGCCCCACGAGGCCGGCCATCCCGAGCGGACGACCATGATCGGCCGCCTGGCGACCATCGCCGAGATCTTCGGCGGCCGACGGGTGCGGGTCGCCCTCGAAACCGGCCAGGAGAGCGCGCCGACGCTGCTGGGCGTGCTCGACGAGGTGAACGCCCGCGTGCAGGCCCACGCCCGGGTGGGCGTCAACTTCGATCCCGCCAACATGATCCTCTACGGCATGGGCGATCCCGTCGAGGCCGCGGCCCTGCTCTCGCCCCACATCATGCAGGTCCACGTCAAGGACGCCAGTCCCTGCGATTCGCTGGGGGAATGGGGCACCGAGATGCCCGTCGGACGCGGCAGCATCCGATGGGACGCCTTCCTTTCGACCCTCGCGAAGCACGGGTACGGCGGCCGGTTCATCATCGAACGCGAGGCCGGCGATTCCCGCATCGACGACGTGGTGATCGCCCGACGCCTGCTGACCGGCGGCTGATCCGCTCCACCCTCGCCGCGGCACCGTACAGTCGTCCATGCCTCGACGGCTTCTTGCGCTCCTGACGGCGGTGCTCGCGGTCGTCGTGTCGGCCGCCGGACGAGCGTCCGCGCAGGAATCGCCCCGCGAGTCGCCCCGGCCGTCGGTCGAGCAGAAGCCGCACTCGCCCGCGGCGACGCCCGTCAAGGCTCGGGATGCCGATCCGCTCGAGGCGTTCAAGCAGGGTGACTACGCCAAGGCCGAACGACTGCTCCTGACGCAGGTCGAACGCGAACCCGAGAACTTCGTCCCCTTCTACAACCTCGCGTGCTGCCGATCGCAGGCGAGGGACGCGGACGGCGCGATCGACTTCCTGAAGCGGGCCATCGAGAAGGGCTTCTGCGACATCCACCACCTGCGTCGCGACCCCACGCTCGACCCGGTTCGCGACGACGCGAGGTTCAGGGCGATCCTCGCGGCATGGCCCGAGGTGCTCGAGGCGCGACGCGTCGCCAATCGGCGTCAGGCCGAGATCCTCTTCGACGACAAGGCGTATGCCGCCGCGTCGGACGACTCGCTGCGGCTGGAATACCGGTCTGCGTTCGACGCGCGTTCGTTCGAGCAGGCCAGGAGCGAAGTGGCTCGGGTGGCGAACTTCGCCCGCGACCAGGTGCTCAGGGGCGTGCTCGACCCCGCGTCGATCGCAGAAGACGCGTGGGTGACGGTGATCCTTCCGACGAAGGCCGACTTCGGCCGCTGGGTCGTCTCCACGTACGGTCCCGCCGCGACGGGCGCGACGACCAGCAGCATCGGTGGGGCGTACGAGCATGACGCCAAGCGGCTCGTGAGCATGGACCTTGGCGCGACGTTGCGTCACGAGTTCTTCCATGTGCTCCACTTTCGCGACACCACCCGTCGCGGGCAGGCCCACCCGCCGTGGATCCAGGAAGGGCTGAGTTCGCTGCTCGAGGATGTCGAGTCGGACGGCGAATCGCTGCGGCCGGTGCCTTCATGGCGCACCAACATGGCCAAGCGACTCGAGCGACGACGCCTGCTGATGCCCATCGCGTCGCTGGCGGCGCTTCCGGCCGCGAAGTTCAGCGGTCAGCGACCGCTGGCGAACTACGCCCAGGCACGCGCGATCTTTCTTCGGCTGCACGGCATGGGCAAGCTCGGCGAGTGGTACGCACATTACGTGACGCATCAGGCGGAGGACCCGACGGGCGTCGCGTCGCTCGAGGCGGTGCTGGGCAAGCCGATCGCCCAGATCGACGTCGACCACCGCGCGTGGCTGCGAGACCTGCCCGCCGTACCCGAGTCGATCCCGGAAGGCGGGGCGAGCCTGGGCGTCGAGATCGAGAGCGGCGCGGGCGACGGTCCCGTGATCACGCGGGTGGAGCGAGGCCGGCGTCGCGGCGAGGGCGCGGCGGGGCTGTTGATGCCCGGCGACGTCATCACGGCCATCGACGACAAGCCCACGCGCGACATCGCCGAACTCGTGCGGGTGCTCGGGGCGATGCGAACGGGCGACACGGTGTCGGTCGAGTACCGCCGCGGCCGGAGGTTCGGCGCGGCCGATGTGGTCCTGACGCCGCGACGATGAACGTCGACGGGGACGGCAGTGAGCGAGCGTCGCGGCTATGCTCCGCCGGATGATCATCCGACGCACGCCGCAGGACTTTCGGGTGGTCGAGCGTCTCTCGCCGGGGTTGGCGCGAGCCGAGGGATCGCACGCGATCTACGAGGTCGAGAAGACGTCGCTCACGACGCCCGAGGCGTGCCAGCGGCTCGCGTCGCAGCTCAAGGTCAAGGCGAGCACGGTGGAGTACGCCGGGCTGAAGGACAAGCACGCCGTGACGCTGCAGGCGATGAGCGTCGCCGGCCTTGTGCATCCGCCGGCATCGCTCGAGGCCCCCGGCTTTCGGGCCCGGCTGATCGGATTCCTCGACCGGCACCTGGCGGCGGCCGACATCGACCGCAACGAGTTCGAGATCACGGTGCGCGACGCGACGCGGGACGAATGCCGCTCGATGGACCGTCGCGGCGAGGCCCTGCTGCTCGACGACGGCGCGGTGGGGTTCGTGAACTACTTCGGCGAGCAGCGGATGGG
>JBAXFU010000084.1:0-13856 GCA_037139735.1 Phycisphaerae bacterium
GACCGCGATGGTCGGCTCAAGAGCCGCGAACTCGACGGCCTTGCCCTCTGGTTCGACGGCGACGCCGACGGTGTCTGCGACCGCGGCGAGGTCGTCTCGCTCCGTAGCCGCGGCATCGTCGATCTCGCCGTCCGTGCCACGGGGTCCTGTCCCGACGGCTCGCTCGTGAGCGACCGCGGCGTTCGCTTCTCCGATGGCCGCGTCCTCCCCACCTACGACTGGGTCACCCGCCCCGTCGCATCCTCAGCCGCCCCGATCTCGCTCCGCTGAACCCCCATGCTCAAGTCCGAGCACATCACCCGCCCGACCCCCGAGACGATCCTCCCGCCCGATCTGGCGGCACGCATCGGCCCGCTCGATGTCGCCAGCCGCAAGGTCTTCTTCGGCAAGCTCAAGGGCGAACGCCGCAGCCGAAAGCGAGGCGAAAGCGTCGAGTTCGCCGACCACCGCGCGTACGTCTCGGGCGACGACCTCCGCCACATCGACTGGAACATCTTCGCCCGGCTCGATTCGCTCTTCATGAAGCTCTTCCTCGAGGAGGAGGATCTCTCCCTGCACCTCGTGATCGATGCCAGCGCGTCCTCCGACACGGGCGGCGACCACAACAAGTTCGTCTTCATGCAGCGGGCCGCCATGGCCATGGGCTATGTCGGTCTCGTGAACCTCAACCGCGTGGCCGTCACCGCGATGGGCGAAGGCGAGGGCGGCATCGCCGCCTCCATTCGCGATCTCCGCGGCAGGCGACGCACCCGCGAACTCGCCACGTGGCTCTGCGGCATGCAACCCGCCGGCGCGTTCTCCTTCCGCCAGGCCGCCGAACGCATCTTGCACTCGCGTCGAGGCAAGGGCGTGATGGTCGTCTTCTCCGACTTCTTCTTCAAGGACGGCTTCGAGTCGGGTCTGCGCCTGCTCGTGGGCCGCGGGTACGACGTGCTGGCCGTGCAGGTCCTCAGCCCTCAGGAGATCGACCCGCCCATCACCGGCGACCTGCGGCTCAAGGACGTGGAAGACGCCGACGTCGCCGAGATCACCGTCTCCGCGCCGCTCCTCAAGCGGTACAAGGCCAACCTCGACGCGTACTGCGCCCACCTGCAGGGCTTCTGCGCCCAGCGTGCCATCTCCTTCATGACGGTGCGCAGCGACACACCCATCGACGTGCTGCTCCTCGACTACTTCCGCCAACGGGGGGTGGTGAAGTGAACTGGATCACGCCTCAACTGGGACTTTGGGTGGCCGCCGTCGCCGTGCCGCTCCTCGTGCTCCTCTACTTCCTGAAGTTGCGTCGTCGCGACCTCGAGGTGTCGTCGACGTTCCTCTGGAAGAAGGCCATCCAGGACCTGCAGGCCAACGCGCCCTTCCAGCGTCTGCGTCGCAACCTGCTCCTCTTCCTGCAACTGCTGGTGCTCGCGGGCCTGTGCGCGGGGTTGGCCCAGCCGGTCATCTCCGGCCAGGTGCTCGAGGGCAATCGCCATGTCATCCTCATCGATCGCTCGGCGAGCATGCAGGCCAAGGACGAGAAGGACGGCCGGGGCCAACCCGCGAGCCGCTTCGAAGCCGCGAAACGACAGGCGTTGGTGTTGATCGACTCGCTGAGCGAAGGCGGCGTGCTGACCGGCCGCGACTCGGCCGACGAAGCGATGGTCATCGCCTTCGACGTGGCGGCCGACGTCCGCCAGCAGTTCACCACCGACAAGCGGGCGCTGCGGGCGGCCGTCGAGGCCCTGACGCCCACCGAGGCCCCCACCCTCGCCGAGGAGGCGTTTCGGCTGGCCCAGGCGCACAAGCCCCGGCGCCTCATCGAGGACGTGGGCCTCCAGAGCGGCCCGCCGATGACCATTCACCTCTTCTCCGACGGCCGCATCCCCGATGCGCTCAAGGCCAAGTCGGACCCCAACGACAGCGTGCGATACCACCGCGTGGGCTCGGGCGAGAGCCCGAACCTCGCCGTCGTGGGCCTGCGTGCGGCACGCGAGTACGACAACCCGAGTCGTCTCACCATCTACGTGTCGGTCGAGAACAACCGGCCCGAGCCCAGACGCGTGGATGTCGAACTGCTGGTCGATGGCATCAGTTCCCGCATCAAGGCCGCGACCGTTCCGGGCGCGGCCACCGAGGGCAACCCCGTCGCGGCCGCGCCGGCCCAGCCCGCCGAAGGAGTCGCCGCGCCGCCGCCGCCGCAACCCGTCCTCAAGCCCGGTCGCAGCGGCCTGGTCTTCACGCTCGATCTGGCTTCGGCGGCGACCGTGCGGGTGCGACTCCGCGAACCGTCGCAAGCCGAACCGCCCCGCGATGACGTGCTGGAACTCGACGATCAGGCGTCGCTCGTGGTGCCGCCCGCCAAGCAGTTGGCGGTGCTCATGGTGTCGCCCGAGTCCGACTCGTGGCTCGACAACGCCCTCGCCGGGCTGCCCCTCTCCCGACTCTCCAAGATCTCGCCGGCGCAGTTCACCCAATGGACGCAAGAGGGCAAACTCGGCGAGTACGACGTGATCGTGCTCGAGAACTGGACGCCGCCGCCGGGCCCCAAGGGCGAACCCTCGCAACTCCCGCCGGGCAGCTACATGATCGTCGGCGGCATCGGCCCCTCCCTGGGCGTCCGCGCCACCGGCAAGACGCCCCCCGCAGGCATCGTCGACTGGGCGGCGGACCACCCCTCGCTCCGCAACATCTCGCTTTCGCAACTCCGCATCGCCGAGATGCTGCGGGTGGAACTGCTGCCGGGCTCCGGAGCCCAGACGCTCGTCACCTCCGACGAGGGGCCGGCGATGATCGAATCGAGCATGAACGGCGTTCACGCCCTCATGCTCCCCTTCCGCATCGACGACACGCGGTGGGCCCTCTCCCCGAGCTTCGTCGTCTTCGTCGGCGCGGCCGTCCGCTACATGGGCGAGGATGTCGGCGCGGGAAGCTCGATCGGCGACGTGCAACCCGGCGCCGTGATCACGGATCGCCTGCCGACGGGCGCGAAGGACATCGTGCTGCGTCAGCCGTCGGGCGAAACCCAGCCGCTCACGCCGGCCGCCGATGGCCGCATCACCTTCGGCCCGCTCGCCGCATCGGGGGTGTATGAGGTGTCGTGGAAGGGCCCGGCGGGTCCGACCGATCGCAGAAACGGCGAAGAGGCCGTTCGGGGCTACGCGGCCAACCTCGCCGACGCGATCGAATCGGATCTCGGAGCCCGCGACGAAGTGCCGCTGGCCGCCACCGACGCCAAGGCGACGACGCGAGGCGCGATGAACGCCGACCAGCGGCTCTGGCCGTACCTGCTGCTCCTGGCCTTGGGCATCGCCATGGTCGAGTGGTTCATCTACAACCGCAAGGTGTACCTGTGAGATTCGACGCTCGCCGATGGCTCGTGCTCGTCGCTCTGGCGGTACTCGGGGCGTCCATCTCGACCGCGAGGAGCCAGCAGGCGGCGCCCTCGGCTCGACCGACGCCCGCGATGCCTCCGCCCGACGATTCGCCCCGCGACCTGCGGCTGGTGCGGATCGACGTGGGCGCGAGCGACCACGGCTTCCGCACGGGGTTCATCCCGGTGCGGGTCTGGCTCGCCAGTCGCGCCCGGTCGCACAACGCCGTGATTTCGGTGCGAACCAGGCAGGATTCCACGCAGGACGCCATCGTGCGCCTCAACGTGTCGACCACACCCGGCGTCGTCACGCCGCACGAACTGCTCGTGTGCACCCATTCCCACGCCGACACGCTGAGCGTCGAGATCCAGAGCGATGAGCGGCCGATCCGTCGAACCCTCGGACGAACCTTCGATGTCGACGACTCCATGCCCCCGCCCACCAATGAGGCGATCAACCTGATGCTGGTGGGCGATCCGCCCTTCGCCGCGGCGACGCTCTCGCAACTCGATGCCGAGCCGATGGCCGCGCCGCGGGCCGATCCACAGATGACGGACACGGTCGCGCTCGGCTCGCCGTGGCGCACTGTCACCATCGGCGCGGCTCGGCCCGAGGATCTCTTCCTGACGTGGCTTGGGTACGACTGCGTCGATGTCGTGATCGCCACCGTGGAATCCCTCTCGAAGGCCGACCCCCGCGCGCGTGAGGCGTTGCTGCAATGGGTGGATGGCGGCGGCAGTCTGCTGCTGGTGGCCGACGAAGCCGGCTCGCTCTGGCGATTGCCATGGAACGACGGCGGCCAAGTCCCGGTCACGCTCCACGAGGCGGCTTCGTTGACATGCCCGTCCGATCTGGTGACTCGACTGCGGTCATCGAGCTTCGAGCCCCCGGCTCAAGTCGCCGCCGACGCGCCTCCATCGTTCCCGCTCCGGGCTCGTACGCTCGCCCTCACGCCGGAGGGCCGCTCCCGCGGTTGGACGCTGCACATGCCGCTCGATGCCGATCGTGGCCTGATGGCGATGGGCCCCTTCGGTGCAGGTCGCATCGGTCTGCTCGCCACCGAACCGCAACGGCTGGCCCCCACGCTCAGCGCGGATGCCGCCAAGACCGTGTACCGGCACGCGACGGCCTCGCTGCTCCCCGCGGCACGCCTCGAGTCGCTCCGGACCCTTGGCAACCAGCAGGGTTGGAGCCCTTTCCCGCACGGCAGTTGGGAACCAAGCCAGGCGGCCGTCACGGCGGTGTTGAATCAAGACATGGCTGACATCCCGCCCGTCAGTTCCGGGAGTCTGGTGGCGATCGTCGCCATCGCGGCGTTGCTGGGCATCCTCATCGGCCCCGTCGATGGATTCCTCGTTCGCCGCCGAACCCGCCGCGGCGGCACGACGTGGCTGACGGCCATGGGCTGGATCGGCATGGCCACCATCCTCGCTGTCGCGTTCCCCTTGCTCATGCGATCCGGGCGAACCACGATCAACTCGTCGGAATCCGTCGACGTGCTGATCGACGACCCATCGCAGGCCGGACGCCAATGGTCGACCACGCTGATGGCGCTCTTTGCCGATGGACCGATCAACGGCCGCATCAAGGGCCTGCCCGAGGGGACATGGGTGCGGGGCGTCGACGCCCAGGAGTTCTGGTGGAACACGTCCGATGCGTCCCTGCCTCCGCTCGACATCGGACTCTCGACATCGCCCGACGGCACGCCTCAGGGGATTCCCGACGCCATCAGCCAAGGCCAGTGGACGCTCCGCACCCTCCTGGCCAGGACGTCCAATCGCCCCTCCGCCATCCGCGTGAGCGTCGCCGACGGCGACCGCCCCGCGATCACGCTCGAGGGCCTCGGGTCGGGCATCACCGGACAGCTCGGCCGACTCCGATCGTCGAAGGGCACATTCCGGGTCTCCTTCGAACCCCGCGGCGAAGCCATGCTCGCCGTGGTTGGCGAACCGATCGCGGAGGCGAAGCGCCCCACACGGGCCCAAGCCGATTGGTGGTCCACCAACACCCCGGCGCCCGAGTCGGAGTGGCTGGCCCTGCTCCCAGGGTTCGACCGACGCACCGATCCGCTCCTCGACCGCGTCGACCGCGGCGAAACCCCGCACGTCGTGCTTGAAGGGAAGTTCGTCGCCGAGGGGTCGCCCCTCTCCATCGAGGGCGTCGACCCATCGGCCATCAACCGGCATCATCTCACTCGCCTTCGCATCACGCTGCCGGTCGACCGGCGGTTCATCGAGTCGTTGAACGCCATCAAGTCGGAGCACCCGACGCCGCCCCGGGAGTCGCCATGATCAGCATCAAGGGGTTGTCCAAGTCCTTCGGGTCGCTCAAGGCCCTCGACGACCTGACGCTCGAGATCGCGCCGGGCGAGGTCTTCGGCTTCATCGGCCCCAACGGCGCGGGCAAGAGCACGACGATGAAGCTCCTCTCGTGCCTCATCATGCCCGACTCGGGCACGGCTTCGGTGTGCGGGCACGACATCCGGGGCGACCCCGGAGCCATCCGCCGCAGCGTCGGCTACATGCCCGACTTTCTGGGCGTCTACGACGACCTCACGGTCGACGAATACCTGCAGTTCTTCGCCGCGGCCTTCAAGATCCCCCGCACGCAACGCGCCACAATCATCGGGTCGGTCCTTGAACTCACGGACCTGGTCGAGAAGCGCCACGCGTTGGTCGACAGTCTCTCGCGAGGCATGCAGCAGCGCCTGGGCGTCGCCCGCGTGCTGGTGCACGACCCCAAGGTGCTGCTGCTCGACGAGCCCGCCAGCGGTCTCGACCCGCGGGCTCGCATCGAGATGCGAAGTCTGCTCCTCGAACTCGGCCGCATGGGCAAGGCGCTCATGGTCTCCTCGCACATCCTGAGCGAACTAGCCGAAATGTGCACCTCCATCGGCATCATCGAGCGAGGACGCCTGCTCTACAGCGGCTCGATCGAGGATGCCTATCGGCGAACCCGCGCCATGGGCGGCGCCCAGGGCGAGTGCGTCGTCGTCACGCTGGACGCCGACTCGCCCCCGCCCTCGACGCTCGAGGGCTCGCTCGCGGGCGATGAGCGCGTCGCGTCCGTCAAGGCCTCCGACGCAGAACGCACGCTGCGCGTGCACCTGACGACGCCCGGCGCGTCTCGCCACTTCATCATCGAACGTCTCGCCGGAGCGGGCGGTCGAATCGCCGCCTTCGGGGTCGAGGAGGTCAAGCTCGAGGACGCCTTCCTGAAGCTCACCACGGGAGCGCTCCAGTGACCGCACGCGATCCCGCCTCGACGGACGCCGCCGGTCCGGGCCTGATCGCCCGCATCGCCGCGACGATTCCCGGCCCCGTCTTCATGCGGGAGCTCAACGCGGCGGGCCGCCGCACGTGGACATACGTCACTCGCGGGCTCTTCGTGCTTGGCCTGGCGGGCATCATGGGGCTGGTCTTCCTCTCCCACCTCCCCGCGTTCCACGCGTCGCCCTCGGGGCTCGCGCAGGTGCAGTCGCTGCAGGGGTTGGCCCCCACCGCCGCCTCGACGCTCGTGTGGTTCCTCTTCGTCACCCTCACCCTCGCCGCGGCCTCGCAGTGCGGCGGGGCGATCTGCGACGAACGCCGCAAGGGGTCGCTCGCCTCGCTGCTCACGACGCCGCTGGCGGCGTGGGAGATCGTGATGGGCAAGCTCCTAGCCGGACTCGCCGAGATGCTGCTGCTCGCGCTCGCGAGCCTGCCCTTGCTGTTGGCCGTCCGCGTCTTCGGCGGCCTCGCCGCCGAGGCGGTCTTCGCGTCCTTCGCGTTGATGATCCCGTCGATCATCCTGACGGCCTCGTTCACGATCCTGGCCTCCATCCGGGTCAAGCACGCGGCGACGGCCATGATCGCGGGGCTCGCGTGCACCGGCGCGCTCTGGCTGCTCCCCCCGCTGCTGTCGACGAGCATCACCGGCGCGTGGGGCAACCGGCTCAACACGCTCTGGTGGGACCTGGTGCCCCCCTTCGTCCTCGGACGAGTCACGGTCGAGATGATCTTCGGACGTCAGTTCGGACCCGCGGCATCCGTGCCCTGGGTCGTCTCGTCGCTCTCGACGCTCGCCGCCGCCGCCGCCGTGCTCGGCTTGGCCACCGTGTTGCTCCGACGAACCCTCGCCCGCGAGGCCTCGGGTCCGACGCTCTCGCGGGCTTCCGGCAGTTCCGGCGGGAACGCCCCTCGCTCTCGCATCGTCTCCGACCAGCCGGTCTTGTGGCGTGAGTTGCACGTGCAGCGAGGCCGTCGCCGCTGGCGAATCGCTCGATGGGCGATCGTCATCGTGCTGCTTGCGGCCATGTGGTCGGTCGTCGTCTCGAGCACTTCGATTGAACCGTTCTACCCGGTCGCGATCATCGGCTGCATCCTGTGCCTCATCGCGGCGGCCACGGCGACGACGGGCTCCATCGCCGCCGAGCGGGAGTCTCGCACGCTCGACTCGCTCCTGTCCACGCCGCTGACGCCCGCCGACATCGTGCGGGGCAAGTTCTTCGGCGCGGTGCGACACCTGTGGTTCTGGCCCGGCGTCATCACCGGCCACTATCTCGTGATGGGCCTGGTGGTTCAGGCAGGCATGCTCGGCGAGCATCGATCGCCATGGCCGCTGCTGGCCTATCCGCTCATCCTGCTTCCGCCGATGGCGGCTCTTTGCGCCAGCGGCATTCTCTTCAGCGGGCTGATCCGCAAGACCTCCACCGCCACCACCGTCAACATCTGCGCGGGCATCGCCGCGTGGGCGGGCCTGCCGATCGTCGGAGGCATCGTGATTTCGTTGCTTCGGGCGTACGGCAACGAATCCTTGATGGGCATCGTGCTCATGCCGAATCCCGTCATGCACATCGTCGCAGCCACGCAAGCCGGCGTTTGGGTGGAGTCGCACGTGGACCTGGCGGACTGGCCCAAACTCTCCTGGCCCCTCTATCTTCTGATTCTGTGCGTCTACGCGGGCGCCTATGCAGCCATCACGTGGGGCCTGCTCGCCGCCGCATGGTCGAGCCGTGCGTGGACCGGCGGCAGCAGCCGCTGATCGCCACTCGCCTCACCAGCCGAGATCAATGACGCGAAAGCGAATGACGGCACACTCGCCCTTGGCCTCGTGAAGGCATCCGAGGCGACGATCGTCGAGTCGCGCGAGCGAGCTGTACGCGAAGTAATCCTGATCGCTTCCGATGCGGACCTCGCGGCACCACGTGCGGCCGTCGTCGAGGCTGAAGCGGATCATGCCGCCGGCGCGTGCGTCTCGCTTCGCGGGGTTGGAGAAGGCCAGCACGCCGCTGTCGGCGGGGCCGGGCTCGCGGAGGCGGATGATCGACCCCGTGCAGACGGGATCGACCAATCGCGGGTCGGCCTGCACGGGCGACCAGGTCGCGCCACCGTCGCGACTGACGGCCACGCCGCGGCTGCGGGCCTTGCCTCCCTGCAGGCGGCAGTTGAGCATGACCGAGCCGTCGACGAGTTCGACCATCTGCACTTCGTTGGGAAAGCCGTCGGTCTCGGCTGGGGCGAGCGCACCATGGTTCCACGTGGAACCACCGTCGTCGCTGAACGCGGCGTAGACGCTCCAGGCCTTGCCTTCGCGTCGGTTCATGGGCTGAAGGATGCGACCTGCGTGGGGTCCGCGCCGGAGTTGAATCGCGGTGCCCGGACCGGAAGCGACGGTGACCGACCCGGGCGGGGTCACCGAATCGGTCACATCGACCGACGTCCACGTGAGGCCTTCGTCGTCGCTGGTCATGACCATGCTGCGGGTGAGGAGCGAGGACTTGCCCTCGACCTTCGAGAACTCCCCGATCCCCGCCTCGTACCGCTGGTGCATGAGCAGGAGGCGGCCCGCCTTGTGCGGCGGCTGCAGGACGATCACCTGCGGGTTGTTGAGCGTGGCGTCGGCGGCGTGGGCGATGACGCGGAGGGGTTCCCACGTGTGGCCGGCGTCGAAACTCCGTCGGAGAACGAGGTCGTTGCCGCTCTGGTCGGCGTCGGCGTGGCGTCCTTCGGCGAAGGCAAGGATGGCGCCGCCGGCGGTCACGGCGAGGGCCGGGATGCGGAAGTTGTCGTAGGCAGAGGCCGGGTCGCAGGCGCGTGCCCGAAAGACGTCGACGGGCTCCGGAGCCGCGAGGGCGAACAGGCAGGCGGCGGCGAGCGAGGTGAGCACGGGAAGGGCCTCCGGGGGGGCTTTACGGGGCGATCCGGGCACCGTACGCTCTTGTCGCATGAAGATCTACGAACATCAGGGTCGCGACCTCCTGGCCTCCTACGGCATTCCGGTTCCTTCAGGGCAGGTGATCGATGCGATCGACGCGGCTCCCGGAGCGTTCAAGACGGCCACGACGGGGCAGGCCAAGCCGGTGGCGGTGGTCAAGGCTCAGGTGCACGCGGGCGGTCGCGGCAAGGCGGGCTTCGTCAAGCTCGTGAACTCGGCCGCCGAGGCGGAAGCCGCGGCACGCTTCATGCTGACCAACCGGATGAAGAGCCCGCAGACGCCGCCCGACGGGCTGGAGGTCACCAAGTTGCTGATGGCCAGCGCGGTGGATATCGCCGATCGCGCGGGCGGAGGCAAGGAAGAGTTCTACCTGGCGATCACGACGGACCGCAAGAGCAGAAGGAACATCCTGATCGCGAGCCGCGAGGGGGGCGTCGAGATCGAGCAGGTGGCGCACGACCGACCCGAGGCGATCATCAAGGAACCGCTCCACCCGATCGTCGGCCTGCAGGCCTTCCAGGCCCGCAACGTGGCGGCGAAGCTGGGCCTCAAGGGCAAGCACATCGGCCAGGCGGCGGACATCATGGTGAAGCTGTCGCGGCTGTACATCGAGAAGGACTGCACGCTGGCGGAGATCAACCCGCTGGTGATCACGTCGGCCCCCGACGACCGCGTGGTGGCCATCGACGCCAAGTTCAGCTTCGACGACAACGGCCTCTTCCGCCACAAGGACATCACGTCGCTGGCCGACGCGAAGGAAGAGAACCCCTATGAGGTGCGGGCCCAAAAGTTCGGCCTGACGTACATCGCGCTCGACGGCAACATCGGGTGCCTGGTGAACGGCGCGGGCCTGGCGATGGCCACGATGGACATCATCAAGCTGCACGGGGGCGACCCGGCCAACTTCCTCGACGTCGGCGGCGGCGCGACCGAGGAGGCCGTCACGGAGGCCTTCGGGATCATCCTGTCCGACCCGAAGGTGAAGGGCGTGCTGGTCAACATCTTCGGCGGCATCATGCGGTGCGACGTGATTGCACAGGGCATCATCAACGCCGCCACGAAGTTCAAGAACCCCGACGGCTCGATCGGCTTCAAGGTGCCGCTGGTGGTTCGCCTCGAGGGCACGAACGTCGACGCCGGTCGGAAGCTGCTCGACGAGGCCCGCTCGAAGATCCCGACGATGCAGGCGGCGACGGACCTCACCGACGCGGCGGCGAAGGTGTGCAAGGCGGTCTGACGGCCGATCGCACCTCTCAGGGCTGTTCGGGCTCGCACGACACGACGGCCTTGGTGGCGGGGTCGTAGCGGTAGATGCTGCCGGGCTGCTCCTCGCGACAGCACTTGTGGGTGCCGTCGCAGAAGGGGAACTTGGCGGAGAGGCCGCAGGCGCAGACCCAGAGGGTCTTGGGGTTGCCGTGTTCATCGCGAGGCCAGGTGGCGGCGTCGATCTTGACGGGGCCGGCGGCATCGAGTCGGACCATTCGGGCCATGAGCGAGCTCCTTGAACAGACGGCCCTCAGGCCGGGTTGGGGACCGATTCCATCGCTTCGCGGAGGACGGACGACGCCTCGTCGCGGGTGGCGCCGGCCTGCTTGAGGACGATGCGGTGGGCGCAGACGTCGACCCAGAGGTCGGCGATGTCGTCGGGGATGACGTAGTCGCGTCCGGCGATGAGGGCCCACGAGCGGCAGGCCTGCGAGAGGGCGAGGGTGCCGCGGGGGGAGAGGCCGTGCGCGAGGCGTGCGTGGCGTCGCGTGGCGTTGGCGAGCAGCACGATGTAGTCGATGAGCGAGCGATCGATGCGGACTTCGTCGACGCGTCGCTGGAGGGCGAGCAACTCGTCGCGTCGCAGCATGGGCGTGAGCGAGGAGAGGAGGCGGCTCGAGGGACGCTGCTCGAGGATTCGGGCCTCGGCGGCGGGGTCGGGGTAGCCCAGGTCGATGCACATGAGGAAGCGATCGAGCTGGTTCTCGGGGAGCGGGTAGGTGCCCTCGAACTCGAAGGGGTTCTGCGTGGCGACGACCATGAAGGGCTGGTCGAGGGGGGTGGTCGTGCCGTCGATCGAGACGGTGGCCTCGCTCATGGCCTCGAGGAGGGCGGCCTGCGTGCGGGGCGGGGTGCGGTTGATCTCGTCGGCGAGGACGATGTTGGCGAAGATGGGCCCCTTCTTGAAGGCGAACTCGCCGGTGACCTTGTTGTAGTGGCTGACGCCCAGGATGTCGCCGGGGAGCAGATCGGGCGTGAGTTGGATGCGAGAGAAGGAGCAGTCGATGCTTCGGGCCAGGGCGGTGGCCAGGAGCGTCTTGCCCACGCCGGGGACGTCCTCGATGAGCACGTGACCACGGGCGAGGAGGCAGCAGAGCACCCGGCGGATGCCTTCGTCGTGGCCGTAGAGGACCGACGAGATGTTGGATTGGATCCGCTGGAGCAAGTCGTGCATCGGCGGGCGAGTGTAGGGGCTCGGGGCCCGTGCGCTCAGCGGGTCGCCGGGGGCAGGGCCGCGGCACTCTCGAGCACGCCGGCCCACCGCTCGCGTTCGGTCTTGGCGGCGGGGTCGGTCGCGTTCCACCACCAGCAGGCGGAGGGATCGAGGTCCATGTCGGCGACGAGTTCGGCGAGTTGCACCGCGGTGAACTGCACGAAGGGGAGCGTCACGCGGATGGAGGGGACGCCGTGATTGGGGGCATCGAGGGCGGCCAGTCGCGAGACGAGCCAGGCCGTGTCGTCGAAGAAGGCGGCCCGTTCGACGTCGACATCCTCGCCGCGACCGGCGCAGGCGGGCCAGACGACCTCGGAGCAGCCGAGGGAGGCGGCTTGGTAGACGGCCGCGAGCAGGCGGTGCGAGAGTTCCCGCACGCCGGGGGAGGCCAACTGGGGAGGCACTTCGACGGGGCTCTCGACGAGCTTGAGGCCAAAGGACGAGGTCATCGCGAGGATGGCGTCGACCTTGGGCTGGGTGAGTTGATCGGTGAACGGCATCGCGATGGGGTTGACGGCGCCCGAGCCGTCGGCCCCCTCCACCGTCAGTCGTTCGCGGAGCCACGCGCAGGCGAGGAGCGACTCGATGCCGCCGTCGCAGAGGACGAGCGAACGATGCATGGAGGAGAGGGACATCATGATGGAGGAGCATCGACCGCGCCAAGCCGCGAGCCCCAGTCGGGGGCGATCGCACGAAACTCCCGCTCCCCGAACCGGGGAGGCCGACGCCGGCGCGATACCGAACGGACGCCAGCGGCGACGGCGTGACTACGCTCCGGAGCCGCCAACCGACCGTCGCGGGTCGGATTGAAACGCGGCGGAGGGGATTCCCAAGCGGTCCATCGGCCCGAGCGTTCGCCCCATCACCTCGACATGAGCACCACACCCTTGCCTCCGAACCAACCACCGCTCGCGAGGAGCGTCACGCCGGGGACCGAACCTGCGGTGACGCTTCGCGGGTTGACCAAGACGTTTGGCCCGAAGGTGGCCGTGAACAACCTCGACCTGTCGATCCCGCAGGGGAGCGTGTACGGCTTCATCGGCCAGAACGGCGCGGGCAAGACGACGACGATCCGCATGATCATGTCGATCATCTTCCCGGATCGCGGCGAGATTCGCGTCCTCGGCCGCGCCTCGGCGGTCGAGAGCAAGGACCGCATCGGCTATCTGCCCGAGGAGCGTGGGCTGTACCGCAAGATGAAGGTGGGCGCGTTCCTCGAGTACATCGGCAAGCTCAAGGGGCTCGACGGCGGCGGTTCGCTCGACCGGCGGATCGCGGGCTGGCTCGAGCGGACGGGGCTGGCCGAGACGAATCGCAAGCGGTGCGAGGAGTTGAGCAAGGGGATGCAGCAGAAGGTGCAGTTCATCGCCTCGGTGATCCACGAGCCCGACCTCGTGATCCTCGACGAGCCCTTCAGCGGGCTCGATCCGTCGAACCGGCGGCTGCTGCGACAGCTGATTCGCGAGCAGCGCGAGGCGCACCGCACGATCATCTTCTCGACGCACGCGATGTTCGAGGCCGAGCAGCTCTGCACGCACCTCTTCATGATCCACAAGGGAAACAAGGTGCTGGACGATTCGCTCGAGTCGGTCTTCCGCTCGCATGACCCCAGGACGGTCGTGGCCGAGCCGCTGGCGGCGCACGACGTGGCCGCGACGGGGTGGGACACGATCGCCGGCGTGCAGGAGGTGCGGCGTCACGGGTCGTTCGTGGAGTTGCGGCTCGAGGCTTCGACGCAGGCGAGCGACGTGATGCCGCGAGCGGCGTCGGTGGCGCCGCTGCGGCGTCTGGAGTTGGCCCGTCCGAACCTCGAGGAGATCTTCATCGGGCTG
>JBAXFU010000085.1:0-13844 GCA_037139735.1 Phycisphaerae bacterium
CGGTGCCAGACGCGGCGTGAGGGCGCCACGCCGCAGGCGATTGATGCGAGGCGTCGATGGCATTTGCGTTGTCACGCCAGGTCGCCGTATTCAGCTCCGCCGGGGGCTTGCCCGCAAAGCCGGGCTGCGCACCCCGGCTCAACGAGGGGACGCCCGAAGCGGGCTGGCGGGGCAGCACGCGACCTGGGCTGGCAAGCACGCTCCACGCCCATTCACATTCGCCGATCGAGCAATCGGTATTGGATCGCCTCGAGGACGTGGGGTTCCTGGACGCGGTCGGCGTCGTCGAGGTCGGCGAGGGTGCGGCTCACGCGGCGGATCTTGTCGTAGGCCCTGGCGGAGAGTTTGAGTTGGCTCATGGCATCGCCGAGGGTGGCCATGGTGCGTTCATCGAGACGGGCGACATCGTCGAGTTGGCGGCCGCTCAGGCGGGCGTTGGGGAGCATGGGGCCTTGGCGTGCCTGCTGACGGCGCATGGCGCGGCTGACGGCGTCTCGCATCTGCGTGGTGGAGGTGCCGGCCGGGGGCTTGTGGCCCGACGCGCCGCGGGCGAGTTCGCGGAAGGGGACGGCGGGGGCTTCGACGTGGATGTCGATGCGGTCGAGCAAGGGGCCGCTGAGTCGCTCGAGGTAGCGATCCATGATGCGTTTGCCCTCTTCGCCCACGGGCATGTCGCCCTTGGGCGTGGGGTTCATGGCGGCAATCAGCATGAAATCCGCGGGGAATCGCACCGAAGCGTGCGAGCGGGCGACGGTGACGACGTGGTCCTCCATGGGTTGACGGAGCGACTCGAGCACGTCGCGGGGGAATTCGGCGAGTTCGTCGAGGAACATCACGCCACGGTGCGAGAGGGAGATCTCGCCGGGGCGGGGCACTTGGCCGCCCCCCACCACCGCCGCGGCGGAGGCGGTGTGGTGCGGCGATCGCACGGGCCTGGAGGTGACGAGACTCTGGCCGGGGCGGAGGTGTCCGGCGGCGGAGTAGATGCGGGTGATCTCGATGGATTCCTCGGGCTGCAGCGGCGGGAGCACGCCGGGCAGGGCCTTGGCCATCATCGTCTTGCCCGTGCCGGGCGGACCGAGCATGAGCAGGTTGTGCGAACCCGCGGCGGCGACGACGATGGCTCGCTTCACGCCCTCCTGGCCTCGGACGTCGACGAAGTCGACGGGGGCGACGGCGTTGCGGAGGAGGGCCGCGACGTCGGGCGTGGGAACGGGCGTGGGTTCGATCTCGCCGTTCAGGAGGCCCACCACTTCGGCCAGCGTGCGAACGCCGTGGACCTCGACGCCTTCGACGACGGCGGCCTCGACGGCGTTGTCGGCGGCGACGACGACACCCTTGGCGCCGCGGGCCTTGGCGAGGGCGGCCAACGCGATGGCGCCGCGGATGGGGCGGACGCGGCCGTCGAGCGAAAGCTCGCCCCCGAAGAGGAGCGTGCGATGGTCGAGGCCCTTGGCGTCCTCGCCGCGGGCGGGGCGGATGCGGCCGGACATCATGAGCATGGCGACGGCGATGGGCAGGTCGTACGTGGGACCTTCCTTGCGAACGTCGGCGGGCGCGAGGTTGATGATGGTGCGGCCCTTGGGCCAATGGAAGCCGCTGTTGGCCATGGCGGCGCGGACGCGTTCGGAGGATTCCTTCACGGCGGCGTCGGGCAGGCCGACGACGACGGTGCGGCAGTTGACCTCCTCGACGGTTTCGTTGAAGTCGATCTCGACTTCGCACGGGAGGGCGTCGATGCCTTGGAGGACGTACGACTGGATGCGACAGGGCATGCGTCGACGTTACGTGGACCCGAACGGACGGGACCACGCGCGGCGTGTGAACTGCCGATCAACCTCGACGCGGCTCAGGTCTCGCGAGGGAGTTGGAGGTATCCCAGTTCGGCGAGGTGCGAGAGAAACGCGCCCGAGGCCTTGACGGCGTGTTCGGGATCGGCCTTCATGCGCTTGGCCATGACGGCGATGATCTCGCGGCTGGGGGTCATGCCGTCGAGGAACCCGAGCAGTTCCGCGGCGTGGCTGTCGAGTTCCACTTCGAACGCAAAGCCGCTGGTCTGACGCAGGCGGGACTGTTCGACGCTCCAGCCCCCGCCGCCGGTGCCCTTGCGGCGTTGGACGAGTTCGTGGCGTGGCGCGAGTCCCCAGGCGAGTTCGGCGAGTTCGCTCTTGTCGTCGCACTCGGCCAGGAGCGTCTGGTTGTCGAAGATGCGGAGGATCTGCTCGCTGGCGTCGCCGGTGCAGTCCTCGAGGGAGAGCGAATCGGCGCGGAACCAGTGCCGCTCGGAGGTTCGCTTGCGGATGACCAGGACGCCGAGACTCACGAAGGCCGCGCCGAGGCGTTGGAGCGAGTCGGTCCAGGACTCGCGCGAGATCGCCGCGCCATCGGGGCCGGCGATGGAGGCCTCGGACATCCACTGGTCGACGTACTCGGCTGCGGTTTGTTCGCGGATGCGGATGAGCCAGGCGTCGCACCCGCCGTTGTTGAGCCAGTGACGCGGGCGACGGGACCAGGCGTCGGCATCGGCGTGGTGCCAGTTGCAGGCGAGACAGGCGAAGCCGCCCTCGGCGAGGAGCGCGGGCGTCAAGTGCACGAGGCGTTGCACGAGGTCGTCGCCTTCAGATTCGCCGCCGAGGCAGACCAGGTCGTGCTTGGGAGAGATGATGAAAGGCGGGTTGCTGACGATGAGGTCGAAGGGCGCTTCGGCGGCGACGGGTTCGTAGAGACTGCCTTGGCGGAGTTCGACGTTGTCGATGGCGTTGGCCTCGATGCCCCAGCGGGCGAAGGTGAGGGCGCGGGGGTTGACGTCGGTGGCGATGATGCGGCCGCAGTGGCCCGCGGCGGCCATGGCGTGAAAGCCCTGACCGGTGCCCAGGTCGAGCATGCGGGAGGCGTCGAAGCGAACGGTGAGCGTGCTGAGCATGCTGGTGGCCATGCCAACGCCCAGAACGTGATCGGGCCGGAGGGGGTGACCGGTCTCGCCGGGTTCGAAGTCGCGGAAGGTGAGGAGTTCGCCGACGGGGACGATGGCGGCCTGGCTGCGGACGAGGTCGCCGGGTTCCTTGATGAGGATGCCGCGGGAGCGGAGATCGTCAAGGGCGAAGGGGGCGAGGGCGCGGGCGAGGGCTTGCGCCGGGACGGGGACGTTGAGGAAGAAGATGCGGGCGAGGGTGTGCCAGGCGAGTTCGGAGTCGGTGGCGTCGAGGGCGGCGCGGCGATTGATGGGTTCGCCGCGGAAGGCGCCGATGGCGTGGAGGTTGCGGCGGGTGTAGCCGCGATCGGCGAGGATGGTCTTGAACGTGGCGAGGGAGTGCATGGGTTCGCCGCAAGGGTACGGGGGACAAAAACGCAACCGCCGCCCTGCGGAGCAGTGCGGCGGCGTGTGGTGACGGGGAAGAAAGCGGGTGAAGGGACTTGAACCCTCGACATCTACCTTGGCAAGGTAGCACTCTACCACTGAGTTACACCCGCGTTGTCGAACAGCCCTTCCATCGGCCCAAAGGACCTCTGGAGGGGAGAGAACGGTACAAGGGGAGGCGGGGAGAGTCAACCCGGGGGCCCTCCAGTCGCCACGGACGGGCGCAAGCGGTCTGGGGGGCGGTGGTTATGGTCCCTGGCGGGTCGGGAGCCGACGGCAACCCCTTCGGGGTTTGTGGCGCGGCGGACGGGCATGCGGGGGTGCCGGCGAAGCGCCGTCACCCCCGGCTACTCCCGGAGATCGCTTCGCGATCCTTGGGTGACGGGGTTGGTTCGCGCGGTACGCTTGGCCGCATGAACCAGACAACGCCCCCACTGCCGATCGTGACCATCACCCGCACGGTGCCCGGGAGGGCGGAGGTGCCGGGGGCGACGGTGCGGACGTTGGGAGACGCCAAGCCGACGCGGGAGGCGTTGCTGGAGGGCATCCGGGGGAGTTCGGTCGTCGTGACGATGTACTCCGACAAGGCCGACCGCGAGTTCCTCGATGCCGCGGGGCCTTCGCTGAAGGGTCTCTGCAACTTCGCGGTGGGGTTCGAGAACATCGACCTCGATGAATGTCGGCGTCGGGGCATTCGGGTGACGAACACGCCCAACGCGGTGACCGAGGGGACGGCGGACCTGGCGTGGCTCTTGGTGATGGCGGCGGCGAGGCGGCTGATCGAGGCGGACCGATACGCGAGGAGCGCGGAATATCCCGCGCGAGGGCACCTTGGCATGGCGGACTTTCTGGGCAAGGACCTGACGGGACGGACGCTGCTGGTGGTGGGCGCGGGGCGGATCGGTCTGGGCGTGGCGATGCGTTCGAAGGCATGGGGGATGCGGGTGCTGTACGTGGCGCGGAGCCGGCACTGGGAGTTCGAACTTGCCCCGGTGGCGGGCGAACGGGTGTCGCTGCGCGAGGGGCTGTCCCAGGCGGACGTGGTGAGCGTGCATTGCCCGCTGACGCCTGAGACCAGGCACCTGATGGACCGGGCGGCGTTCGCGGCGATGAAGGAGGGGGCGATCTTCGTCAACACGTCGCGGGGACCCGTGGTCGACGAGGAGGCCTTGGTGGAGGCGTTGGCGTCGGGGCGACTGCACTCGGCGGGACTGGACGTGTACGAGCGAGAGCCGGTGGTGCATCCGGCGTTGGTGGCCGACCCGCGGGTGGTGCTGACGCCTCACATCGGGAGCGCGGAGACGCGGTACCGGGAGATGATGACGCAGATGGTGTGCGAGAACGCGGGGGCGATCCTCGCGGGCCGGGTGCCGCCAAACCAGATCGCCTGAGGTTGGGCGGCTGGGGGTGGGTGGGATGGGGGGCAAAAACGAGCGACCCCGCCGCGGGGCGACGGGGTCGACGAAGTGGGCGAGGAGGGATTCGAACCCCCGTAGGTGTGAACCAACAGATTTACAGTCTGCCCCGATTGGCCGCTCCGGCACTCGCCCGGGGAAGAAAGGGTAGGCGAGGGGCCTGAAAGGGGCAACCGGCCCAACGCGACGGGGAGGCGCCGAGAAAGCCACCTAGAGGACTTGAACCTCCGACCCGCGCTTTACAAAAGCGCTGCTCTACCAACTGAGCTAAGGTGGCGAACGCGGGAAGTATAGGGGAAAGGGGGCGGGCGATGGTCAGCAGCCGCCGGCGGCCCAGAGGGTGAAGAAGGTCTGGACATCGGCGCCGTCGACGCCGCCATCTTGGTTGACGTCGGCGGGGAGGAGGCCGTCTTGCCAATCGACGAAGAAGGCCTCGACATCCGCGCCGTCGACGCCGCCGTCCTGGTTGTAATCGGCGGGGCATCGCGGGGGGTTGGTGAGGTTGTCGATGGCGATGGTTTCGTACGTGAGCATCATGGGCGCTGCGCCCTGCATGCCGACGGACCAGTCGTAGCTGGCGATGTGTTCGAAGCCCCAGCGACCGGGGGCGGCGTCGAGGATGTTTCGGGAGCGGAGGATGGTGCCGACGTCGAAGCCGCGGGAGAAGGTCATGGACATCGACGTGGTGGAACCGCTGTTGAGCGGGATGGAGCCGGGGTATTCGAGGATGCCGGAGGTGATGTAGAAGCCGTCGACGGCGGGGTCGTTGTCGCGAAGGACGAAGAGGGGGGTGCTGCCGGCGGGGAGCGGGCTGCGCATGCCGGTGGAGCCGGTGCCGACGGTGAGCGTGAGGGAGGCGGGGTCGATGGTGTAG
Organism: Phycisphaerae bacterium; assembly: GCA_037139735.1. Taxonomy (GTDB): domain Bacteria; phylum Planctomycetota; class Phycisphaerae; order Phycisphaerales; family UBA1924; genus UBA2402. Next base: position 5,648 of record JBAXFU010000085.1, read on the forward strand.
CCGCGGACGGGGTATTGCGCGCTGTCGCGGAAGGCGTTGGAATCGACCTCGAAGACGGCGGTGGCGCGTTGACCGGCGCGAGCGGAGACGAAGGGACCGCGGGAGAAGGAAGCGGACTCGACGGTGCCGGTGATGGTGACGCGGACGCGATCGGCGTGGGCGTCGAGGGCGGCCATGGAAAGGGCGGCGAAGGGGATGGCGACGAGGAGGCGTGGCATGAGCGAACAGGGCGGTTGAGGGGTTTCAAGGCGGGACGAACAGGGATGGCCGTTCGGTGGCATTCTACTCGATGTTGGATGCCGCACCGTGCGAGGGGTTCGGTGCGGAGCTGGTTTTTCGGATGACCGGCGTCGCGGGCACCGATCGGGGAGCGAACACGCGAGGCCGGAAGGAGATTCGGGACGTTGGCGGGGCGAGCGATGCGAGGCGGCGAGGCAACCGGCGCGGGCTGCGGATCAGCATCCGCCCGACTGCCAGAGGGAGAAGAACTCGCCGACGTCGGCGCCATCGACACCGCCGTCGAAGTTGACGTCGGCCACTTGATCACCGATTTCCCATCGCGCGTAGAAGGCGTTGATGTCGGCACCGTCGATGCCGCCGTCGCAGTTGAGATCGGCCGGGCACCTGTAGACGAGGGCGGAGGCGCTGACGAGGCGAGGAGCGCCGGGGCACGCGCCCGAGATCTCGCATCGCACGCCGCGGGCGTTGACAACCGTGCTCGCTCGCCACGCGGGCGTGAGGTCGGCGAGCGAGAGCGTCGGGGAGGCGGCACCCACGGCGGTGGCCGCGGCGATGCCGTTGATGATCACCGGCCCGTCGTCGATGGGCCTCCACCCGCCCGGCGCGTTCAGATCGCGGACCTGCCACCGGTAGGAGATTTGGCGGACGCCGGAGGCGACCACCGAGATCTGGACGGGCTGCGTCAGGCAGGCGGTGGCGGTGACGGGTTGCTGCGTGAGGGTCGGCCCCGTGTCGACGGTGAGCGTCGCGGACGAGGTGGCGACGCCGCACGACGCGTTGGCGACGACGCAGTCGTACGTCGCGGCGTCGGCGGCGACGACCGAGGCGACGGTGTAGGAGGCGGCGACGGCCCCTTGAATGGCGGCGCCGTTCCTGCGCCACTGCAACGAGGTCGCGCCGGTGGCGGCGACGGTGAAGGTGACGGATTCGCCGGGGCAACGCGTGACGGACGCGGGCTGCGAGGTGATCGAGGGGCCTGAGCCGCCGACGGCGAGGGTCACGCCTGCGGTGGTGCCTTGGGTGAGGATGACGCCGCAAGGCGAGTAGACCATGACGTCCCAGCGATCGTTGTTGACGGGCGAGGCGACGGTGTGGGATGCGTTGGTGGCTCCCAGGACGCGGTTGCCGTTGCGGTACCACTGGAATCGCAACTCGGTGCCGGAGGCGTTGGCGACGAGGGTCACGGACGAGTTGGGGCAGATCAGGCCTGCGGGCGAGAGGGCGATGGAGGCGAGCGAGGGCGACTCGAGCGTGGCGGCGCACGCGAGGGTGTTGACGTACTCGGTGATTCGAGCGATGACGCGAGGGCCGAAGGTCATTTTCATGTTGGCGGTGCCGCCGCTGCAGGTGTGGCAGTAGGACATGATGGTGCCGGCACGGGCGGCGGCGACGCTGCAGTCCTGATCGCCGAACTCGCAACCTTCGGAGGAGGCGCGCAAGCCGCAGGCGTCGATGATGGGGTTGTATTCGCACACGTTGTGGGTGTGGCCGGTGCCGAACTGGTGGCCCCATTCGTGGGCGACGACCATGAGGTCCCAGTTGGAGGAGGCGTTGTCCTGGATGGGGAAGGGGAAGGAGGCGGCGAGGTTGGCGCTGACGGCATAGCCGTACCCGCTGGAGCACGCGTTCCTGACGTAGGCGATGCCGCCGCCGAGGCCTCGGCCGCTCAAGAGGTGTGCGGAGGCCCTGGAGACGGAGGCCATGTTGGCCTGCCAATAGGCGAGGAACTCGGCGAGTTGGGCCGAGGTGTTGCCGGCGGTCCACGGGTCGGTGGTGGACCAGATTCGAAGGAAGGAGAGACGGAGTCCCATGCCGATGTCGCGGGTGTAGATGACATTGGTGGCGGCGACGAGGATGACGGCGAAGTCGGCGGCGTTCTGGCCGCCGCCGGCACGGGCGGCGAACTCCTCGTCGGTATCGACGGCGACGCGGAAGGCCTTGCAGGCGACGCGCGAGGCGTAGCCGGCGTCGCCGGTGGGCGGCGGCGTCGTTTGACCGGGGGCCAGGATGGCGCCCGCGCAGGAGGCGGGGGTGAGGGCGTCTGGGACGTGGAAGTCGAGCTGGTCGTAGGCGAGGGTGAGCGGACCTGCGGGGGTGGGCCGGGTGGCGATGAGGAAGGTGGTGCCGCGGGTGGTGATCCAGCCTTGGGCCTGCGAGGGCGAGAGGCCGAGGAAGACGTCGGCGTCGGGATCGTCGAGGAGGTGACCGGTCCAGGTGGAGACGGTGATGGCGAGCGGGGATCGCACGCCGCCGGGGCCTTCATCGACGAGCGTGGCGTCGGGCGCGACGACTTCGAAGCGGCGGAGACGGGCGACGACGGTGGCGCCGGCGCCCAAGGGAAGTTCGACGTCGAGCACGTTGCCGGCCTGGTTCATCATGGCGACGACGGCGGGGTCGAGGGAGCAGGCAGTGGCCCGGGCGGGGAGTCCGGCGAGGGGACGAGCGGCAAGTCGCGGAGGGAGGGGTCGGAAGACGACGCCTTCGAGGTCGTCGGCGGCGGGACCGTCCGGGGCATCAAGTAGCGGAGCGACTTGAGCTCGCGGCGGGAGCGAGGACGAGGCTGCGCGGGATTGCGCGTGAGCGGTCGTGGCCAGCAGCAGGAGCACGACCACGAGCGGTGCGCATCGATGATGCAGACCCGCGAACGAAAGCGAAGACGAGATGCGCATCGGACGAACCCCTTCGATCCACGGGAACTCACGAGGCGATTCCCCGGGGCGAGTCTCGTCCCGGAGAAGACGAACGATGTTCACCAATCGAGCACCTCGTGCGTACCCGGTGGGCGAGGGCCGGCCCCGAACGACCGTACTGGAACGGCGAGGTTCCGTTGCGCGTGTCGAACGCGGGACACCCGTCCCGGGGCGTCGGGTGCGAGCGGAGAGATGCGTTCAGCAGCCACCGTTCTGCCAAGGGAGGAAGAAGGCGGGGAGATCGCTGCCGTCGACGCCGCCGTCTTGGTTGACGTCGGCGGCGGCGTCGCCGCTCTGCCAGGCGCGGATGAAGGCCTCGACATCGGCGCCGTCGACGCCACCGTCGTTGTTGAAGTCGGCGGGGCAGGGCGGGGCGGCGTTGCAGACGAGGCGACGGACGAAGAAGGCGTCCATGGCGCACTCGACGACGTTGCCGACGCCGGCATCGATGGCGACGAAACGGACCTTGGTGCGATCGGAGGCGGGGACGTCGGTGCCGACGAGGAGGTTCTCGAGGCGCCACGTGTTGGCGGGCGAGGAGTAGAAGCGGAGGTTGGTCCAGGTCGCGCCGTTGTCGAGGGAGTAGTCGACCTTGAGGCCGTCGCCGGTCGAGAACGCGCCGCCGATGTTGGCGTTGCACCAGGCGGCAAAGGACATGGAATCGCCGGCGCGGGTGGCGAAGGTGCGGGAGGTGATGGTGGTCGCGCCGCCGTCGACGTCGGTGTTGGACGCGGTGGGCGAGGTGTTGTTCTTGGTGAGCCAGCACTTGCCGGCGCCGACGCGGTCGTAATCGCTGGGCGGATCGCCTCGGTCGTTGGCGGGGTTGGTGGAGCCGGAGTAGACGGGGGTGGCGCGTTCCCAGGCGCCGTCGGTGGCGGTGGTGGAGACGACCCATCCTTGGTCAGTTTCGCCGGTGTCCTGGATGGCGGTGTCGATGCTGGTGTAGACCTTGGCGACGTATGCGCCGGTGGGCGCGGAGGCGGGGTTGTACTTGCGGCCGACGCTGGTGTCGACGCTGGTGTAGTAGCGGACGACGTCGAAGCAGGAGAAGGCGGGGAGGGTGGCGGTGTAGCTGCCGGGGGCGTTCTGCGTCATCGGGACGACGACGAAGGCGGCGTTGTTGAGCGAGTAGTGGAGTTGGCCGGAGTTGGGGACGAGGGTGAGGTTGAACTCGCCGATGTTGACGGGGAAGGAGGTGGGCTGACCGGGCTGGAGTTGCTCGGGGCGGCCGGAGGGGAAGGTGAAGATGGCGTCGAAGGGGACCTCGTAGTTCTCGACGACGCCGGCGGAGGTGGTGCTGGCGGGGGCGGTGGCGTTGCGGCCCATGCCTCGCTTGGCGAAGGCGGTCCAGAGGTTGGCGCGATCCGCGCCGCCGAAGGCGACGTTGTCGGCCTGGATGATGGTGTCGCGGGACTGGAGGAAGTTGGGATCGGTGACGGCGTGGAGCTTCATGCCGTCGACGACCAGACGCATCATGCGTTCATTGGCGGCAAAGCCCAGGGATGGCCACATGGCGGCGCGGCCCTCGAGGAGGGTGTTGCACCAGACTTCGCCCATGTTGTGCACTTCGCTGGCGGTGTTGCCGATGATCGCGCTTCGCGGGACGGAGGGGGGGTAGGCCTGCTGGGCGTCGTCGGTGTCGGCGAAGGTCTGGGGGTTGATGTTGAGATTGGTGCTGTAGGGGAAGCGGCGGATGCCGTAGTAGTAGTTCTGGAGGAAGGTGGCGTCGAGGAACTGCTTGGTGACGTAGCCGCCGGTGCAGTAGTTGCCGTTGGGATCGTCGCCGGCCTGGGCGTTGAGGGAGATGCCGAAGTAGTCGCCCCAGCCCTCGCCCATGCCGCCGGTGACGTTGGCGGCGATGCCTTGATGGAGGCGGATGGAGAGGCCGTGGGAGAGTTCGTGGTAGACGACGTCGCCGTCGAGTGTGCCGTCGCGTGCGGGGGAGGGGCCGGTGAAGACGTACATCTGCATTCGGGCGGAGGAGCCGTCGGCGCCGGTGGATTGCCAGTTGGCGTTGTTGGTGCCGCCGCCGTCCTGACCGTCGGCGATGACGGCGTCACCGCCGACGCCGCCGCGGTTGAAGTTGCTGGTCTGGAAGTTGCCGGCGACCTCGTCGAAGCCCAGGGAGTAGAGGCGATCGTGGTACTTGTTGGCGAAGTAGAACATCTGGACGACGGCGGAGGCGGTGTAGGTGCCGGGCGCGGCGGTTTCGTTGAAGGGGAAGTCGAAGACGCGGTTGACGCCTCCGTCGGGGCGAGGATCGACGGTGTTGCCGCCGCTGAGGTCCGAGTGGGCGCCGACGTTGTTGCCGACGGTGAGGCGGTTGTTGTCGTCGATCCAGCCGTTGGGCGAATAGGGCCGCATCTGATCGGGGGTGATGGTGACCAGTTGGCGGACGTCGAAGGGGAACTGGGTGGTGCCGACGGTGGCGAGCCCGGGCGAGCCGGGGGCGGGGCTGTCGGAGGTGAAGATGCGCATCGTGATGGGCTGGGTGGTGTCCCAGACCAGGCGATTGGTGCGACAGAGGACCTCGCCGGTGACGGCATCGACGGTGATGTCGTAGGTGTGACCGATGCCGGGCGCGGGGACGACGACGGTCCAGGCGGGGCGGACGTCGGAGACGGTGCGGGGGAACCAGACGCGGCGGGTGATGACGGGCTCGTCGGCGCGGAGTTCCTTGATGCCGGTCCATGTGGCGGCGTCGTCGGCGGGGGCGAGTTCGGCGTCGCCCTGGCCGTGGGGCGTGGCGACGGGCGTGGAGGCGATGGAGATGCCGACGTTGCTCGCCGCGAGGTCGAGGGCCTTGCGGGCGGAGATGAGGGGCTTGAGCGGCGTGCGATCGGCGAGGCCGGGGATGAAGGTGCTGCCGATGTTGATGATGCTGCCGAAGCGGTCGACGTTGGCGATGACCTTGCAGCCGACGACGTCGACGCGATCGATCTGCTGCTGGAAGGTGAGGTGCTGCGTGCCGGTGAGGGCGGTGAGGTAGTTGCGGGAGAGGCGGGCGGCGTCGAGGTCGGCGGCGGAGATGCCGAAGGCGTCGGCGAAGTCGTCGACGAAGGCGCGAGCGGCGTTGACGGGCGAGGGGACCTCGATGCCGACGCCGGGAGCGGTGAGCATCTGCGTGAGCGAGCGGACGGAGCTGACGGTGCCGGTGTACTGATCGAGGTCGATGGTGAGGTCGGGGTAGAGGGCGCGAAGGCGGGCGATGCCCTTGTCGCGAAGCGAGCCGCGGCCCGCGGCGAGGTGGGCCTCGCGAGCGGCGACGACGTCGGGGAGGGCCGAGCCGATCTCGCCGCCGATGCGGATGTCGAAGTTGGGGTAGCCGTTGGCGGCGAATCGCGAGGCGGAGGCGAGGATCGGCTTGCCGTCGGCGCGACGGGCGACGGGGGCGGTGGCCGAGAGGGTGGCCGAGGCGACGGGTCGGCGGGAGACCTCGAGCGCGGGCGCGACGAAGCCCTGTGCGATGGTGCAGGAACCGGCGCACAGGAACAAGGCGACAAGCATGCGATTCTTCAAGAATGACTCCCGATGACTGGCACGCCGCGGCGCGACCGCGGCGGCATGTTCGACTCGTTTGGACCCGTCTCAACCCGTCTCAACAACCCGGCTCAACAACCCGGCTCAACAACCCGGCTCAACAACCCGGCTCAACAACCCGGCCACGCGACGTCACCCCGGCCGGTGCCATACGCATGCGGGCGTGCATGGAGCCATGCACGCGGCGCAATCCGCAGGAACAGCATACCACATGGAACCGGCGGCGCAGGCGACAGGATCCGCAAGGATGTCAAACTCCGACCCGGCGGGCCGCCGACGACCGTACAGAACATGAACCAGGCGTCAGTCGGGCGTGCCCTTGACGACGATGAAGGACTCGACCGAGGCGGGGCCCTGTTCGGCGGGGACCTCGAGTTCGACCATGACGACGGTGTCGGGGGCCTCGCGGGCGAAGAAGCCGCCGGCGCGGAAGGGGTCGCTGAACTCGTCGCGGAAGTCGGTGAGGGGTCGTTCGAAGGTGGCTCCGACGGCTAGGCCGTCGAAGGGGAGGGCGAAGCGGCGGTTGATCCAGAGGGTGCCGGCGGGGAGGGCCTTGGCGGTGGTGTTGGAGAACTCGAGGGTTCGGGCGTTGCGGAAAACCTGGATGTCGAGGGGCTTGGGGGCCCGGACGAGGTCGACGGGGTATTCGCGGGCCCAGTCGACGGGGGTGGGCGCGCTGCGGCATCCGGCCACGAGCGGGGCGAGGGCACAGAGGCAGACGGCGAGGAGGGCGAGTCTCACGGCGGGGAGGGTACGCGGGGTGGGATCGGGAGGGCATGTTCTCGGGCGTGGCGGGTGCGGCACGGTCGTGGACGGCTGAGCCCTGGTCCGACCGCCATGGCCGAGAAAATCGGCGGGCGATGTCCCAAGGCGCATGGGGCGAGCGTTTACGAGGGGGAGGCATCGCGCGTCGAGCAGAGCTTGAGCCGCGGGTCTCATTCAAGGGAGAGACAACATGATGAGCATCGGACGGGTGGCGAAGGCAGCTGCGTGCGCGGCTTTGACGGCGGGGGTGGCGGTCGCGCAGCCTGTGCAGTGGCGGGTGGAGGGTGGGGGGAATGGCCATTGGTATGACACGCTGACGTGGGATCGCGTGACCGCATGGACTGAAGCCCGCGATGCCGCCACCGCGGCCGGCGGGCATCTGGCGACGATTCAAAGTGGATCGGAAAACGACTTTGTGTTTGCATTGGCGACCGCACGACCGGTGTGGACGCTGGGCGGGGTGATCGGTCCTTGGATCGGCCTGCACACGCGTCGCGATTGCCTTGACTGCTACGAGTGGGTGACTGGCGAACCGCTGGGCTTCACGAACTGGTGGGTTGTCGATACTCCAAACTGCAACTGTCGAACGGGCGTCTGCCTTTGGGAAGGGACCAGCCATTGGCAGGACATGTCGCCCAACTACGACGGGAGGTTTGGAGGCGACGGAGTTCGAAGCGCCATCGTCGAATGGTCCGCGGACTGCAACAACGACGGCATCGTCGACAAGGGCCAAATTCTTGCGGGCGAACTCGCCGACGCCAACAACAACGGCATTCCCGACTTTCCCGCCGTCGCCGTCCAGCCGCAGGACCAGGCCTCGGCCGACGGCGGGTCGGTGAGTTTCACGGTGCAGGTGGCGACGGGGCCGGCGTGCTCGACGCCCGTGACGTATCGCTGGCAGCGGCGGAACCCGGCGGTGCCTGATCCGGCCGCACCGGGGGCGTGGTTCGACCTCGCCGACG
>JBAXFU010000086.1:0-13509 GCA_037139735.1 Phycisphaerae bacterium
CCTGCCATGCGTCGAAGAACGCGAAGACATCCGATCCATCGACGCCACCGTCCTGGTTGAAGTCGCCCATGCAGGGACTTGTCGTGCAGGCGCCCTCGCAGGTCGTGCCGTGCCCTTGGTAGGTTCCGCCCGCGACCAGGCACGCCGGAGCGATCAGCACGTCGCAGGTTCCGTCGGGGAGGCAGCACGCGCCGACACAGGACGCATCGCAGGTGGTTCCGTCGCCTCGGTACACACCGCCCGCCGCGAGGCAATCGGCGACGGAACGCGTGTCGCACCACGGGGCTGCCAGCAGGCAGCACGCGCCCGCGGGCCGCGGCACGAGTTTGAGCAGTCGCCCACGCAACCAGTCGGCAAGGTAGATCTCCCCCGCGGCGTCTTCGCCGATGGCGGCGATCGTGTAGAGGAGAGCCGAGCCACCCGGCTCGACCATCGAGGTCACATCCTCGAACCCGCCAGCCGACGCGGCTCGAAGGGTGAACAGTTTCCCGTCGGACCAGTCGGCGAAGACGTAGCTTCCGACAAGGCCGGGGATCGCCGAACCCCGGTAGACCACGCCGCCGGTGATGGAGTGGCCCATGTCGTGGTCGTAGGCGAAGGTCGGGATCGAAAGACCGGGAACGGGGCAGGGGCCGCACGAACCGAAGGGAGTGCAGACGGGGCCTTCCATGCACTTCCAGCCGTAGTTGCTGCCGCCGGGGTGACCCGCTCGCTCGACGTTGATTTCCTCGTATAGATCATGTCCCACGTCGGCGATCCACAGGTCGCCGGTGGCACGATCGAAGGAGCACCGCCACGGATTCCGCAGCCCGTACGCCCAGATCTCGGGATCGTTGGTCGTGGCGACGAAGGGATTGGACGCAGGGATTCGGTAGTTGCGTGCGGCGTCAAGGGGGAAGTCGTCGCCGGAAGGATCGATGCGAACGACCTTGCCCTGGAAGGGAAGGCCCCGAAGCGTCTGCGCCGAGTTGAGCGGATCGGGCTCGGTGCCGGTGCCTGCGTCGCCCAGCCCCATGTACAGAAACCCGTCGAGGGGCGAAAACCCGATCCAGCCTCCGTTGTGGCCGCCGGAGAATCGGGGGTGGGTCAGGATGACGATGCCGCTGGCCGGATCCGGCACGCGGGTGACCGGGTTGACGGTGAACCGCATGAGCGTGCCCTGACTGTCGGGCTGGCGCGTGAAGTAGACATAGACGAAGCCCGACCGCTGGAAGTTCGGATCAAACGCGATGCCCAGCAGGCCTCCATCGCCCACTGCACGCACGGTCGCGGTCAGGTCGAGCCACGCGAGCGACCTGACGGCCCCGCTGGCGGCATCGACCGCGGCGATCTTCCCCAGACGCTGAACAACATACACCGTCGTCGAGTCGCCGGGCGCATGGGTGATGGCCAAGGGTTGCTGGAGGCCACTGGCATGGATTCGCACGGCCATGGGCGGTGCGGCGGCGATGGTCGACGCCACGAGCGCCATGCCGACGATGGACGTGCCGATTCGAGTCAGGAACGAACACTGCATGTCAACGCCCGCCGCGTCAGCAGCCGGCCTCCCAGTGGGTGAAGAACTCCTGCACATCCTGTCCGTCCACGGCACCATCGCCATTGAGGTCGGTGGAGGGCTCGCCCGCCTCCCAGCCGGCGAAGAAGCTGCCGACATCGGTCCCGTCCACGCCGCCGTCGCGATTGAGGTCGGCCGGGCACGGAGACCGCATCCCGACCAACCTGGCGTCGTCATCGACGACGCCCTGAATGTCGGCCTCCTCGTGATAGATGGTGATGCCTCGCGTGCGGAGCGTCGCGCCGGGTTCGACCACGATTCGACGGACGTAGATCACCTGCCCAGCCGATTGATCGGAGCCATTCCCGCGGCGATCGACCAGCGATACGTCGGCTCCGGCCGCGACGCGGATCGTGCCGATGGGGAATCCTCCGGTCAGCGAACGGGAGTAGCCGAGTTGATCGACGCCGCGGTCGAGCGACATGGCCTCGACAAGTTGATCGGCGCCTTCTCCGTCGAGAACGAGTTCTGCCGCGGAAAGATCGAATCGCCCCGGATCATCGACCGCGCAGTCGAAGTTCCCTCCGACCCGGACGACCGCCCCGGCGAAGGGAAGAAGCAGATTGGCCCGAGGACCCAGCACCAGGTTGCCTCCCACCTCGAGGCCCGGGGGCATGCCGGAACACGAAGCGCACAGGGTCCCGAGGATGGAACCCTGATTGTCGAGCGACCCGAACAGGAAGAGGGTGCCGGACCTGATGGTCGTCACGGACGCGGCGGAGTTGGTGAAGTCGCCGAAGATGGCCGACGACCCAAAGACGTTGAAGGCTCCCTGGTTCAGAAGGGTGCCGAAGAGACTCACGGCGCCCGAGAACTCCACGACCGCACGATCGGAGTTGGTGACGCGAGGCGAGATCAGTTGGGCGTTGGCGAGCGACAGGCTGCCCGCGGAGACCAATCCGCCGCCGAAGGTCAGCGTCGAGTCGGGCGCGGCGGCGAGCGAGGATGAGAGGCGGAACGGGCCTTCGCTGACGAAGGCGCCTCCCTGGTCGACGCGGATGGATCCGCACGCCTGAATGCTCGACGAGACCACCGCCAGTTGGGCCCCGGGCTCGACGCGAACGGCCCCGTCCAACTCGGCACGATCCGCCACCACGGTCAGGGAGGTCCCCACCTTGGCGGCAAGGCGCCCGCGAGACCCCAGCAGGAATGCCGGGGAGGCCACATAGGGCGAACCGCCCGCCGACGACTGGAGGACACCGTTGATCTCGCAGTCGCCATCCGACGCCGTGGCGAGGAGGGATCCCCCGCCCAGACTCAGGGTCGATCCGGCTGACGTCCGGATCGATCCGGACGAGTTCAGGCCGACGGTGCGACCCACGGTATCGACATACCCCGCGGCTCCAAAGGCCGCGGGACTGGCGAGCACCTGGTCACCTGCGGCGGCGGCGTTCACGGCGGCTGCAAGGGAGCCGTATTCGGCGCCCGAACCGACGTTGGAAGCCAGGACCGATCCCCCTCGCGGCGCATCGACGAGCACGATCGCCCCCTGTGACGCGTTGCCCGACACCGAAATGCCACGTCCAGAGGCGATGAGGAGGTCGTCCGAGACGGCCACCGCATACCCGACTCCCGCGTTGGCGTTGACCCACGGCAATGCATCGAGGGTGCACGCATTCGCCCACCCGCTGAAACGCTGCTCGAGTCGCCACACGCCACCGACTCGACGGAACTGATACGCCTCGCCGGCATCGGTGCGTGCACCAAGATCGCGACCGGATGCGCCCACCACGCAGACGTCGCCGTCGATGGCCACACCGATGCCGAAGGCGTCGCTTGCCTGTCCGTCGGGGGCGGTCAGGGTCGCCTGCCGGGCCCAACTGCCGCTCTGACGGACGAAGACGGTGGCGGATCCTTGATCGAGGTTGTCGCCTCGGTCGTCGAGGAATGAGCCGACGACGAGCGTGTCTCCATCGATGGCGACACTGACGCCGAAGTAGTCGCTCGCCTGGCCGTCCGCCTGAACGAGTTTGGCCGACTGCGTCCAGACGGTGCCGACACGGTCGAAGACGTAGACCGCGCCGGCATCAACTCCGTCGCTCGCGGCGGCGAAGAAGGCGCCGGCGACGACGGTGCCCTGCGAGATCGCGACGCTGCTGCCGAAGAAGTCGAATGAGGTGCCATCCGAGGCGGTCAGTCGCTGGCGACGCGTCCACGAACTTCCGGTCCGCTCGAAGAGGTGGACGGATCCCTGGAGCGTTGACGAGCCGATCGAATCACTGCTGGCGCCGACGGCAACGAGATCTCCCTCGATGGCGATGGCATTGCCGAACTTCTCGCCGCCGGATCCATCCGGATCGACGAGTTTCGACTGCTGAACCCAGCCGCTCGCGGAACGAACGAAGACGTATGCAGCTCCCTGATCGACCTGCGAACCGATGTCGGCGAGGTAGGCCCCGACGGCGATCGTGTCGCCGGAGATCGAGACGACATTGCCGAAGCGATCACCTGCGACCCCGTCGCCGGCGAGCAATCTCGCTTCTTGAATCCAACCCTCGCCGGACCGGCGATAGACGACGGCAGACCCCTGATTGGCGTTGGATCCCACGCCATCGAGGGGCACGCCGACCACCATGACGTCGCCCCAAATGGCGATCGCGTTGCCAAAGGAATCGCCGGCGACGCCGTTGGCGTCGGTGACGAGACGCCCGGCGTCGCGCCACCGGCCGTCCAGACGGGGGAACGTCCAGACCGATCCCTGGGAAGACTGACCACAGACCGCGTCATCGACGGCTCCGACCAGAACCGAGCCGTTGGCCACGGCGACGGAACGACCGAAGTGATCGCCGACCGACGCGTCGGGAGCGACAAGCGTCTTGACCGCCGCCCATTCGGCGCCCTGGCGTTCGAACATCATCGCGGCACCGCGCTCGGACGAGAGGCCGATGGACCCGACCGCGATGGACTCCCCTCGAATGTCGAGCGAAAGGCCGAATCGATCGCCCGCCTGGCCGAAAGGATCTCGAATCGGACGAGGATCGGTGCACGTTCCGGAGACCGGGTCGAAGGTGAAGGCCGCCACGGACCCTTGGTCGACGCGACCGTCAACATCATCGCTGAACGCGCCGATGACGGCGTTCGTGCCGTCGAGATCGACGCTCACGCCGAACTGATCCCCCGCGACGCCGGCAGGGTCGAGCACCACGGATCGCTGCGACCACGCGGCTCCCGACCGGGTGAAGACATAGGCCGCGCCGCGATCCAACTGCCCTGCGACGTCGGCGCCAAACGCGCCGAGGATGATGGCGTCATGACTGACGACGCCGGAGATGCCGAGCAGTGCGTTGGCCTGCGCGTCGGAGGCGACAAGTTTGGCCTGTGGCACCCAGGAACCGGCGCTGCGCACGAAGACATAGCCCGCTCCAGCCGCCGCTCGGCCGCCGACCGAGGCGCCACTGGCGCAGACCAGAATGGTGTCGCCGCTGGCGCTGACGGCGTTGCCGAACGTGGCGCCGGCGGCTCCGTCACCAGCCACCAGCTTCGCCCGCTGCGTCCATGAGGAGCCGCTGCGAACGAACACGTATGCCGCACCCTGATCGACTCGGCCGGAAACATCGGCCTGGTAGGCCCCGACGACGATCACGTCGGAGGCGATGGACACGGCGTTGCCGAAACGGTCGCCTGCACGGCCATCGGCCGCCGAAAGCGAGGCCTCGATCGCCCATGCATTGCCGGTCCACCGAAAGACGTGCACCTGCCCCTGGTCAGCGCCGCCGGGGCCATCTCTTCCGGGTGCTCCCACGACCATGGTGTCGCCATCGACCGCCATGGCATTGCCGAGGATGTCGCCCGCGGCCGCGGGCGACACCGTGAGTTGTTGCACGCCGAGTGGCTGGGCGATGGCGGGCACGAGGCCGAGCCCGACTCCGGCAATCCACGCGATCGACCTGGCTGACATGGCACGACTCCTGTTCTGCAAGCCCGGCCCGAGCCCGGGTGTGGATCCAATCACCGATCACGCTCGCACGAACCGCGGGCGCTTAGCACCCCGCCTCCCAGCGATCGAAGAAGACGACGACGTCGGAACCGTCGATGCCGCCATCCTGGTTGATGTCGGTGCTGGGCTCGGCCGCCTCCCACGCCGCGAAGAAGGCGTCGATGTCGCCGCCGTCGACGCCACCATCCTGATTGAAGTCGGCGACGCACGGCGGCGTGAACGGGACGAGGTTCTCGGGCGCGTCGATCGTGCCGTCGGCGATCAAGGTGCGGTAGTAGATCTTGACGCACCCGGCGTTGACGAGGCGGCTGCCGGCGGCCACCTCGAGTTGATCGACGTAGATCGCCTCGCACGAGGTCTGACCTCCGCCATCGTTGTCCCAGGCATCGACGAGGCGGACCACCGAGGGGGTGGGACCGATCTTGAGGGTGCCGATCGGGAAGCTGCCCGCAAGCGTGCGATCGAGCCCGAGCTCGGAAGGCCCGATGTCGGCCGACATGGCCTCGAGCGTCTGCTCGGCGCCGAACCCCTCGAAGCGGAGCGACGCCAATGCGAGATCAAAGCGTTCGTTGGAGTCGATGGCACAGTCGAAGTCGCCACCGAGACTGACGGAACTGCCGACGAACGGGAGCTGCAACGAAGCCTGGGGACCCAGCACGAGATCGCCGCTGATCTCCATGGCAGGCGGACCACCCAGGCAGTTGGAGCAGAGGGTGCCGACGATCGAGCCGTTGTTGGCGAGCGAACCGAAGAGGAAGAGCGTGCCGGAGCGAATGGTGGTCACGGCTCCGGTGCCGTTGGTGAAGTCACCGAAGATGGCCGACGAACCGAAGACGTCGAAGTCGCGGAGATTGACGGTGCCGCCCTGAATCGTGACGGCTCCGGAGAGCTCAAGGCGATCACGATTGAGGATCGTGGGTGCCGAAAGGAGCCCGTTGGTGATGGAGGTGGTTCCCTGGAGATCGATCAAGCCGTTCGCCGCGATCGTCGACTCGGCCGATGCCGAGATCGCCGATGCGGACGTGACATCGCCGGCGAAACCCAGGGAAGCCGAGGCGTCGATCCTGACCGAGCCGGTGATCTCGGTGATCGACGACGTCGCCGAGATGGAGGCGCCGCTTTCGGCTCGAATCGATCCGTGCAGTTCGGATCGAAGCGCGTCGATCGAGATCGACGAGTTCTGCCTCGCGGTGATGCCGCCCCTGCCGCCGACCATGAAGCGATCGGCCACGAGTTGCGCGGTGGCGCCGGCGGGCGAGAAGACCTGGCCGTTGACTTCGATCCCTTCGCCCGGCGAGGCGAGCAAGGCGGATGCACCGCCGAGCGTCACGATCGAACCCGAGAGGGTGCGAACACCGCCGCGGGACTCGATCGAGAGGGAACGGCCAAGCGTGTCGACGAGCGACGCGTTGAGGATGCTGGCGGGCGAGACGTCGAGCCGTTGTCCCGACTGGGCGGAGGCGATGGCCGCCGCGAGCGTCGTCGAGAAGGTCCCGGTGGCCAAATTGGTCACGCCGGGGATGCACGCGCCGGGAACGTCAAAGGACCACGCGGCGCCATGGTCGGCGAGCGCGCCGACCGTGAAGCCCCTGCCTCCGACGGCCACGGTGAAGCCCGAAGCGGCGACGGCGCACCCGGCCTGACTGGAGGGAACAACCTGCGGCTGCACCAAGCGGAACTGCTGGCTCCACGACGCACCGGTCTTCGTGAAGACGACCGAGGACCCGGCATCGACCGAAGCACCCACGTCGTCGAAGGCGGCCCCCGCGACGAGCATGTCGACGGCGAGGGCGACGGAGGTGCCGAGCGCATCGCCGGCTGCGCCGTCGGCGGCGACGAGTCGAGCCTGCTGGATCCAGGTGCTCGCGGATCGCGCGAAGAGGGACACGGATCCCTGATTCGCGGACGCACCGATATCGTCGGAGGGGCTGCCGACGGCGATCAGACCGTCGAGCATGGCGACCGAGGAGCCGAAGGCATCGCCAGCGGCGGCATCGGACGCGACGAGTCGCTGACGTTGCGACCACGAACCGCCCGAACGCCCGAAGACATACACCGACCCCTGATCGACGCCAGCCGCACCATCATCCAAGGGCGAACCGACCGCCAGATCATCGCCGACGAGGGCAACCGAGGCGCCGAAGGAATCGCCGACGGCGCGATCGCTTGCGACCACTCTCGCCTGCTGGCTCCATGCGGTGCCGGCGCGGGTGAAGACATACGCGGCTCCCTCGGCGGATGGAGACTGGGGAGCTCCAACGACGACCGAATCTCCCGAGAGGCCGACGGCCTGACCGAAGGCCGCCCCGGGTGCAGCGTCCGAAGCAGTCAGCTTCGACTGCTGCGTCCACATCGAACCGGAGCGGGTGAAGACATAGGCGGATCCGCTATCGGCACCTGCGGGAGCGAGCGCATCATCGCCCGCCGCTCCGACCACGATCGTGTCGCCCTCGATCGCGACCGAGGTGCCGAAGCGATCACCGGCTGCGCCGTCGGAAGCAACGAGCGTGGCCTGCGCCCCCCACTGTCCGCCGCGACGAAGCATGATTCGGACCGAACCCTGGTCGATGGCGGAACCGATGTTGTCGCGAGGGGCGCCGATGGCCATGGTGTCGCCGGCGATGGCAATCGACGCGCCGAAGGCATCGTCGCTCTCGCCGTTCAGAGGCATCTGCAGATCGCCCACCAGCCACGCGCCCGCGACCTTGGAGAAGATCCAGGCGGACCCTGCATCGACCTTGCCGCCGACGTCATCCAGAACCGCGCCGACGAGCACGGCGTCGTCCGTCAGGGCGATCGGGAACCCGAACTGGTCGTTGACGCCTGCCCCGCCGCCGGGCATCTCGAGCCGCGCCTGGTGCGTCCACGATCCGGCTCCACGACTGAAGAGATAGACGGATCCGCCGTCAGCAGCCGTCGCGACATCGTCGAAGAAGGATCCGATGGCGACCGTTCCGTTGCGGAGGGCGACGCTGATGCCAAAGGCATCACCCGCCGCACCGTCCGGAGCGACCAACTTGGACTCTTGCGTCCAGGAGGTTCCGGAGCGACGGTAGACGTACGCGGCACCCTGATTGACGCTGCTTCCGATGTCGGCGAAGAAGGCGCCGACGATCGCCGTATCCCCTTCGATCGCGACGCCGCTACCGAAGAAGTCGGCGCCGCGACCGTCGGAGGCGGCCAACCTGGCCTGCTGGGTCCAGGTGGCGCCCGAGCGGGTGAAGACATACGCGCTGCCGGCCAGCGCACCCGCCGGCGTCGTGTCCGTCGGCGCGCCGACGATCAGCGAATCGCCTCGCAGATGCACGGCGTTGCCGAAGGTGTCGCCAGCCGCTCCATCAGAGGCGAGGAGCTTGGCCTGCTGGGTCCATGTGGAACCCGACCGGGTGAAGACATAGACCGAGCCCTGATCGGCCGCAGCGCCGATGTCATCTTGATAGGAACCCACGGCGATGGTGTCGCCGTCGAAAGCGATCGAGACGCCGAAGGAGTCGCCGGCGGCGCCATCGGAGGCGAGCAGGCGGGCCTGCTGCACCCAGGAACCGCCCGAACGCACATAGACGTACACCGCTCCCTGCGATGCACGACCATCGACGGTCGCGAGCCACGCCCCGACGACGGCCGTGTTGCCGACGATCGCGGTGGCATTGCCGAAGTTGTCGCCCGCGACGCCGGCGGGATCGACCAGGGTCGCCTCGCGGACATATCCGGTCGAGGTTCGACGGAAGACGATGGCGTACCCCTGATCGACGTTGGAGCCGACGTCGCGGAGATCAGCGCCAACCACGACCGTGTCACCCGACATCGAGACCGAACCGAGTCGGTCTCCGGCGAGTCCGGCGGCATCGAACAACTGCACGGGCACGCAGCGAGCCGCAGCGGTCACCGTCGACTGAGTGATGAACAGCTCGGCCGCGTTGCTCGACGCCGAGCCGCAGGCATTGGTGGCGACACAGGTGTACGAACCAGCGTCGCTTGCCACGACGGACGTGACGGTGAAAGAGGCGGCCGTGGCGCCGGGGATGGCGACGCCATTTTTCCGCCACTGGAACGTGAGCGGAGCAGATCCGGATGCAGCGGCGGTCAGCGTCGCCGACTGTCCCTCGGCCACCGAGATGCTCGAAGGCTGAGTGGTCCAGATCGGCAAGGTGTTGACCGTGAGCGTCGCAGTCGAGGTCGTCACGCTGCCGCAGGTGTTGGTGACGACGCAGTCGTACGACCCCGCGCTGCCCGCCACGACCGAGGCAATCGAGTACGTCGCCGACGTCGCCCCGGAGATGTTGCTGCCACCCTTGCGCCACTGGTAGGTCAAGGGCGAAGTCCCGGTGGCGGCCACGGTGAACGACGCGCCGCTGCCCACGCACGAAGTGGTGGCGGCGGGTTGCGTGGTGATGGAGGCCGGCGTGTTGACGGTGAGGGTGACCGCCGAACTGGTCACGCTGCCGCAGGCATTGGTGACGACGCAGTCGTACGACCCCGCGCTGCCGGCCACGACCGAGGCGATCGAGTACGTCGCCGACGTCGCCCCCGAGATGTTCACCCCACCCCTGCGCCACTGGTAGGTCAAGGGCGAAGTCCCGGTGGCGGCCACGGTGAACGACGCGCCGCTGCCGACGCACGAAGTCGAGGCGGCAGGTTGCGTGGTGATGGAAGGAGCGGTGTTGACCGTGAGCGTGGCTGCCGAGCTGGTCACGCTGCCGCACGCGTTGGTGACGACGCAGTCGTACGAACCGGCATCACCCGAGGACGCCGAGGCAACTGAATAAGAAGACGACGTGGCGCCGGAGATGTTGACGCCCCCCTTCCGCCACTGGTAGGCGAGCGTGCCGGTGCCGGTGGCTGTGACAGCGAAGGAAGCCGCGGCCGAAGCGCACACGCTGACGTTCGACGGCTGCGTGGTGACGGAGGGACCGACGTTGACCGAAAGCGTGGCGACATTGCTGGCGACGGTGCCGCAGGTACCGGTGACTTCGCACACATAGTTGCCCGCGTTGGCGACGGTCACGGAGGCGAAGGTGATGGTGGCGGACGTGGCGCCGGAGACGACCGTGCCATTTCGCTTCCACACGTAGGAGAAGGGCCCGGTGCCGCCCGCGACAACGGTCAGGGCCGCCGGCTGGGCCTGGCAGACGGAGGCCGAGGAAGGCTGGGTGGCGATGAACGGGGCGAGTTGAACGGTGATGTCGACCGAGGAACTCACGACGCTGCCGCAGGGACCCGTGGCGGTGCACGCGTAGGTGCCGGCATTGGACGCAGTGAGCGTGCCGATGCTGAGGGTCGACGAGGTGGCCCCATCGAGCGGCACGCCGCCCTTGGACCACTGATAGGTGATGGGACCCGATCCGGTCGCGACCGCCGTGAGCGAGACGGGCAGACCGGAGCAGGAAGTGACCGAGGCGGGCTGCTGGGTGAAGACCGGGCGGGTTTGGACGATGACCGTGGAGGGACTGCTTTCGATGCTGCCGCACGAGGAGGTGGCGATGCAGGTGTAGGTGCCGGCGTTGGCCGCGCTCACGGGGTTGAATGACAGGAGCGCCGAGGTCGCGCCGGGGACATCCACCCCACCCTTCCGCCACTGGTAGGTGATGGCCGAAGGAGCGGAGACTCCGAAGGAGAGAAGGCCGATGGCGGCGCTGCCTTCGCAGGGCGACACGGACGCGACGGGCTGCGTCGCAACGAAGAGGGCATCGGCGATCGACGTGGCTTCGGAATAGGGAGTATCACGGCCACCGTTGCCGCCGCCACCGGTGTAGATCATCCGGCCCGCATCTGGATCGAACGATCCGGCCAAGGCCCATCGCGGCGAGGGAGTGCCCGTGGCCGTGCAGGCCACCCACGCGAGTCCGTTCCAAACGGCTGCATCGGAAAACGTCGAGACATTGATGCTGCCACCGTAGAGCACCACGCCACCCTGCCGCGGGTTGTACGCCAGCGAGTGGTAGTATCTGGCCGCGGGGCCCGTGGAGGCAACCTGAGCCCATGCCGAGCCGTCCCATTCCCAGGTATCGCGGAGGTAGCCGGTGGCGTACTGGTAGCCACCGAACATGACCGATCGTCCGCGGACCGGGTCGAAAGCCATCGCCGTGGCGAATCGCGGTTGCGGCCGGACGGAGGCCACCGGCTGCGACCATGCGGTGCCATCCCACTCCCAGAGATCGTCGAGGAGCGAGCCGTCGGCGGCCATGCCACCAAAGAGAACGACGCGATTGCGGACCGAATCGAAGGTCATGGCCGCACCGATGCGGGCGGTCGGGCCGGTCGAGGCCACCTGAGTCCACGCCGTGCCGCTCCACTCCCAGGTGTCGCCCAGGATGGTTGACGGGGAACCCGGGACGCCGGTCTGTCCACCAAAGAGGAGGACCTTGCCGCCCTGCGATGGCGCCATGGCGTGGTCGTTGCGAGGACCGGGTCCCGTGGTGGCGACTTGATTCCACGAGGATCCGACGCGAAGCCATGTGTCGCTCGCGACGGTGTTGGCGGCAGTGCGACCGCCGTAGAGCAAGGTCCCGGAGTTGATGCCGGAATAGGCCTGCGCATGGATCCAACGCGCGCCGAAGCCGCCCGAGCCGCCTGCAAGCCACGCGGGGGCGCATGGGGTGAGCGTCAGCGGCACGGCCGTGCTGGTGACGCTGAGGCACGAACCGGTTGCGACGCAGTCGTACGAGCCGACGTCTCCCGAGGTCAGGTTGGAGATGGTGAGTTGACGCGTGCCGGCTCCCGACACCCTGGCATCATCGACCAGAGGAGCTCCGTTCCGCCGCCATCGATACGCGATGGCACCCGGTGCCGTGGCGGAGAACGAAAACGTGGTGCTCGCGCCGGCGTGAGCCAGCACCGGCAGGGGTTGCACGGCGGCGACCGGCGGCTGACAGACCTCGACGACCGCGGGGGACACCACGACACTGGTCTTGACCGAGCCGAGCAAGTCAGAGTTGCTGGCGTACCACGAGGCCTCGCGAGCTCCCGTGGTGGCATTGCGACTCATGCCGTCATTGGGAACCGTGATCTGCAGTTGTCGAGCGGTGGTGTCGGACGAGAGCGTGAAGGCGAACTTCGCGAGCACGACGCCGCTGACGTTGGAGTTGAACGGAGGGTCGCTGGGGCCGACCGAACCGAAGCTCTTCTGGACGCATGCGACTCCACCCGCGCCATTGAAGTTGTTGGCTGCGGCGGTGCCGCTGGTGGGCCCCACGCCAATCCAGTTGGTGATCGTCGTTCGGGCAAGGCGGGCGTAGTTAATCGATGCGTTGGACTGCAGGTGGACCCGATAGGGATCGCTGGTGGTGGGCCCGGTGGCGGCAAACGGGCTGATTCGCCCATATTGACCGGGACTGTCGGGCACGGAACCGCCGTTGGTGTTGTTGCCGACCGTCGCGAATGCAGCCAGCGCGTCGCTCGTCGTCCAGTTGGACAGCGTGGGCTGGAACGTCAGACTGGCGAAACCGACGGTCGACTGCGTCGTGCCGGCGGGATCGAAGGTCACGACGCACCGAAACTGCACGGTGGTGCCGGCGGGAACGGCTCTGGTGCCGCCCGCCCACGTGACGCCGTCAAGCGACGTCTCGATGGCCATGCGGGTGACCTGCGCACCGGCGATGCCCGCGAAGGAGGCAAGACCTGCAACAAACGACTTGACGAGGCGATTCCTCATGACACCAGGCCTCCAGTGAATGCTCTCTCAACGTGCCGCATCGACCCTTCCAGACGCCCCCGACCGGAGAAAAACCCGGCTCGAGGCCCCCATCACGCTCACGGCGCTTCAAGAATCGATCACCACCCGCGAGCGAACCGGTCTGCAGGGCTGCCCTGCGATCGATCACGGCTCCCTGCCAACACCCAGCCAGCGACACTCGACCCGTTCCGTGACAAAAAACAGTCAGGCGAGCGGCCGAGCCGCTCGCACGCAATACCCCCGGGTGCACCCCCGTAGGTCACGATTCAACGTCCTGCGTGTGCTCGCCACGCGAGTCATGCGGCGAGTCCGTGCCGCTCCCCAACAAGTACGGAGTCACGGCGA
>JBAXFU010000087.1:0-13489 GCA_037139735.1 Phycisphaerae bacterium
AACCAGGGGACGCCCGAAGCGGGCTGGCGGGGGAACGCGCGGATCGGGGGTGTCGACGTGTTCGAGGCCGTGTCGCCAACTCTGCAGGGCTGCCACCAATCGATGGTTCACTCCGCCCCGCCCCGACCCCCTCCCCCATATCCTTCCTTCATGACCACCTCCCTCACCCGCGACCTCCTCCGTCGTGTCGGATTCGTCTCGGTGCTCCTCCTCGCCGGTTCCGCCGCGATGGCCCAGCAGCCCGCCGCCAAGCCACCCGTCGCCACGCCCATCGACGAAAAGAAGGATGCCAAGCCCGCCGGTCAGCCCGCCAAGGAGGGCGAGGGGCCCAAGCTCGAGTCGTCGTCGATGAACGGCCTGGTCAAGATGCCCGCCGCCGCCACGCCCGTGGCCCGCGAGGATGACTGGTGGAAGAAGCGTCACGAGGGCTTCAACGCCCGCGTCAAGGAAGCCGCCCAGAAGGGCGACGCCCAGATCCTCTTCATCGGCGATTCCATCACGCAGGGGTGGGAGGGCGAGGGCAAGCAGGCGTGGGCCGACGCCTTCGCCAAGCACGGCGCGATCAACCTGGGCATCGGCGGCGATCGCACCGAGCACGTCCTCTGGCGCCTCCGCAACGGCAACCTCGAAGGACTCGCCAAGCCCGCCTCGGGCCAGGCCCCCAAGGTCGCCGTGCTCATGATCGGCACCAACAACTGCGGCAACACCGAGCCCGTCGACACCGCCACCGGCATCGCCATGATCGTCCGCGAGCTTCGCGCCCGCCTCCCCGAGACCAAGATCCTCCTCCTGGCCATCTTCCCCCGCGAGGAAAAGCCCGGAACGCTGCGAGCCAAGAACGCCAAGGTCAACGAACTCATCAAGCCCCTGGGCGACGGCAAAGGCGTCTTCTTCCTCGACATCGGCCCCTCCTTCCTCGAGGCCGACGGCACGCTGAGCAAGAAGATCATGCCCGACGCCCTGCACCTCTCTCCCGAGGGGTACCAGCGATGGGCCAAGGCCATCGAGCCCACGCTCGCCGATCTCCTCAAGTAAGTCACGCCCCTCCTCGGAGCCGTTCATGGTGACTCGACGCGACACCCTCAAGGCCGCGCTGGCCTCTTCGTTGGTCCTCCCCTTGGCGGCGTGCGCCCGTGCCGCGTCGCCAGGCGCGTCGACCAGGCATGAGCCCGTGCCGCCCGCCACGGCCCCCCTCTTCCCCATCAGTCTCGCCCAGTGGTCGCTCCACAACGCCCTGTTCAAGGGCGACCTCGACCATCTCGACTTCCCGAAGGTCGCGGCGAAGGACTACGGCATCTTCGCCGTCGAGTACGTCAACGCCTTCTTCAAGAAAAAGAATAGCGTGAGCTACGTCCGCACCCTCAAGCGTCGCTGCGAGGATGCCGGCGTCAAGAGCGTGCTCATCATGTGCGATGGCGAGGGTCACACCGGCGACCCCGACGAAAAGGCCCGCCTCAAGGCCGTCGACAACCACCGCAAGTGGATCGATGCCGCCGTGGCACTCGGTTGCCACAGCATCCGCGTCAATGCCCAGAGTTCCGGCGACCCCGAGGAGCAGGCGCGTCTCTGCGCTGACGGACTGCGGCGGCTGTGCGAGATCGGCGACAAGGCCGGCATCAACGTCATCGTCGAGAACCACGGCGGGCTCAGTTCCAACGGTGCATGGCTCGCGGGCGTGATGAAGCGAGTCGACCACCCGCGCGTGGGCACCCTCCCCGACTTCGGCAACTTCCGCATCGCCCAGGGGCAGGAGTACGACCGCTATCAGGGCGTCGCCGAGATGATGCCCTTCGCCAAGGGCGTCAGTGCCAAGTCGCACGACTTCGACGATCGCGGCGAGGAGACCACCAAGGACTACCGCCGCCTCATCCGCATCATGCTCGACGCGGGCTACCGCGGCCACCTGGGCATCGAGTACGAGGGCTCCCGCCTCTCCGAGCCCGATGGCATCCGCGCCACCAAGAAGCTCATCGAAACCGTCCGCGCCGAGTTCGCGGCACGCGCCTGACCATTCACGCCCTCCGCAGCGACATCCTCCCATGAGTGAAGCCGTTCCCGGTTCCCCCGTCCTTCCCGACGTCAAGATGCACCTGGCCACTCCCGCCGCCCCCTGCACGGGCACGGTCGTCTCCACCGAACGGTGCACCGCCTCGCGCAAGGCCGCGGGCTTCGTCCGCCATGTCGCCATCGACGTCGGCGGCACGCCCCTCGAAGGCCAGTTCCGCGCCGGACAGGCCTTCGGCGTCCTCGCCCCGGGCGTCGACCAGTTCGGCAAGCCCCACAAGCTCCGCCTCTACTCGATCGCCTCGCCCTCGACCGGCGAGGACGGCCAAGGGCGCATCCTCGCCACCACCGTCAAGCGCACCATCGACGAGCACGACGACTCCCACAAGCTCTTCCTGGGTGTCTGCTCCAACTACCTCTGCGATCTCGCGGTGGGGGACAAGGTCGCCGTCACCGGTCCCAACGGCAAGCGGTTCCTCCTGCCCGTCGATCCGTCGCTCCACGACTACGTCTTCTGTGCCACCGGCACGGGCATCGCCCCCTTCCGTGGCATGATCATGGAACTGCTCGCGGCCAAGGTCCCCTCGCGCATCACGCTGCTCATGGGCTCCCCCTACGCCAGCGACCTGCTCTACCACCAGCAGTTCCAGGCGCTCGCGGCGGCGAATCCCAACTTCACCTACCTCACGGCCATCAGCCGCGAGGCGGGCGCGGGCCGGCCCATGTACGTCCACGACCGCCTCCAGGCCGAAGCCGCTCGGCTCGCCGATCAACTCGCCTCAGAGCGAACCCTCTTCTACATCTGCGGCATTGCAGGCATGGAACTGGGCATCATGCAGGCGCTCGCCGCCGTGCTGCCTCCCGATCGCCTCGCGCAGTATCTCCGCCTCTCGCCCGAGGCTCCGGCTGATCGGGCCGCGTGGGACCGCAAGATGATTAACAAGACCATCACCCCCACGCGACGGATGATGCTCGAGGTGTACTGATTCGGGTCTGCAGCTTCACAAGTGTCTATTTGGACGATGATTAAGCCTGTGGGTCGGCTGCTGCAGCGGCGTGTCGCCGTTTGCGCCAAGGGCTTGCCCCGGCGAAGATTCGCCATCGATTCGGGCCTAGCATGCTCTCTGGAGATAAACGCGATAACCCGGGGTGCTCCCGGAGGCGTGTGTCTCGTGGTCGGTGCGGTCGGCAAGCTGGGTGCCGTTCGCGGTCCAAGTCCCAGTGTCGACAGCTTGAGGAGCTCGCAATGAAGGTGAACATGTACAAGTGGACCATGGTGGCGCTGGCCGGCAGTGCCGCGGCGTTGATGGGCTGTGAGAGTCAGCCGGGTGGAGCCGAGTATCACGGCACGGCCCCGCACGGCCGCCCCGGCGCCACGTACGACGTGAAGGCCGCCCCCAAGGCTGCCGCCGAAGCCCCGGCACAGAAGGCCGCGGCGAAGGAAGAGACCAAGGCCCCCGCGCAGGCCGCCAAGACGACCGAAGCCGCGACGGCTCCGAAGGCCGCCCCGACCTCCGGCACGGTTCAGTATCTCCCCACGGGCGATCGCTCGACCAGCGCGCTCATGATCGAGAAGATCTACCCCTCGCAGGTGACGGTGGGCCAGTCGTTCGATTACATCATCAAGGCCACCAACATCAGCAGCATGGGCCTGAGCAACGTCACCGTCACCGAGGCGGTGCCCAGCAATTTCACCCTGGTCTCCAGCAGCGTGCAGGGCGCCAACGGCGTCTACAACCTCGGCACGCTCAACCCTGGCGAGAGCAAGTCGATCGTGATGAAGGGTTCGGCGGGCGCGGTGGGCAGCATCAACAGCTGCGCCAGCGCGACCTACGCCACGGCCCTGTGCAGCACGATCAACGTCGTGCAGCCCGCCCTGCAGATCTCCAAGACGATCACCCCCGAGGCGATCCTCAACTGCCAGCCGATCAACATGACCGTCACGGTCAAGAACACCGGCTCGGGCACCGCCACCAACGTCCACGTCATGGACACCCTCCCCGCGGGCCTCACGCTCGCCGGCGGCGGCACCTCCTTCGACGAGGCCGTGGGCGACCTGGCCCCCGGCGCCGTCAAGACGATCACCAAGGAGCTCAAGGCCGCCAACACGGGCCGCTTCGAGAACGTCGCTTCGGCCAAGGCCGACGGCGTCGCCGCGATCAACTCCGACAAGGTCGCCACCGTCGTCAAGCAGCCCAAGCTCGAGATCGCCTGCAAGGCCGGCGGCAAGATCATGATGGGCCGCAAGGGCTGCTACGAGATCACCGTCAAGAACGCCGGTGATGCCGTCAGCCAGGCCACCAAGATCGCCGTCACCCTCCCGGCCGGCGCGACCGTCGCCAGCATGAGCGACGGCGGCGCGAACGGCGCGTGGACCATCGGCGACCTCGCCCCCGGCGCGAGCAAGACCGTCACCGTCTGCCTGACCTCCGGCACCGTGGGCTCGCTGCCCGTGTCGACCACCGTCACCGGCAACTGCGCCGCCCCGGTGAGCACCAACTGCTCCATCGAGGTCATCGGCGTGCCCGACATCGGCACGCTCGTCGACGACGCCGATGGCGTGGTCACGGTCGGCAACAACCACACGTACCGCGTCGAGGTCAACAACCAGGGTCAGGTCCCCCTGACCAACGTCAAGACCGTCGTCACGCTGCCCGCCGGTCTCGAGTTCGTCTCGAGCGCCGACGGCAAGCTCGTCAACGGCAAGGTCGAGTTCAACTTCGGCACCCTCGCCGTCAAGTCGAACCGCTCGGTCACCTTCGTCGTCAAGGCGACCAAGCCCGGCGAGTTCCTCGTGGTCGGCGAGACCACCTGCGCCGAGCTCAAGACCCCGATCCGCGACGACGAGCTCACCAACTTCGTCGAGCCGTGAGTTCGGCCGCGTCGGGTTCCCCAAGGGTCCTGACGCGACGATCCGGGTTCGCCGAATCTGCTGAAGCATCCACGACCGCCGCGACGATCCGTCGCGGCGGTCGTCTTTTTCCCCTGCACGGGTGGAGGCCCCGTCTCGCCTCCTCGCGCGCACCCCGCCCGGCTCATCCCACGTCGCGGGATTTCCGATAGAACCGCCTGAGGGTGCGGTGCATCGCACGCATGTCCACCCCCACAGGAGCCAGGCCAGTGTCCGGACGCAGCATCAACCGCCGTCGCCATGAACGCTTCTCCGTTCCCCCCATGTACACGGCCCTCACCGTGAACGTCGTGGGAGAGCCCAAGATGCAGCTTGACGGCCACTGCTACGACATCAGCGAGGGGGGCGTGCAGTTCGAACTCGACGACGCGCTCCCCGCGGGCACCCCCGTCGAGCTCAACATCGAGCTCCCCAACGGCAGCGTCGGACAGCCCGAGCAGGAACGCCTCGTTCGCGTCGTCGCCAACGTCGTGTGGAACGACCAGTCCGAGCCCGGTCCCGTCCGCATGGCCGCCGTCTTCTCGAAGTTCTTCGCCGGCGCCGACAAGGATCGCCTCTTCCGCCACATCGCCGGCGGTCACCTCACCCGCGCGGCCTGAGCGCAAAGCGCTCCCCCGGATCCGCGTCGCCGATCCTGCCCCTACCGTTGGGCGTGTTCGTCGATCAAGCCATCATCACCATCCGTGCCGGCAAGGGCGGCGACGGAGCGGTTTCCTTCCGTCGCGAGAAGTTCGAACCCAAGGGCGGTCCCAATGGCGGCAACGGGGGCGACGGGGGCAGTGTCGTCTTCGTCACCGACGAAGGCTTGACCACCCTCTACGACTTCCGCTTCCAGCGGCTCTGGGCCGCCAAGGACGGCGACCCCGGCGGTCGAAAGCAGTGCAGCGGCCTCACCGGCACCGATCTGGTCATCAAGGTCCCGCCCGGCACCCTCGCCTTCAACCGCGAGACCGGCGAACTCGTGCACGACTTCAAGCCCGGCGACACCGTCGTCCTCGCCAAGGGAGGCAAGGGCGGCTGGGGCAACGAGCACTTCAAGCGATCCACCAATCAAACGCCCCGCCGCGCGGAGCCCGGCGAGCCCGGTCAGGAGTTCAACCTCCGCCTCGAGCTCAAGCTCATCGCCGATGTCGGCATCGTCGGCAAGCCCAACGCGGGAAAGAGCACGCTCCTCGCCGCGCTCACCGCCGCACAGCCCAAGATCGCCGACTACCCCTTCACCACCCTCTCGCCCCAACTCGGCGTCGCCGAACTCGACGCCACCAGGCGCGTCGTCCTCGCCGACATCCCCGGCCTGATCGAGGGTGCCAGCCAGGGTGCGGGCCTGGGTCACGACTTCCTTCGCCACATCGAACGCACCCGAATCCTCGTGCACCTGCTCGACATCGCGCCCCTCGACGGCAGCGACCCGGTCGAGAACTACCGAATCATCCGCAAGGAACTCGCGGGCCACTCCGAGGCCCTCGCCGACAAGCGCGAAGTGGTCGTGCTCAACAAGCTCGACCTGCTTCCCGACGAGGAGGAACGCCGCGAGGTCGTCAACCGCATCGCGCGAGAACTCAAGCTCCGCGTCGACAAGGACGTCCTCCTCATCAGCGGCGCGGCCCGCACCGGCCTTCGCGACCTGCTCGAACGTCTCTGGCGCGAGTTGCACCCGGCCTGACGCGCGTTCCTGATCGCGAATCAACGCCGCCTCCCGCCTTAGCCCCCTGCGAGTGCGAGCCCGGGGCGGCGGGGTCCGGTGCGAGATGATGCGTTTGAGTGGCCCTTCGCCGCACGCCCGCGACCTTCTCCCGTCGCGAAGGGATTCCCCTCACGCCTTCCTCGCCACCACGTGAAACAGGTGGTGATGCTTCGTCGATCCCATCGCGTCGCTCCCATCCTTCTCCACCTCGTCGCATCGCTCGATCACGAAGCCGTCAAAGAGACGCAGCATCGCCTCGCGCGTGAAGTGGCTCGCGGGCCGCACGCTCGCCCATTCGTCGCGGTCGCCGAAGATCTGCCCGGCGAACCGGCCGCCGGGGCCCAGCATGCCCCGCAGCCGCGACCACAGCGCGGGAAACGCCCCGGGGTCGCAGAAGGGCAACGCGAAACTCGCGTTCACCAGGTCCACCCGCGCGGGCAACAGCGTCGACGTCGCCGCCTCCTCCATCGTCAACTGGTGCAACTCCAACCTCGCCGTCTGCGACGGCTCGATCCGCGCCCGCAGCCGCTCCAGCCCGTCCGCCGACGCGTCGAAGGCCACCACTCGCCATCCTCGCCGGAGCAACTCCCGCACGTCCCGCCCCTCGCCGCACGCCACGTCGAGGGCCAAGGGCGGCAACGCCGGATCGACCGGCCCGTGGGAATCAATAGCCGACAAGAGCGTCTCGCGTGCGCCCGAATCGCCGACGAAGTCGAAGTACAAGGGCCAGTCGCGTTGATAGTCCGCCCCGATCATGACGCAAGGTAGGGCCCGCCCCTCCACGGAGTACCATCCGCCGATGTACGAGAACACCCAGGACTTCATCGCCGCCCTTGCCGCCGCCGGCGAACTCCAACGCGTCCGCGCGGCCGTCTCCCCCGTTCTCGAGATCGCCGAGATCGCCGATCGCGTCAGCAAGTCCCCTGCCCCAAACCTCCCCAGCGACGCCGCCCGTCGCACCGACCCTCGCTTCCATCACTTCGGCGGCAAGGCCCTCCTCTTCGAGAACGTCCAGGGCGCCGACTTCCCCGTGCTCATCAACGCCTGGGGCAGCTACCGCCGCATGGAGATGGCCCTGGGTTGCAACGACGCCGGTCCCGGGCTTGCCGCCGGGCACACGCCCGGCGGCTTCGAGGCCCTGGGCGACAAGATCGGCCGGCTCGTCAAGCCCGAGCCCCCGCCCACGCTCCTCGCCAAGCTCCAGAAGATCCCCGAACTCATGCAGCTCGCCTCGCTGCCTCCCAAGAGGGTCCGCAGCGGCATCTGCCAAGAGGTCGTCATCCCGCAGGAGAAGGTCGACCTCACCCGCCTGCCCATCCTCCGCTGCTGGCCCCACGACGGCGACTTCGCCTCCTTGGGCTATCCCGCCAACGTCAACGCCGGCATCGACGGTCTGGGCAGCGGTCCCGAGTGGGACGCCACCTTCCGCGGCCGCTACATCACGCTGGGCACCATCCACACCATTCATGCCGACGACGTGGGCAACCCCACGCCGCCGAGCCGCAACATCGGCATGTACCGCGTGCAGCTCTTCGGCAAGCGTCACCTCAGCATGCACTGGCACATGCACCACGACGGCGCACGCCACTGGCGAAGCTGGAAGGCCAAGGGCGAGCGGATGCCCGTGGCCATCGCGCTGGGCGGCGAGAGCGTGATGCCCTATGCCGCCACTGCGCCCATGCCCCCCGGCATCAGCGAGATGCTCCTGGCGGGCTTCCTCAACCGCGGGGGCATCCCCCTAGTCGATTGCCGCACAGTGCCCCTGAGCGTGCCCGCCAACAGCGAGATCGTCATCGAGGGGTACGTGAGCGATCAGGCCGGCCTCATCGGCTTCGACCCGCGCGTCCCCGGCTCCTCGCTCGGTCCCGGCGCGGTCTTCGAAGGGCCCTTCGGCGATCACACCGGCTTCTACTCGCTGCCCGACCGCTACCCGCTCCTCGAGGTCACGGCGATCACGCACCGTCGCAACGCCGTGTATCCCACGACCATCGTCGGCTTGCCCCCGCAGGAGGATTACTACCTGGGCAAGGCCACCGAGCGGCTCTTCCTCCCGCTGCTTCGCACGCTCATCCACGACATCATCGATTACGACCTGCCGATGTTCGGCGCGTTCCACAACTGCGTCTTCGTCAAGATCCGCAAGGAGTATCCCCTCCAGGCCCGCCGCGTCATGCACTCGATCTGGGGCGCGGGGCAGATGGCTTGGACGAAGATGATCGTCGTCGTCGATCACGACGTCGACGTCCACGATCAGGACGCCGTGCTCTTCCACTTGTGCGCCAACTGCGATCCCGGCCGCGACGTCGAGGTCGTCAACGGGCCCCTCGACATTCTCGACCATGCCGCCCCCAGGCTGGGCGCGGGCCACAAGATCGGCTTCGACGCCACCCGCAAGATTCCCGGCGAGGAAGTGGGGGGCAACCCGGTCCGCACCTGGCCCCCGATCATCGCCATGGATCAGGCCGTCAAGGATCGCGTCGCCGCCCGGTGGCGCGAGTTGATGGGCTGAGCGGCCGTTCCGAGGCGGCGGGTGGCGACAGGCCCCGCGTACCCTCCGCCCGATGCTCTCCCGCATCCTCATCATCGGTCTCTTGGCGCTGATCATCGGCGTCCCATTCCTCATGCGCCCCCAGGAGGTCAGGATGGAGGCGGTGGGGCCCGAAGGGACCCTGGTGGTGGTCACGCCGCACGTGCCGCAGATCCAGCAGGAGTTCAGCCAGGCGTTCGACCGCTGGCACCGCCGGGTGCACGGCACGCCCGTGCGGATCGACTGGCGTCAGCCGGGCGCCACCAGCGAGATCATCAAGCAGTTGGCGGCTCAGTACTCCTCGCGGTGCGCCAAGGTGGTGGAGCAGTGGGCCGCCGCCAACTCCGAGCGACTGGCCGCTCCGACGCTGGATCTGGCGAGCGAGTTCCCGCCCGGCAGCGTCGCCTTCGACGTGATGTTCGGGGGCGGGTCCTTCGACCACGGACGTCTCAAGGACGTCAACACGGGGTCGTACTGGTTCCGGCCCTTCCGGGACCGGGCCGCGGCGGAGGTGCTGGTCCGCACCAAGGGGCCCGTCGAACCGGCCGTCATCGTCAACGAACGTCAACTCATCGCCACGGTCGGCCTTGAGGGAAGTTCGGCGATGGTGCTCCGCATCCCGCTGGGCGCGATGCTCGATCAGGCGGCGGCGTTGGCCGCCATCGCCGAGGCCTCGAAGCAGACTCCGCCCGGCGAGGCCCGGGTGCGTCTTGACCTCTCGCAACTCGAACGTCAGGCGGGCGTCTCCATCTCCGTGCCCGCGGGGTTCGAGCAGTCCCGCCTCGACGCGTGGTACGGCCCCAACACGCTCGGCGCCGGCATGCTCTACGACCCGCAGCAGCACTGGCTCGGCACGGCCATCAGCGGCTTTGGCATCGTCTACAGCAAGGACGTGCTCGCCCGGCTCGGCGTGGACCCGCCCAAGAGCTTCGAGGATCTCGCCGATTGGCGGCTCGCGGGCTGGCTCGTCTTCGCCGACCCCCGCCAATCCGGTTCGGTGGCCACCTCCATCGACGCCGTGCTGAGTTACTACGGGTGGGAGAAGGGGTGGAAGGTGCTGCGGGAGATGTGCGCCAACACCCGCTATTACACCAACTCGGCCCCCAAGCCACCCATCGACGTGAGTCAAGGCGAAGCCGCGGCGGGCTTGTGCATCGACTTCTACGGCCGCAACCAGAGCCAGGCGGTGCTGCCGCCGGGCGAGACGGACGCCTCGAAGAGCCGCGTGGGCTACGTCGATCCCAAGGGCGCGACCTACATGGACGCCGACCCGATCTCGATCCTCCGGGGCGGCTCCAATCCGGCGTTGGCCAGGCGGTTCGTCGAGTTCACGCTCACGGAGGAGGCCCAGTCGCTCTGGCAGTTCCCCTCCAAGCGCGACCCGGCCGCGGCCTCCAACCCGGTCGGCGAGGCCGGGGTGCCGATGGGCCCCGATCATCACGAGTTGCGGCGAATGCCGGTGCGACGGGTGATGTACGAGAAGCACCTGGCCCACATGATCGACCGCGTCGATCCCTTCCAGATCGCCAGCACCACCAAGCCCGCGGGTTGGCGGAGCACCATCGGGGTCATGATGGGGTGCTTTGGCATCGAGACGGCCGACCTGCAGGTTCGGGCATGGAAGGCCCTGAACGCGGCCCGTCGCACCCCTGGTTTCGACGCGTCGAGGCTCGCGGAGATGGAGGAGCGGTTCTACGCCTGGCCCACGACGATCATGCCCGACGGCAAGGAGTTGCCCTTCCGCCCCGAGCACGTGAAGGCGATCACGGGCGCGTGGAAGGACGCGGTCTTCCGCGGGCGGTGCGAGGTGCGGTACTTCGAGTTCTTCTCGGCCCAGTACCGGCGGGTGATCGAGTTGGGATCATGACCGCGCCGGGGCGTGTCGCGACCGCACATGGGACAACCGGAGATTGACCCCCAAGCCGCCAAAAACCGGCTTTGTTCGCATGATGATCGGGTCGGTTGGAGGACCGGCGGCGGGGGTCGTCCGGTAGGATGAATCCGGACGAACGGCCCTGCGTAGCGGCCGCTCGGGCGGGGCTCGCCGGGAACGCGCGTTCGTGTTCCGGGCGGGGTCCGAAGTTTGGGTGGACGCGTGCCTCTGGCCCACGACCGGGGTACTCTCTGCCCTTGCTCCCTCGCGACGGCGGGCCGTTATGGGCCGCGCGCGGGGGCTGGATCGAGGGGGAAAGACCACGGGTTCGGCACAGGCCGGATCGGTGCGGGAAGTCTCATCCGGTCGGCGCGTCGAGCGTCGGCCTTTGCAGGTGCGTCAGGAGAATCGAATGGGTCGCTCGAACAACATCAACCGCCCCTTTGTCCGCACGAGCCGCCTCGCCCAGTCGAAGGGCGAGGGCGTGGCCGGGCTTCGCGCCCGCGCCGGGATGACCGAGCGGCCCTCGGTCGAGCAACTCGAGCGTCGCCAGATGCTCTTCTCCCTGACGATCTCGGCCGACAGCGTCGACCCGAACACCGGGCTGGGGTCGGCCAACGCCTTCTTCCACTACTACGTGCCCTATCTGGCGACGACGCAGACCTTCACCGACGTGCCGGCGCAGACGCAGACCGAGGGCTTTGATCAGGAGAACTACGGCCCCATCGGCAGCGGCCGCGTCTTCGCGCAGTCGGGTCTCGAGTTCCGCCACAACGTCAATCCGGCCGGTGACATCCGGGTCGCGGCCAACCCCGCCACGCAGGACAACAACGCCAGGTACGTCCGCGTCGACCTCAACGAGACCGGCGAGTACTTTGCGCTGCGATTCCGCGCCGACGGCACCGACCCCCAGGCGCCGCGGATCGCGGTGCGTTCGTGCTCCTTCGCCGTGGCGGGAGACCCCGTCACGGTGGGCGGCGACAACACGGGTCTGCTCTTCAACTTCCTGCGGGCCGACCTGTATCTCAACAACCAGGTCATCGCCTCGTACACCGGCAACCAGCTGCGTGCGCTCGTGGTGGACGGCACCCCGGGCGGCAGCCCCACGGGCGTCGGCAACTTCCGCGTGCAGGCGCCCGCCGCGACGCCCGCGTTCGACGAGCTTCGCTTCACGATGCTGACGCCCCCGGCCCCGGGTTCGGTCCGCACGCCCTTCGTCATCGACGACGTGTCCTTCGATCGCACGCCCAACAAGTACGGCGGGCTGATGGACTCTCGCGCCTTTGGCGCGGCGGTGGCCCTCACCGGCCCCGTGGGCGCAACCGTCAGCTTCTTCGACCTCTACGGCCGCGACATGCTCGGCACGCTCGCGGGCATCCCCGCCGGCAACTCGCAGGTCAGCCCCGGCGACCTCGACGACAACGGCGTTCCCGATCGCAACGACGGCATCGGCCGCATCCGCTTCAGCGGCACCGACTCTCGTACCTCCTTCATCATGCTCGGCGGCGAGTTGGGCACCGCCACCGAGCGGCCCGACGCCTTTGACGCCAACGCGCTGATTCCTCGCGTCTTCTGGGACGGCGCCTACACGCTGACGCTCAAGGACGATCTCAAGGGCCTCTACGACGACTTCGAGACGGCGGGCTTCGGCTTTGCCGCCGACCGTCGCAACACGCAGGTGGTGATCACCGGCATGCCTCCGGGCAGCGGCTCGGTGGTGGTGGGCTCACCTTTCGTCCGTGACAACGCCAGCGCCCAGACGTACAACCCCGAGGGATTCGCCCAGCAGAACGGGCAGGCCATCCGAACCGTCACGACGGGCTTCACCCGCACCGACCAAGGCTTCTTCCTCGAGGATGGCAGTTCGATCGGCAGCGTGACCGTCAACGGCATGGTCTTCGGCGCGTCGAAGTTCAACGGCTTTGGCGATCGTTTCTCGGTGGGCAACCTGACTGGGACGCTCACGGTCGCTGGTGACCTGGGGTCGCTGGTGGTCGCCGCGGACGCGGGCATCTGGTCGCCTGATCCCAACTTCGCCTTCCAGGACGGCACGCCGATCGATCAGAACAACAAGACCAACGCCCTGGCGGTCGTCGGTCGCACGGTGGGTCAGGTGCTCATCGGCGGCCGCAGCCAGCTCGACGTGACGGTGGTGGGTGACCTGAGCTCCCCGAGCACCAAGCCCCAGCGCGACAGCTCGGTCTACTACGAGCTCGAGGCCTATTCGGGCGCGGCGCCCGGCGCGGGCAAGGCCGTCGGTCTCTCGCAGGCGGCCTCCAACGTCACCCTCAACGCGCAGACGTCGAGCAACCTCGGCCGCACCGGCGGCCAGCCGGTGGTCTTCGGCGACAACTTCTTCCGCAACGACTCGATCCTGTCGGCCGAGATCATCAACAGCCAGTCGGCCGGCGTTCGCATCAAGGGCGAACTCAGCCAGCAGGACCCCTTCAACGGCGAGGACGAGGCCGACGTCTACGGCTTCGCCGTGAC
>JBAXFU010000088.1:0-13378 GCA_037139735.1 Phycisphaerae bacterium
CACGATCAACATGCCATGTCGATGGCATTCACCACCACGTGACATCATCGCGGACCCGACCACGCCGAACGCCATCCACGCGTTACGTCCATGGCCTCCGCGTCGTCACGCCATGTCGCCGTACCCAGCGCACCGCCGGGGGCTCGCCCGCAAAGCCGGGCTGCGCACTACGGCTACGACTGGTGCGCCCTGACGGGCGAGGCAGGGGCCATTGAACGATTCGGAGATGACCCGCGAGCCGGCGTGGCCGAAAAACGACGAACCCCGCGTCATGCGCGGGGTTCGTGCGGGTCGTGATCGATCAGGGTCTCACCGCATCATGTCGCGGAGCAGCTTCTCCTGCTCCTCGAGCCACTTCTTGTACTCCTCTTCATCGTTCATGCCAAGGGCGAACATGATGAAGTTGGGGTTGTTGCGGATCATGGCCTTGATCTGCTCCAAGGCGGCGCGGGCCCGGCCGATGAAGCGGGCCCGGCCCTCGCGGGTCTGCTCGCTCGCGGCCGCCTGCACGTTCATCTGGTACTTCGCGAAGTACTCCTGCGTGCGGTCCTCGTCGTTCTTGGCCTGCTTGCGATAGGCGATGTTCCACTTCTCGGCCTTGCTGATCGGGTAGAGCGAACCCTTGACGTCCTCGCCCACCCACTGCAGCTCGGTGTAGCCCATCGCCTTGGTGAGTTCCTCGATCGTGCTGGCCGTCCCCTTCGAGAAGCCGATCTTGATCGCGGTCTCCGCGTTGAGCGTCAGGATCTCCTTGTCGCGGTTCACAATGATCTCGCCCGAGGTCGAGTCGGCGAAGAACTTGATCGTGCCGTCGGGCAGCCGCGTCGCGGAGACCGGCTGCTCGATCTGCATCGACCGCATGATGAGCGGGTCGTACCCGCCGCGGGCCGAGATCTTCTCCATCATCACGAGCACCCGCTCGAGCTGCAGGCCCTTGATGGCCACCAGGCGACCCGAATAGCCCGTGCACGCGCCGAAGTTGGCCTTGTTGGCGAAGTAGATCTCCTCCACGCACAGGATGCTCATCGCCGCGGCCGAGATGGCCGAGTCGATCCACCCCACCGTGCGGAACTTCTTCTTGTACTTCTCGTGGATGGTGTCGCTGATCTTCTGGATCTCGAGCAGCGCGCCGCCGCCCGAGTTGACGCGAAGCACCACCACGCCGGTGCCGTCGTTGCCGACCTCCTCCTCGAGCATCGGGAGCATCTGCTCGAGCGCATAGGAGGTCATGTAGATGCCCACCATGTCGCCCTGCTTCTCGTCACGCGTCTCGCCCAGCGTCACGACGGCCGCGCGGGGAACGCCCGGCCGCGGATTGGGCTTGGACTGCTTGCCCGCCTCGGGCGAAGGCACGGGCTTGGCCGCCTCCTCCTTCGAGGGCGCCGAGCCCGCGTCGCGGACGAGCGCGGAGTACTCGGTGGCGGTGAACATCTTGGTCTGCTCGACGCCCGCGATCGAGTACTTGAACCAGATCGTGCCGTCGATCTCGCGCGTCACCGTGCCCTCGAGCACCGTGCCGTCCTTGAGCGTCAGCCGGTCGAGCGCCATGGCCTGATCGAGCCCCAAGGCCCGATCGGTCGCCATCGCCGCGAGGAAGAGGGTGGCCGCGGCCGCCATGCCCATCAAACGCCTGAACACCTTCGTCGCCATGCCGAGACTCCTGATTCGATCCGCCGGAACGATCCTGTCGAAACCCGCTCAACTCACTTCCTGTCCTTGGTCTGCTGGATCTTGATCTGCTCGAGCAATGTGTTGATGTCGGCCTCGCCGGGGATGCCGTTCTGTCCGAGCCAGCGGGGGCTCAGTCCCTCGCCGAACTTGCCCTTCTGCAGTCGCAACATCTGCTCGAGGATGCCGCGCTGCTGGCCGCGGGCCTTGGAGCGGGCCGCGTAGTCGGCCGGGGGCTGCACCCGAACCTCGCGGTAATCGTCCATCAGCTTGAGCAACGTCCGCTTCGTGGACTCGACCCCCGTGTCCCAGTCACGCATGATGTTCTTCGAACGGCCCTTCACCTCCACCGAGTCGAGCGCGATGTTCATCGCCGACAGGAGGTCGTCTCGCGTGTCGACCGTCCGCCGCGACAGACCCAGGATCTCCGCCAGGCGGGCGTTGATCGTCAGCACGTCGTTGCCGCCGTCGCCGCGGAGCACCTGATTCAACGTGTCCTTGTTGTTCTCCTCGCCGTCGTCGGTCAGCAGCTCCTCGCCCGCGTTGGTCGGATACCCCTCGAAGAGTTCGGGCTTGCCGCCCGCCATCCGGTACGACAGCACGTACTTGCGGAAGCACATCGCGCGAATCAGGCGGAAGTCGTACCCGCCCGCGATGCACCAACCCTCCGCGTGGCCCAGTCGCAGCGAACGCTGCTTCTGACGCACCACCTCGTCGCCCACGCCGTCGAAGAGGTCGCCCAAATTGCCCACGCCGCCCATCTTGGCTTCGCCGGCGAAGTACAACTCCGGCACCACGATCGGCAGGAAGGCCCCGCCGCCCATCGCGTCCTTCACCCACATCGCGATCCGCGGCTTCACCGGCCAGTCCTTCGGCACGTCGTCCGTGAAGACCTCACAGATCCGCTCCGCACGGAACATCTCGTCGAAGTTCGAGGCCAACTCCGGAAGCGGATTGCGCGGATCGATCTTCCACACCGGGTCGTACTCGAGGACGATCGTGTTCGCGTCGTTCTTCCTCGCGTCCGTCAACGCCTCGCGAAGGGGCGTCTCGCTGATCTGCGAGCCAAGCTCGCCCTTGAGCTCGATCCAGTAGTACCGGTTCTTCCCGTTCGCCGACGCGGAAGCGTCGCTCGCCGGCGGCGGCGTCGCGCCCGGCGTCGCACCCTTCCCCGGATCGGCCGCAGCCGCGCCTTCCCCGGCCTTGCGCTCGCCCTTCTTCACCTGCAGAATGTCCGCCTTGGGGTACTCGGTCTCGAAGTCCAGCCCCGCCACCTTCCCCTTGAACCGCACCGTCGTCGCCGTCTCCGAGACGATCGTGCCGTAGAAGACCTTGCCGTCCTTGAAAATCAGGACGTCAGGACCATCCCCCGCCTTCGCGTCCGTCCCCGCCCCGCTCGCCGGCTTGGGCTCCGCCACCGCCACGTCGAGGGCGGCTGACGCCACCACCACGCACGCGGCCGCTCCGACCAACCAACGCCACCGACCGTTCCAGGCACTCGGCTTCTTCATGTGTCTTCCTTCACGCGAGCCCGGGCTCCGTCAAAGGCCCCGGGCGAACCGACTTCGCTTCCCCGTCCCCATTCATGTACGCCCTGCACCAGCGTACGTTGCCTGCCAAACCCCCACTTTCCGAAACACGCCCGCCCCATCCCCGTTCGGGACGCCGCCCGGACTCCGCTCCGGACGCCGCTGTATGCCGAATACCCACCAAACACCCTCTCAACTGCCCTTGGCCGGCGCCTTGCCCGTCTCGGACTGGCCTCTCTCGGACTTGGCATCCGACGACGCCGGACGCTCGAGATCGATGTAGGCCATGTCGTCCTTCAGCGTCTGAAACGCAAACGGGTTGACGCCCTTGTCGTCCCGCAACTGCTGCAGCAGGTCGCGACCCGTCAGGTTCCGCGTCGCCTGCAGCGTCACCGTCCGCATGCCCTCTTGGCTCAGCGGCTCATGGCCGGTCACCTGGAAGATCGCCACGCTCTGCCTCGCAGGCAGCGGCACCGCCACCGTCCGCTGGGCGACGTTCTCCGCCGTCACCTTGGTCGAATGACCCAGCATGTCGACCTGCGCCTCGAGCGCGTCCCGCACCTCCTTGGTGTCGAACTGCGGATACGCACGATCCATCTGCTGCCCGCCCACCACCACGCGACGATCGATCGTCAGGTCGGTCGCGGCCCCGCCGCCCGTGCCGAACGCCTTCGCCACGCCCTCCAGCCCGTCGGTGATGGCCTGCACCTGCAACGCCGCCGTCTCGCCCTTGAGCTTCTCGAACGCCGCCAACTTCCTCGCATCGCCCAGCACCCGGTCGCGAATGCCCGCGAGCGCCTCGGCGGGAGACTCCAGCCGCGCGTCGAGCACCGTCACGTAATACCGATTGCCGGTCGAGTCCGTCAACGCCTGCTCGAAGGGCACGCCCGCCTGAAGGCCAAGCGTGTTGCTCTTGCTCAGTTCGTACGTCTGGGCCAGGAAGTCGACGATGCCGCCGGTCTGCGTGCCCACGCGGAACTGTGCGGCGGCCAGTTCGCCCATCGAGCGGAACTCCTCGATCGGCGTGAACGACGACCCCTTCACCTGCACCGCAGGCTGGGGCATCCGCACCGCCGAAACCTCGGCCACCACCGTCCGGGCCAACTCCTCCATCGACGGACGACGCGAGGCCCAGTCGTCGGGAAGACGCTTCACGCCCGCCGCCGAATCGAGATTCCTCGTCGCGCTGCGAATCCTCGCGCGAATCACGCGGTCCGCTTCCGTCACGGCCGCCTCCACCTTCGACGACCGCAACGCCGTCTCGACATTCGCCCGCTCGGCGGCGAACTCGCCCTTGAACGTCCCGCGGTTCTGCTGCCAGTGCTTGTTCACCTCGACCGGATCAAGCTTCACCGCCGCCGCGATCGCGGCGTTGCTCAGCGTCATCCACTCGATCTTCACCCGCTTGGGCTCCTCGTAGCCGAATCCGTATTCGCCCGTTCCCGGCTTGACGCCCTTGTACTTCTCGAACATCGCCTCGAGCGTCTGCTGCGTCGGCTCCGCCACGCCCTTCACGCGGTCGGCCGGAATCTCGACCGCATCGAAACTGATGCGAGTCGAAAGGTCGGCCACCTTGCCCACCAGTCGCGCATCGGAGATCCGCGGCGCATGCTGGAAGGCGTCGATCAGCCTCGTCACGCCCCGCAGCCGCGACAACGCGCGGCCGAACTCGTCCGGCGTCAAGGGCCCTCGGGCCCGCTCTCGCAGCATCGCCATCCGCTGGCCAGTCTGCTGCGTGAACTGGTTCATCATCTGCGGGTTGTTCAGCAGGAACTCGGCGACGCCCCGGTACTCCGGGTTGCCCATCACCTCGTAGCGGGCCTCCTCGGCCGCGAGCCCCTCCTCCCACGTCTCCCCGTCGCCCTTGTCGCCCACGAGCCCCGCACGCTCGGCCTGCATCGCCAGGAGGTACCAGTGCGTGCCGCTCTCGGCGCCCACCCGCATCGACACCATGCCCGGCAGATACTCGCGCAAGGCGCGATACTCGTTCTCGGCCTTGAGCATCTCCGAGGCTCGAATGTTGCGACCGGCCAAGGTCGCCACCACCCGCTTGCCCGGATCGCCGCCCATGCCCGTGCCGCTCGTGGCCCACGTCAGCATCAGCAGGATCGTGAACAGGGGCAGCACCCACTTGTTGTACTTGCGGAGGAACTTCCTCATTGATGTCTCATCCGTTCAAGCGGCCCCGCCACAACGCCCGGGCCGCGATCACCGTCACGTCCGTCACTCGATCCGCCAACGAATC
Source organism: Phycisphaerae bacterium (assembly GCA_037139735.1). Classification (GTDB taxonomy): domain Bacteria; phylum Planctomycetota; class Phycisphaerae; order Phycisphaerales; family UBA1924; genus UBA2402. The sequence continues at coordinate 5,443 of JBAXFU010000088.1, forward strand.
CGGCCGATCGGAGCGAACCGATCGGCCGGTGATGTTCCATCCCGGCCACGACGCCGGTCCATCGAGCTCGACTCAGCGATAGAACTCGATGATGAGGTTCGTGTTGACGTCGAAGGGAATCTGGTCCGTCGTCGGATTCGCGACCACCTTCAGCTTCAGCTCCGACGGATTGAACTCGATCCAGCCCGGCACCTCCAGGCCCGCCATCGACTCCATCTGCTCCTTGCCCAGCTTCTGCGCCTTGGGCTTGAGCGTGATCACGTCGCCCACCGACACCGAAAAGCTCGGACGGTCCGTCTTGCGGCCGTTCACCAGCACGTGGCCGTGCGCCACCATCTGACGCGTGCCCCACACCGTGCGGCCCAGACCGCACCGGCGAAGCACGTTGTCGAGACGACACTCCATCAACTGCAGCAGCATGTCGCCCGTGTTGCCCGGCATGCTGCCCGCGTGGTCCAGGTAGCGGCGGAACTGCTTCTCCAGCACGCCGTAGTGGTACTTGAGCTTCTGCTTCTCGTTCAGACGCAGCCCGTAGTCGCGGATGCGACGCCCGCGGAACCCGTGCATGCCCGGGAACACCAGCGAACGCTTCGACGTGTGCTTGGGAATGTCGACCACCGGCGCGCCGACGCGACGCGACTGCTTGAGCTTCGGACCTGTGTAACGAGCCATCGTTGCTTCCTTTCCGTCTCCGGCCGCCATCCGTCGCTCGCGCGACGAATCGCCGGGTGTGCGACCTTGGTCGCACGTCGGGGCAGGACCCGCGACTACGGGCTGCCCCACCAGAATCACCCTCGCCCCGGAACGGCTCCGGAGTCCAAGGCCCCAACTATAGCCCCCGCCACCCGCCCGCCACCCGCCGCGACCGTTTCGTGTTCGTGCTCTGTTCGATCCGCTCGGCCACCCACAACACGCATCACCTGCCAACAACGGACGTTGACGTGCGTGACGGCGGCGATTCGCCTCGCAACCCATCGGGACCAACCGGCGGCCTCCTCCTCCGCACGCCCGGGTCGAGCACCCGCGTGCTCGACGAATCAAACCCGCCAGCTCCGCAGGTTCGCTCCGCCCGCTCCCACGCTGGTCACCACCAGGCCGCCAAGAGCATCGCGCCCCGCCCGACCGGTTTTCACCGGTGATCCGTGGAACACGCTCTCTACGCTTGGGTCGACATCACCCCATGCCCCCCGCCAAGCTCAACATCGAATCCGTCATGCCCCTGGGGGACCACCTCGAGGAACTCCGCACCCGCCTCATCCACGCCCTCTACGGCCTCTTCCCCATCGTCTTCACCTCGCTGATCTTCGGAAAGGAAATCCTCAACTTCCTTCTCAAGCCCCTCTTCGCGGCCCTCGACGAGGCCGGCTTCGGCGCAGCCCAGGCCACCGGCCCCCTTGAAACCTTTGGCGCGTACGTCAAGGTCAGTCTCATCGCCGCCGTCATCATCGGCGGCCCCTGGATCCTCTGGCAGGCCTGGAAGTTCATCGCGCCCGGCCTCTATGACCGCGAGAAACGCTTCGTCTACGTCCTGCTCCCCCTCTCCACGTTCCTCACCGCCGCCGGCGTCATCTTCCTGTACAAGGTCGTCGTGCCCTCGCTCCTGAGCTTCCTCCTGCTCTTCAGCGCCGACATCGGCACCAGAACCCCGTCCGTCGCGACCATCCCCGATGGCGCCGTCCTCCCCACCGTCCTCGTCCTCCAAGGCGACCCTCCCGCCGATCAACTCAAGCCCGGCGCCTTCTGGGTCAACGCTGAACTCCATCAAGTTCGATTCTGCATCGCCGCCGCCCACGACGCCAAGCCCGTCATCCTCACCCAGCCCCTCAGCAAGGAATCCGCCATCAGGCAGGATTACCGCGTCACCGAGTACATCAACCTCCTCCTCTCGCTCCTCCTCGCCTTCGCCGTCTCCTTCCAGATGCCCGTCGTCATCCTCGTCCTGGGATGGGCCGGCATCGTCACCACCGTCTTCCTCTCCAAGTACCGCAAGTACGCCTTCTTCATCACCGCCGTCGCCTCCGCCATCCTCACCCCCGGCGATGTCGCTTCCATGCTCCTGCTCTGGGTCCCCATGTACTTGCTCTACGAACTGGGAACCCTCCTCCTCTACCTCCTCCCCGCCCATCGCGTCGCCGGACCCGCGGCAGACCACGACGCAGCCGCATGACGATCCCCGCGTGATCCCCTCCCGCCCTCACGCCACTCCTCCCATGCTCCCTCGCTGGCTCGCCTCCATCCTCGGCCGCCACGCTCCCCTCGACGCCCCCCTCGGCGCCGAACACGCCACCGACATCGATCGCTCCATGATGGCCCGTGCCCTCGAACTCGCACGCCAGGCCGCCGCCATGGACGAAGTCCCCGTCGGCGCCGTCGTCTACCACGCCGACACCGGTGACATCATCGCCCAGGCCCACAACCGCCGCGAAGTCGATGCCGATCCCGCCGGCCACGCCGAACTCATCGCCATCAAGCTCGCCGCCAAGGCCATCGGCGACTGGCGACTCAATCACCTCGCGCTCGCCGTCACCCTCGAGCCCTGCGCCATGTGCGCCGGCGCCATCGTCAACGCCCGCGTCGGTCGCGTCGTCTTCGGCGCCCGCGACCCCAAGGCCGGCTTCTGCGCCAGCCTCGGTCACCTCACCAGCGACCCTCGTCTCAATCACCGCGTCCAACCCGTCGAAGGCGTCCTCGCCGCGGAATCCTCCCGCCTCCTCCGCGACTTCTTCCGCCAACGCCGCGGCCGCACCCACGCAACGCCATCCCCGACGCCGCCCTCTTCTCCGCCGGCTCGCTGATCCCCATCGCCACCCCCGCGGCAGGCCCTCTCCAACGCCATGCCAGAACTCCCCGAAGTCGAATCGCTCCGCCGCTCCCTCGAGCCGCGTCTGGTCGGCCGCCTCGTCCGCCGCGCCCAACTCCTCCGCGCCGATATCTGCTCGCCCACACCCCGCTCCGCCCGCGATCGCGCCCACCGCCTTCTCCAAAACGCCACCATCGCCTCCATCGAACGTCGCGGCAAGCAGCTCGCCCTCGTCGCCGCCGACGGCCGCGCCCTCATCATCCAACTCGGCATGAGCGGCCAAGTCCTCCTCCTCCCCGATCCCGCCGACATCGCCATCCACACGCATGTGCACGCCCTGTGGACCATCGATCGCGGCGACACCATGCTCTTCCGCGACCCGCGCCGCTTCGGCGGGCTTCGCCCACTGCCCACCCGCCTCGATCTCGACGCCGTCGCATGGAACAACCTCGGCCCCGACGCGCTCGCCATCCAAGGCCATCAACTCCATCAAGCCGCCGCATCCTCCGCCCGCTCCATCAAGTCCGTCCTCCTCGACCAGTCCGTGCTCGCCGGCGTCGGCAACATCTACGCCGATGAATCCCTCTTCCTCGCCCGCCTTCACCCGCTCACGCCCGCTCGTGACCTCACGCCACGCCACTGGGACACCCTCGCAGCACGCATCCGCGACGTCCTCCAGGCCGCCATCGCCCAAGGTGGCAGCACCCTCCGCGATTACGTCGATGCCCTGGGCCGCGCCGGCGCCGCCACCAACTCCCATCGCGTCTACGGACGCCGCGATCTCCCCTGCCTCGCCTGCGGGACGCCGCTGGTCCACACCCTCGTCTCCCAACGATCCACCGTCAGTTGCCCGCGCTGCCAACCCCCCCACCCCCGCCCACAATAACCCCTACTTATCCACACCACCGCCTCCCGCCCCTCCAGGAACTCCGTTCCTCAGCTGCTCCCTCCGGTGGCCTCTTCTTCTCTCTCACAAATGAATTCAACTCGTCGTGGTAGTAACAAGGCCTGTCGGCATGTGGGTGAATCACGAGAAGCAGTCGCAAACCACTATCTGACAAAGGTTTGCAATACAAGAACCCATGGAGAACCTGTCGGTTGTCTGTCGTCTGCGCCTCGCCGGTGACGTCTGGATCGGCCATCACCCACGCGGGGGAGGATGGAGCCGCGTCTGCGGGAGGCGCAAGTGCGCTCCAGCGTCACCTCCTCCACACGCGGTCCACACAGGGCTGTCGCTTGCCTTGCGACCCCGAAATCAGGTCAAAAAACAGGCCGCGACGCCTTTCGGACATCGCGGCCCGTTGATTCATGCTCGGTGATCAAAGTCCGCCACGGACTTTGATCCCGTCATCACGGCTGGGGGACATCCATCTGCACTGGCTTGATGGGCTCGGCCGCCGCGGGCTGACCGAACATCATGCCGAAGGGGAAGCCGCCGCCGCCACCCTGGTTGTAGATGAACTGGGCATCGAGCGCCTTCTCGATCCGCATCTTGGCCTCCGAGAGATGGGCCAGGCTGTACGCATCGAGGCGGCGACCCTTGTCGCCCTTCTCGCCCAGGATCTGGTCGATCTTGCGAGCGAGCTCCCGCAGACGGAAGACCGAGAGGTTGCTGATCGCCTTGGAGGCCTCCGCCGAAGCCGCCGAAGGCATCGTCAGGTCGATCATGCGGTCGAGATGCTCGCGTTGCAGGTTGCGACGAAGGCTGGAGATGTAGGGCTTGCGAACGGTGTAGCCGCCCGAGGGCTCCTTCTCCAGTTCGCTCCACACCGCCGTCGACACCGTGTCGAGCACTTCCGGCAGCGTGAGCATGTCCTGATCCGCCGGCGTCCTGAACTCGTTGTCGAGCACGCGACGCAGCGTCGTCGGATTCATGAGTCGCGTGAGCACCATCGACTGAACGCCCGCGATGCGGTCATGGATGTTGTACGCGCTTTCCTGCCGCGCCTCGGCCATGCCGCCGCCGTCCAGCCACTTGTCGACCGTCATCTTCTCGAGCAGTTCGGGCTTGAGGCCGTAGACCTCGTCGTAGAACGACGTCTCGATGATCTGGCGGAGGCAGTCTCGCTGCTGGGCCGCCGGAACCACCACGATCGGCGACCTGGCGCCCGGATCACCCTTGAGATCGCGGTTCACGAAGGCGCCGCCGATCCACGGGCTGAGCATCGTGATGGCGCGAGTCTGCATCGAGAGCGTGATCTCGTAGCCCCGACGGACCTTCGAGAAGCTCTCGCCGTCCTTCACGAACTTGTCGAGCAGTCGGGCCCGGTGGTACTTGGCGAGCTCGAACTGGCTCTTCGCGTAGTCGAGCGGGTTCTTCGTGAAGTCGTACCGCTGGATCGAGGGATCGCTGCCGCCCACGTCCTCGTCGGTGCCGTAGTCGAGGCCCGGTTCCGCCGCACGCTTGGCGACTTCCTTCGGATCGCCGAACCCGTACCCGTACTCGATCGCCCACATGTCGTAATCGCCCACGGTGATCATCGCCACGTCGCCCTTCATCTTCCCGTCGGGGCCGGGGAAGTTGACGGGCGTGTAGTCCATCACCGACGCCGTGAAGGACTTCTTGCCCTTCAGCTCGTCGCTGTTGATCTGCGCCAGCGTGTACTGCGTGCTGGCCTTGAAGTTGTGGCGAAGGCCGATCGTGTGGCCGACCTCGTGCTGCACCAGGTCCGCCAGCAGCGGCCCGATGAACCAGTCGGGAATGCCGTCGAGAAGATCGGACTTCTTGTCCTCCTTCTTCTCCTCCTTGTCGTCCTTCTTCTTGTCCTGCTTCTCGTCGTCCACCTTCACGGCCTTGGGCACCGCGGCGTCCTGATCCATCCCCTCGAGCTCGTCGGCGATCAACTCGAAGTGCATCCGCGCAAAGGCCATGTCGTAGCCCTTGCCGCGACTGGCAAGGCACAAGCCGTTCATCTGGCTGGTGCGACCCACCAACCCGTCGAACTCGCTCGTGCCCATCATGCGGTCGCCCGACTCCGCCACGCCGCTCGAATGACCGATGCCGCGCCCGCCGTATCGCGTCACGCCACGCTGCATCCGCTCCGCGATCATGCCGGGACGATCCGCCGGATCGGCCATCCGAACCCGCGGATCCCACCGCGGATTCATGTCCAGCCACGCCACCGTCTCCGGCGACAGGCCCTCCATCGCCAACTCCGGCATGATCTCGTTGTACTGCGTCCAGAAGTGCCGGATCCAGCCGTCCGTCAGGATCACGTCCGCATCCAAAATCTGACCCGTGTTCGGGTTCACGCGGCTCGGCCCGATCGCCGTCCCCATGTCGTTCGACAGCCACCGGATGAAGTTGTACCGCACGTCCTCCGGATCCAGCTCCATGTACGCGCCAGTCTCCGCGTCCTGCTGACGCACCTCGATCGCGTCGATGATGCCGATCTTCTCGAACGCCTTGTTCCAGATCAGGATGCCGTCACGCACGAACTGCCGATACCGCGCCGGCACCGCCGCGTCGATGTAGAAGACGATCGGTTCCTTCGGCGGGCTCATCTTCCGGCCCGGATCCTTCTTCTCCACGTTCCACCGGTTGATGTACCGAACCCACTTCTCCTTGTCCGTGAACTTGCCCAGGTCCCGGTACGTCGTCGTGAAGTACCCCACCCGCGTGTCCGCCATCCGCGGCTTGTACGACGGATTGTCCCGAAGCAGGCTGATCGAGTAGTGGAAGCTCTTCAGCCGCCCGTCCGACGACGGCATCTCGAAGGCGATCTCCACGTTCTCCGGGAAGGCCTTCGCCTTCTTGATCGTCGCCAGCCGCCCCACCGCGCCGCCCGCCTCGCGACCGAAGAACGTCGTCGCCTGACCCACCAGCAGATTCCGCATGTCGATCACCGGCTGCCCGCCAGGACCCATCGCCAGAATCGGCACGTCCAGCAACACCCGATCCGTGAAGAGGTTCTTCACGCTCAACTTGCTCTCGGCGTCGCCCGTCGACTTGGTCCCCGTGTTGGGCTCGATCAAGACCAGCCGATTGTCAAGACGCTTCCAGTACACATAGATGTCGCCCGCCTGCAGGCCCGCATACTCCTGGCCGGTCGCCACCGTCATCGCGAAGAAGTGACGCTGCCCCTCGTACCCCTTGGGCAACTCCGCCATCATCGCCCCGTCCCGGTCACGCTTGAACAACGTGTAGAACGATTGACCCTCGGCCGTCGACACCACCTTCTCAAAGCCGCGGCTGATGTCCGCCCATGCCGGGAACGACGGCTCCCTCGGCCCCGGCGGCGGGCCGTCCTGCGCCAACACCGGTGTCGCCATGCCGCAGACAGCCACCACCGCCGCCGCAGTCGCAGACAACCACACGCCAAGCTTCTTCTCAGCCATGAAAGCACACTCCTCTGCTGGCGACGGATCATCCGCCGCGAGGTTCACTCGGTCAGGACGCCGGAAACACGCCGCGACGCCCAGTGCATGCCGCAACGAGGACTTTAGCCCCAGTGCGCCACCATCAATCCGATCAAGCGGCGGATCACGACCCGCCCCCGTTCGATCATCGCCTCATACACCAATGCACCTCCCCTCGTTTCGCCATGTCCCGCCCCGCGAGACCCGCTCTCCTCCCCTTGTCCGCGGCCCTTGTCCGCAGCCCCTGCCACGCCCCTTTCCGCCGCCGTGCCGCCATAATCTCATGACACCATGACAATCCACCCAGGCGCCCCGGTGCGGCTCGCCCGCCGACTCCTCTCCCTCGCCGCCTGCTCGCTGCTGGCCCTCCCCGCCGCGGCTCAGCCCACCTCCACCTCCCCCCTTACGCCGCCTCCCAACGGCATGCGACGCGCCGACCCCACATGGGTCGCCCTCTCCAACGCCACCATTCACGTCAATCCAGGGTCTTCACCCCTCGAGCACGCCACCATCCTCGCCCGCGACGGCCGCATCGTCGCCATCCTGCCCGGCGAACCCGCCACCGCCAAGGACGGTTCCCCCACCCTCGTGCCCGCCCGCACGCCCATTGGCCCACGCCTCGTCGAATGCACGGGTCTGCCCCTCTACCCCGGCTTCATCGAGCCCTGCTTCGAAGGCGATGGCCCCCCGCCGGCCGGTGATGACGCTTCCAAGCACTGGAAACCCACACGCACCCCCCAACGACCCGCCCTCGCTGCCACGCTCCTCTAGGACAAC